>CAZDAH010000092.1:293-12134 GCA_964503405.1 uncultured Ignavibacteria bacterium
CACCACGAAGAGGTCGGCGTTACTCGGGTTGGCGTCCCCGTAAGCGCTGATAGCCACATCGACCGGCCATTCTAGGTACGATTCGCCGATAAACCTGTTATACCGCAGCTTGCCCCCTTCCGAATCGGGGGTATAGGCCAGCTCCACTATGCGGTCGTTCCCCCGATCGGCGACATAGATGACATCATTGGCCGGATCGAATTTACGGTTGATGGCATTCGTGGCCAGCCCCGACGGCGTCTTGAACTCGTCCCCAGTCGCCCCCCGATATGCCGTGACCGAGAGCAGTTGACGCTTACCCGTTTGATACGGCTCGGTGCACATCCAGACGGATAACCGCTGCATGCCGATATCCGAGAAGATGAAAACGTCCCGCGGCGCATTATCGACATCCACATGGAGGACGAGCGCGTCGAAGGGCTGGATGAAGACCGAAGCCACTGAGTCTGTCCACTGCAGGGCATAATCGAGGTTGAACTCCAGTGGTACACCCAGCCTGAGGTAACTTATCTGCTCAAACTGCGGCTGTGGCAGCCAGCTTGGATGCAGGGCTAGAGCGGGCACTGATAGAGCGACGACCGCTGTTAGTGTTGGAGTTATTTTCAGTTTTTTCACAATGGCCCCCTATTTTGGCTCTTCCAGGATCGTGTAATTTCCGGAAAAATCATGTGTCACCAAAAAGCCCATCCCTCTCAACGCTTCCGCCGCTTTATCTCTGACTGGATAGAATGTCTCGTAATCACGACCGTCTTCAAGAACATAATCCCAGTGCGTAGTGACCCAAAATGTATCGGCAAGCGCTTTTTTGAATATTGGAATGTCTTTTTTGTCCATAAACCCCGCCAGAGAATAAGTAGCCAATTCTCGAGCGGTGGGATTGTCATTCGTTTCAATTATCGCCCTTAAATCTCGCTTTACAGTTGAATCACCCTGCATGCCCAAAATAATAATAGTCAAATCTCTTATTGGCGGCGATAAGTTACCCAGCCTATTGCGAAGTTGCTCGGACGCAGGTTTGCATATTTCTGCGAACTTAAATATTATGGAACGCAAAACTGCGTCCGGCCAGAAGTCTATCGATGTACCTTTAATCGTTGTAGGTTTCGCCAATTCATTTTGTACTCGGATAATCAAATCATCTACCGCTTCTGAAGTACTCCCTTGTTCCATGTAGGCAGTCCACAACGAATCAGTATTTACCTTAGTTAACTCTTTTATGGCTTCTTGAGAACTGGCACCAGTTGGGAAAAATACAAAGAAACTAAATATGGTAAGATTTAGGGTAAACTCAATTACGTCCCCAACGCGATTATGTATTAACATCGTTCCTCCTGTTGATTAATATTGATGGCCTGGACACGCCCAATCTAGACTATCGGCAGAGCCTTGAATCCAATCACATTCTTGCTCATAACCGCGATACTCGAAATCATCGAAGTTTTTGATATTGGGTGGGTATATTTTGGGATACGTGATTTTCTTCGTTGGATCTAAGGCAGGTACCAGTGTAGGCTCCACAGAATCGAGACATCTATCAACATCAAAATCCAAATGCAAATTCGGAGTGTAGCCCCCTATGGGTCTCCACCAATCATCGTAGTCACTCATATGACGGTTTTCATGTCGACATACCGCCGCATAATAATCGATACCGTAAAAGCGAGCATGTGCGCAAATTACTGTATCTGAAAGAGCGGCCTTAAAACCCACAAAAAAATAATCTCTTCCAAAAATATAATACCCTACCTTACTAGTATCTGGGTCATATACCTGTTTTCCTATTGACGCTACGGTTTGCTTCCAATAAAAAAACCAATTTGGCTCTAACCCAACGGGATTATTTTGACTGTTTTTGGAGAAATAGACCTTGACCATAGCCGATTCCGCTTCGCCGTAGGCGGGGATAGACGCGATTACGTACTTTTCGCCGAATTGATCGTTTTTGTCAGGTAAGTTCGTATAGGTAAAAGTTACCGAATTGCCTCTCGGAGGTGACGGGTTTGTCGTCAAATTCGAACCATCGATATTCCATATAGACCATTCTATATCATCATTGAGGGATTGGGGATTTACGGTCGCCGTAGCGTTTATTGTAAGCACTCCTGGAGTGGCTGTACTATACACGAATTTGGAGCCTGGCGCCGGAGTCGTGATGGTAATTACCGGCCTTATATGTACGACCTTATTCGGCTCCGGCGAATCCGCGTATATTCCGGACACGAGGTCGCTAATTTGGTAGCTTAATTCCACGTCGCCGGGGTAGTCAGGGCTGAATTTGTTCGACTTGTACTTATTCGGCAGAGTAAATTGAAAGTTGCCGGCGCCTTCCAATTCGCCTGACGGCGCCCATGCCCATTGGTAGTTGATTCTGTCTTGTTCAAGAAGATACGGATAAGGATTTGCCAGCAAGTTTACCTCACCGCCCATTTCCACCGTATCGCCGGGCAACGCTGGCGAAATAATAATCGGGTCGGCCCTGAAGCCATGAAATATTCTCATATTAGTTTGGGGGGCCGGGCCAGCCGACCCTGCACCACATGCTTTGGCATTCAACTAATCATAAACCTTTCTCCCGTTCAAAGCAGCAAGCTCTATTGAATATACGGCCGGACAGCGCCGCGTATTCCTAGGTAATGTATGATATTTCAGCGACATTGGAAATAGTAATCAGCTTCAGTGCAATGACCATACATTTCAAGTTGCGGTCACAATAAATTGTGACACGCAGGATAGAAAATATCGGGGCGGAGAGCTCCGCCCCGGTGGGTGGCCACGAGAATGCGGTCGGATCTGAAGATCCGACAGCACGTCTTGAATGGTTCAATAATCGGTACCCCCGACGTACTCAGTCTTCAGCGGGACGTCGTACTCCTCGGGAGTCATCCCGGCTGTTTGTTCAATTGTATCCCCGGCTAAAATCTGCGGGGAAAGCTGTTCCGGCGAAACTATCTCCTCCTTTCCCTTGTAGGTGAAAATTCCGTCGTTCCTCGTGGCCACCATCACGCCTTTCTCGCCGCGGCAAAGCCCGACAATCTCCATCCCGGCGAAATCACCGTCGCAGGCAAGCTGCCCGTCTGCGTAACGAAGCAGGCCGTCGGTGGTGCCGATATAAGTCGCCGCCGGCGTGGTCATGATATTCGTTACATGATAAGTCTCGCTGGAATCTGCGACGAACATCTGCGCCCACTTGCCGCCGTCGTAACGGAACAGCGCCTCTTCGGTGCCGACCCAGAGATAGGGATGAGCATACTCCAGGGCCGTGACGAAATCGAACATCGAGGTGTCGCGTTCGAGGTAGCGCCGCTGCCAGTCGACGCCGTCGAAACGATACAGGCCGTCGCTATAAGCGCCGACCCACAATCCCCCGCGGTCCTCGGTTAGGGCGGTGACGATTATCCCTTCCTTGAGCAGGGTATCCTGGGGCAGCCCTTCCTCGGTGGGCAGGTCGCGGTGATACCACAACCCTTCGTCGCTGCCGATCAGCACCCCCTCGCCGAATTCGGTCAGGGCGAAAATCCTCTGCCCGAATTCGAATTGATCGATCATGGTCGAGTAGTTCTCGTCGAGTAGATACAGCCCGTCGCCGCCGGCGTATCGATGATCTCCCATGGGCAGGATAGCGTTGAGCCGCAGGATCTCGACACCCGGCTCGCGCTTGACGGGAAGCGCCTCGCCGAGGTCAGGCTTGACGAAGATGCCGTCCGAGGTGGCGATTATCAGCCGTCCGGCGTCAACCAGTGTTGTGGTGATCTCGGGGATCATGCCTTGACGATCGATATCGTCGGAAGCGGCCGAAGATTCGGCAATATCCGCGACAGCCAGATTTTCCACGATTATCGGTTTCTTCCTCAGGCTGGCGAACAGCACCACGGTCAGGGCGATCATGCATACGGCGATCACCGATACGATTGATCCGTCCCTCTTCATAATTCCTCCTTTGTTTAAGTGTTTTGTTTTCAATTCCGACTTACACTAGAACAAAGGGCGTGCCATAATTATAAGTTGTTGTTTATCAATTGCTTATGGTTGATCTCGGTTATGAAAGTTGTGTTATCAACAGGGCCTATATGTCAGATATGACACGGTTTTGAGCGGTAAATCGAGCATAAGAAAACCCGCCGGATTAAGGGCAGGTTTTAAGGTGGGATTTCGATATCATCTATTTAAGCACTTTTCCGGCCTTAAGGCAGCTAGTGCAAACCCTGATCCTCCTGGGCTTGCCGTCGACCCTGGCGTTGACGGATTTCAAATTTATATTGAAGCGTCTTTTGGTGACGTTGTGAGCGTGGCTGACATTCTGTCCGAATCCAGGCTTCTTCCCGCATATTTCGCAAACTTGCGCCATCAATTCCTCCAAAATTTCATGGCAATATATACCTTTTCGACCATAAGGCAAGGACTTTTCCGAGAGAATCGCAGGAAGGGATAAATTTTGACCCCAAGCGGGCTAAGAGATTGAACCGGCTTGACTTTATAACTTGACGTATTTAAGATAGATTCGTGGCGCTTGCGAAAAAACCCAGATCACTCAGCGAGCTTCCCGGAGGTCTCGAATTTCTCTTTTCCGACATTCAGTATCTCAAAGGCGTCGGGCCAAAGAAGGGAGATGTTTTCAAAGCCAACGGTATCGAGTCCGTTTTCGATCTTTTCTACTATGTCCCCCGCAAATATCTGGATCGCTCGCTTATCACTCCGCTTGACGCCGTGGACGAGGGGATGACTGTCACCGTAGTAGGGACAGTTTCGGCGGCGGGGATCGTGCGGGGACGCAAGAATCGATTCGTAGTTTATCTAGAGGATAAACGGGGTCAGCTCGAACTGGTTCGGCCGACGATGAGATGATCCATACCGGACGGCTCATCCCCATCTATCCAGAGAACTCGTCGTTTAAAAATATCGGACTTCATTCGAGAGGTTTAAGACGAATCATCAAACCGGCTCTGGACAAACTGGCCGAGAATCCCTGCGAAACAATACCCGACAAGTGGCGAGAGAAATACGCGCTATACGATCTGACCAGAGCCATAGCCCAGGTTCATTTCCCCGACACTCTCGAATCCGCGGATTCGGGAAGGCAGCGGCTGGCCTTCGAGGAGCTGTTTTATCTCGAGCTGGTGATGGCGGGCAGGCACAAGAATCGGCGCCTCAAACCAGACGGCATCTCCCTGAATCCGCCGAAGATCAACGGCAGGAAATTGCTCGACAGCCTCGGCTTCATATTGACGTCGGCCCAGAAGAAAGCGTTAAACGAAATCTATGCCGACATGAAAGCTCCATGGCAGATGAATCGCCTTATCCAGGGCGACGTCGGCAGCGGCAAGACGATAGTGGCGGCGCTGGCCATGCTCGGAGCGATCGAATCGGGGTATCAGGCAGCAATAATGGCCCCCACAGAAATATTAGCCGAACAGCATTACTACACATTTTCGAATTTGTTCGAATCTCTGGGATTGAAGACCGTATTGCTGACCGGCTCGAAAAGAGGTAAAGGCCGCAATCGGGCGTTTTCGTCGGCGGAGTCGGGGGAAGCGTCGATCATTGTAGGCACTCACGCCCTCATACAGGAGAGTATCAGGTTTCATAAACTCGGGATCGTGGTAATCGACGAGCAGCACAAGTTCGGCGTGGCCCAACGCGGCGACCTGCAGGCGAAGGGCGCCAATCCTGATATTCTGGTCATGACCGCCACCCCGATCCCCCGCACCATGGCCATGACCATCTATGGCGATCTCGACGTTTCGATAATCGACGAGATGCCGCCGGGGCGGCTCCCTGTATTAACCAAACAGGTGCCGGATGATAAGAGGGAACAGATGTACGAGTTCATTCGTCAAAAGCTCAACGAGAGCCAATCCGCGTTTATCGTTTACCCCCTGGTGGAGGAAACGGAAAATTCGGATCTGAAGGCGGCAGTCGAATCTTGTCAGCAGTTGCAAAGGGAAGTGTTCCCCGACATGAAGATCGGTCTGCTTCACGGCCGCCTGAAATCGGTCGAGAAGTCGCGGATAATGAGCGATTTCAAATCCGGCAAAATCAAGATAATAGCCGCCACCACGGTAGTCGAGGTCGGCCTGGATATACCGTCGGCGACCATAATGGTGGTGGAACATGCCGAGCGGTTCGGGCTTTCGCAGCTTCACCAGTTGAGAGGCAGAGTGGGCCGATCCGGCGTGAAATCGTATTGTTTCCTTCTTACCGGCCTACGGATCAGCGAAGACGGCGCCCGCAGAATTGAGGCCTTGACCGCCACCAACGATGGCTTTAGAATAGCCGAGGTCGATCTCGAGATCAGGGGGCCGGGAGAAATATTCGGCACAACGCAGCACGGCCTGCCGGAATTGCGGGTGGCCCGCCTGACCGACACACGGCTGGTGGAGCTGGCCAGGCGGCTGGCTTTCGAGGTGATCGAGAATGATCCGGGATTGAAACTCTCGGAAAACGGCGCGATAAAAGCGGTTCTGAAAAAACGTCTCAAAGGAAGATTGCGTTACGCCAAAATCGGGTGACGCGACATACTCGTCCATTGGAGGATGATATGAAAGAGAGAACTAAAAACGCGTTAGATATGGCCGACGAACTTTCGAAATACGTCAGCGCCACGATACCCCAGGCCGCGAACCTCGACCTGCAGCGTATTTTAAAACAGGTCGATGCCGATCTGATGGATATCAAGCATAAACTTTCGATGGCAGTCAGGATTTCCGAGAAAGGAGCGTGACATGGGCGGCTCGAACAGGGAACAATCGGATTCGTCGAGGTATAACGACCAGGCGTTGTTCACCCAGCTCGTCCTGTCATTCCAGGCGGCGGCCTGGCAGCAAATGGGAAAAGTCGCCAGCGTCATTTCCGGAAAAATGGATCGAAATCTCGATATGGCCAAACACTCGATCGACATGCTGGCCATGCTGGAGGAAAAAACGAAGGGCAATCTCAATGAGGATGAATCGAAGTATCTCGCTCATGTATTATACGAACTGCGCCTGAACTATCTGGATGAGATGAAGAAAGGGCCGGACGAAATCGCCGATAAAAAAGAGAAATCGTCGTCAGACAGCGGGCAATCGGCCGATAACAAAGGTACAGAATAAATAATGCCCGCCCTGATCAAAGGCGAGCGCCTGACTCGCAGATACGGCAAGGTGCTTGCGGTCGACGATGTTTCTTTGCACGTCGACGGAGGCGAGATAGTGGGATTCCTCGGCCCCAACGGGGCAGGCAAGACTACGACTATCAAGATGCTGGTGGGACTTTTGAAACCCGATAAGGGAAATATCTCGATATGCGGACTCGACCTGACCCGGGAATCGACCATGGCCAAATCGAGGCTCGGATATGTGCCCGATACTCCCCATCTTTATGAAAAGCTGACCACCGTAGAGTTTTTGAATTTCGCTGCCCAGGTTTTCCGCGTGGCTCCGGATATCGCCAAAAAGCGAATAGATGATTTGATCGAACTGTTCGATCTGGGTGAATCGGCGAGGAAACTGATAAGTTCGCTGTCGCACGGCACGAAGCAGAAGGTCTCCCTGGCGGCGACTGTGCTGCATCGCCCCGACGCACTCCTGCTGGACGAGCCCACCGGCGGCCTCGACCCAAGGGCGACACGCAAGATCAAGGACGTTATAGTTGAATTGGCCCGCGGGGGACGCGCGGTTATGCTCTCCACACATATCCTGGAGATCGCTGAAAGCATGTGCGACAGAATTTATATAATCGACAAAGGAAGAATCATCGCCGAAGGCGATCCTGAAAAACTCAAACAATCCGTCAAGGCAAGCTCTTCGCTGGAGGAGCTTTTCATAGACCTCACCGGCGGCTCCGAATATGATGAGGTCTTAAAATATCTGGCCGATTGATATGCTTGCCATACTGCTGAAATATCGTATCAGGATGCTTTTTTCGATATTCAGGGGAAGAGCCCGAATCGGCCGGACCCTGGCTGTAATTCTGGCTTCCCTGGCCCTGATATTCGGAATCGTCTTGTCCTGCCTCGGAATCTATATCGCCGTCAAGGCCGACCCTGTCGTCGGAATGAGGCTGCTGGAAATACTGATCGCCGCTTCCTTTCACGGTATTTTCGTCCTTCTGTTGTTCACCGGTTTGTCATTGGCGATTTTCACTATCTTTTTCGGCGGGGACCTCGAATTGCTCTTCAGCCTCCCCCTTGATTCGAGAACGATCTTCATGTATAAGTTCATCGAATCGATCGCCCTGAACGCCAGGTTTGCCTTTTTATTTCTGGCCCCCGTGCTCATGCTTGCAGGCATAGTCTTTGACGCCGTTATCTGGTATTATTTTACGGCCGTTATCATAACCGTCCTTCTGGCAGCCATACCCGGATCTCTGGGAATAATCTTCTCCGCCATTATTGCCCGTCACATATCCAGGGCAAGGATGAAAAACACGATGGCCGTTGCAGGCGCTTTTCTGGGCATCGGCATTTGGATTGCCATCAACGCCGCGCTCAACGCCTTCGATGACGGAGGGGCTCGAGATTTTCCCTTGAATTTCCAGGCCGTCGGCCTGATTTCGTCTCCGCTTTTCGCCTATCTGCCGTCCGGCTGGGCGTACAATGCGGCCGTCGCTTCCGTCCATGGAAACTGGCTGTCGACAATAACCCCCTTTTCCCTGCTGGCGGTATCCTCTCTGGTATTATCCTATCTGGCGATGGCCGTTACCGCGCGACACTATAGAAATGGTATCGTTGGCGAATCGCAGGAAGCTTCGCTGGTGAGATCTTCCCGATCCTCTGTGGGACGCTCGCCGTTTCTGGCCTGCATGAGACGCGATTTGATACTATTATATCGTCAACCGCAGGTCCTGGTGCAAATTGCGCCGACGCTGATTCTCTTGTTTCTGTTCCCGTTAATCGCCGGGAATAATCTGCCGGGGTCGCTTGGCGACATGGCAGTTTCCTCACCCACGGCGCTCTTTGCCTTGGTTTTCGGATCGCAGCTTTCGAGCAGGCAGATCCCGCTGGAAAGGCTGGGCTTTTGCTGGAATCTGATGATTTCCGGCGGAATCCGATTAGCGCTTTTGGCGAAGATCACCTTAGGCCTGGCATTCGTTCTCATTTGTTCGGTGCTCGTCGGATCAGCCCATATTCTCGTGGGTGCGGCCCCGGGAGTAGCTTACATTATTCATTTGTCTTCATTCGCCCTGATCGGCTACGGAATAGGCCTGCCGATAGGGTTGATTTTCGCTGATTTCAATTGGGATCATCCCAAACGAATGCTTAGAGGCGGCGGGGGTTTCCTGCTGATCGCCTCGACCCTGCTGAGCGGATTCGTCTTTTATCTGGCCACTTTCCTGCTTGAAAAATTCATCCCGGCCACCGTGACGCTGCCCGCCTTCGCCGCTATCGTGCTCACCGTAGCAATGATAATTACTTCATTAAAGATGGAGAACTTCGAATGGGTCATGTAGGTATAATAATTGGGAGCGACTTCCGGGGAAGCGATCATTAAGACTATGATGCGATATGATCAATTGAACCGGCTGCTCGATGGCCGCCTGGTCAGAGAGGAGATCCTGGCCCCCCACACGACGTTTGGGATCGGAGGGCCGGCCGCTTTTTATTTCTCCGCTTTGACCCCTACTGACATAATCCGCGCTGTCAGGGCCTGCAGAAAAAACGAACTTCGTTTCTTCATTCTCGGCGGCGGTTCCAATATCCTGTTCGACGATAAGGGATTCGACGGAATGATCATTAAGGATCTGACCGATCGGTTCAGGGTTAACGGAATCAGAATCGCCGCCTTGTCAGGAGCTATTATCGATAAAATGGTGGATAAAACCGTCGAATTATCT
Organism: uncultured Ignavibacteria bacterium; assembly: GCA_964503405.1. Lineage (GTDB taxonomy): Bacteria > Zixibacteria > MSB-5A5 > UBA10806 > UBA10806 > JAZGHS01. The sequence continues at coordinate 10,104 of CAZDAH010000092.1, forward strand.
CTCGGCGGGATGGAATACGCCGCCGGTATCAGAGGTACAATAGGGGGGGCAGTTTACGGCAATGCCGGGGCGTTCGGCCATGCCATCAACGAGGTTTTGGAGAGCGCGGTCATCTTGACCGGCCGGGAATGCAGGATCGAATTGGTCGATAATGACTACTTTAAATTCCGCTACCGCAAATCGCGGCTTTCCGAGACCGGGGACATCATCGTCTCCGTGACCTTGCGGCTGTGGCCTGAAGATAAGAAGAGATTAACCGAAGTAGTTAATGAGCGCCGGCAATTCAGGCGGGATCGTCATCCCGTGGGCCTCGGCTGCGCCGGCTCGGTATTTAAGAATTTGAGATCGTTGGAGGATCCCGAAAACGTCACCCCGGCCGGAAAGCTTCTGGAGCAGGCCGGAGTCAGGGGAATGTCTGTCGGCGATGCCGCCGTTTTCGAGAAGCACTGTAATATTGTAGTTAACAGGGGGAAGGCCACGTCGGCCGATGTCAAGAGCCTGGTGGCGCTTATGCAAAATACGGTCAAGGACAAATTCGGGCTCGACTTGGAAAGGGAAATTCTGTATATTGATCCATGATTTAGAACCGCGACAAAGGAGGATTATCGGAATATCGTTAAAGCTTGATTGCTAATATTGAAAGCCTTAGAAGGCCTGAAGGATCGCCATTGTCCTTTTTGATTAAAAGAAGCCTGGCTCTCCTGTTCCTGCTGTTCGCGTCCCCGGTAATCGCGGCCGATTACGGTGACATCGCATTACGTCTCGAAGTCCAGAGCGCTTTTTTCTTGCGTGAAACGGCCGGGCCTGACGCCGATGGCAAGACTCTCAACAAATCCGCGCCATCGTATATTTTCGATTTCAAAGTTTATAGATACAGCCGGGAAACCGAATTCCGTTTCGGACTTAATCCATATGTGCGAATTGAGGATTCATACGGCAACTATCGGCTTCCGTCATATCGCCTGATCACTCTGGATACCTACGTACCGTACCGCCGCGATCTCGTCTTGCGCGACAAATGGCGGGGGGTATTGGCCACGGAGCTGGGAAAATCAGAAACCGAGCAAACAGACGGAACAGTGGAAATCGAAATCCCGTGGGAGCCCCCAAAAATAGTTGCCAACATTATCGGCGAGGGGAGATCGAATATCAGGGTCACGGGCAGCCGCTCCATCACTTTCTCCGGGCGCTCGGAGTGGGACGACGGCGTAGTCAATACCGGCACCTACAAAAACTCGAAATTTCCGATTTTGCAAATGGAGCAGAAATCGCGATTCAAGATTACCGGCAGCATCGGTTCGAAAATCTCGGTCGAAGTCGATCAGGATTCCGAGCGTTATACCGAACTGGGCAACACTATCAAGCTTCGCTACACCGGCGAAGAGGACGAGATAATCCAGTCGGTAGAGGCCGGCAACACCAACCTCGCTCTTCCCAACTCGCAATTCATTGGATATTCTGAAAACGTGCAGGGGCTTTTCGGCATCAAATCTACGGCTAAAATCGGAAACCTCGATATTACCATGATCACCAGCCAGGATAAGGGATCTTCGGAGAAAGCCAGCTTCTCCGCCGGCGCTCAGTCCAACGACAGTCAGATCAGAGACTACGACTATCTTCCTCGAACCTATTACTGGCTGGGAAGACCCGTCGTATCCGATTCGGTCGAGCTGCTCTCGATTGAATTGTACAAACGCGGTAACCTTCAGGAGCATTCCAAGGGCATAGCCTGCGTAATGCCCGCCGACAGCCTTCCCTTTATCTCCCCTGAAGAGGAGACCCGTTATGAATATGAATATATTTATTTCCAGAGGATCGAGCGGACCGAGTACGAAGTGTTCAATCGCGGCTGGTACGTGGTAATGAATCAGCAGATATCGATCGGCGATGTTCTGGGCGCTTTTATCAAATACAGAAGGATATATCAAACCGGCGACGTGGACACGCTTACTATCGGCAACCTGGAATACCGGCCCGATTCTTCCGGGGTGCACGATACCACTCTCGTTCTGCAGCTTCTTCAGCACAGCC
>CAZDAH010000092.1:12144-12535 GCA_964503405.1 uncultured Ignavibacteria bacterium
AGCCGACTGTCGAGTTCGCCAGCTGGAATCGCATGTGGCAAAATGTTTACGATCTTCGATCCAGGAACATCTCCCCCGACGGTTTCGAGTTGAGGATTTACAAGGGAGCCGGGGGCGCTCAGTGGAGCATTAACGACGAAGAAATCCAGGAGGGCCAGTGTTTTGTCACCATTATGGGACTGGATAATCAGAACAACGGCAACGGGGCGCCCGGGTCCGACTGTCTGGCCGATTACAACAATTCTATTCTCGACGCCGTTAGGGGGCATCTGGTTTTCCCCAGGATGTTCCCGTTCGACGATCCCGCCCTGACCACGAGAGTGCCCCAGATCTACAGGCATCCGCACGGCAACCGGGGGGCCAGCGATTCGGCTGTCTTCTACCGGCATGT
>CAZDAH010000092.1:12545-12800 GCA_964503405.1 uncultured Ignavibacteria bacterium
GCCAATATCATCGAGGGTTCGGAGGTTGTCAGGCTCGGCGACGGCACGGTGCTGAAACGAGGAGTCGATTATAATTTGAATTACGAGATCGGACAGATAACCTTCATTTCGCAGGAAGCGTTGAACCCGGGAGCGAATCTCTCGGTCGATTTCGAATACGCGCCGTTCTTCATGCCTGAAAAGAAGACCCTCTTCGGAGTTGCCGGGCAATTTCAGATTTTCGACAAAACGAACATCTCCCTGGAGGCATTGAAT
>CAZDAH010000093.1:0-6352 GCA_964503405.1 uncultured Ignavibacteria bacterium
GCTTGCCCAAGGGGATCTCGGAGAGCGCGTCGGACGAATTGTTGAACATATTGAACAGAATCTGCTGCAGCTGCCCCCTGTCGATTTCCACCGCCGGCACGCCATCGCCCCACCTGCAAACAAACTCCACATCCTTGAATTTGGGCTGAGGTTTGAGAAAGAACAGTTCGTTATCAATAAACTGGTGAATATCGAATATCTCCATCTTCGCTTCGGGACGAGCCACCATCATCAGGCCCTCCACGAACTTGGCTATACGGCTGATCCCTTCCTTCATGGATGATGTTTTCCTGCCGATCTTGTCGAATCGTTCCCTATTTATATCCATAACCAGCAATTCGAGATTGCCCGAGACGATGGCCAGGAAATTATTCAGTTCGTGGGCGATCTCGGCGGCCATTTCTCCCCTTGTGGCCATTCGCTCCAACTGGAACGCCTGTCTCTCCAGATATTTCTGCTCGGTAACGTCGGATCCCATATAAAGCACCGACGGCCCCTCGTTTTCGCTTCCGCCCGAGGTGATATTGACCGCTATCAAATCGACTATAGTCGCCGAATCGCCGCCGCCGCTGGTCATAATCTCGCCTTTCCAGACCCCGTGAGACGTGATGGCGTGATCGATCTCGGAGAAAACGTCATGCTTCTCCACCGGTTTTATGATCCGGGCCAAAGGATTGCCCTTTGCCGTATCGAATGAGACCCCGAATATCCTTTCGGCCATCCCGTTCATTATGGCTACTTTTCCCTGACTATCGGTGATGATCATGAAAAAGGGAGCGTTGCTGATGATCTTATCCCGGAATTCTTTGGCCCTGACCAGATCGCTGTTGGACTTCCGCAGTTCTTCGGTTAATTTGATCAGGGAATCGTTGGCTGATTTCAATTCCTTATTCTTCTTCTCCAAGTCTTTAATCATCTGGAGATCGGCTTGCCGCAGTTTCGACGACAAAGTGCCCATTACTTCGACTACAACGTCGGGATTTTCTCTGAGCAGCTGCTCGAATTGTTCTTTCTGCAGTTCCAGCACGGAAACGTCGTCTCGCGCTCTGGCGTCGGCAAAACGGCTCGATTTTTCGATTATGGCCATCTCGCCGAAAATCTCGCCCGGACCTCGGGTAGCCAGTACCACCTCGGAATCGCGGTCGGCGCCGCGCTTTATTATGTCCACCAGGCCGGACTGGATCAGCATAAACGATTCGCCCTGATCGCCTTCGCGGAAAATATGGTCGCCTTTTGAGAATTTCCTGCGGCGAAATTTCGAGGCGATTTTCTTTAAATGCGCCTGCGAAAGCGATGAGAAAATCGATGCCTTTTTCAGTAATTCCAGTTCATTAGAGCTCATCTACTCGTTTTATCGTCACAAACCACCGCCGATTAAGCGGCAAATTATATTTTGATTTACCGAAACTTTTATTATCTTCAGCAGGTTGATTGTCAGCCGGAGGTGAAGAATGAAACTGGATTACACCAGGACGAGCGAAAAGGAGTTTGACCGGGTTGTCAGAGGAATAGAGCGGGCCGCAGGCGACAGGCAATTCAGGGTACTGCATATTCACGACGTCAAAGCAACTCTTGGCGAAAAGGGATTCGATCGGGGACCTCTTAAGATTATTGAGATATGCAGCGCGAAATTCGCTCATAAGGCGTTGGAAATCAATGAAGACGTGGCCCTTTTTATGCCTTGCAAGATAAATGTTTACACCAAGAACGGCAAGACAGTCATTTCCGCAGCGAGGCCGGATATGATAAGCGAATTCTTTCCCCAGCTGGAATTGAAGAAGCTGGCTGGCGAGGTAGACAATATTGTCAGGTCAATAGTCGATGAAGTCTGTTAACGGGAAAAAGAAAAATAACAAAAGAATCTGGCGTGTTTTATCCGGGATCGCCCTGGGGAGCGCGGCCGGATACCTGGCCTCTGCGATAGCGGGATCAGCGGGTTCGCAATGCATGATTCTCTGCAACCAGGCCATGGCTATTCCATACTTCGCCGTGATCGGATTCCTGGTGGCTTGGAGGTAGAATGCCTGTTTATGAATATAAATGCAGGGATTGCGGGCTGAAATTCGAGGAGCTCGTGTATACCGACTCTGCCGAAGTCAGATGCAGAAATTGCGGTTCCGAGAAGGCGGAACGTCTTCTGTCCGGCTTCGCCACGAGCGGCAGCGGTTCCGGATCGAGCGGCTCGTGCAGCGGATCGGGTCGATTTGCTTGAGGATAATATTCCGATCGGTCGATCGAGACAGATAGAAAGCGATAATGGCGGCGCGGCAAATTTCAGCGCCGCCTTTTAGTTGATTAAATTGTAATGAGTTAGCTTAAATCGACTGAAAGGCTTGAATTTGAACGTGCGTCTTTCGGGAATTTGCCGGTCGAATTATCCTCGGTTGAACCGTCACCCGTGCGCTCATCCAATCATAAAATGGATTGATTTCCCATGCTTATTATGGCAATGAATATGTATTTATGGCGTTCGAAAACAAACCCGCAATACCGGATCGCCAGAAGAACAATCGCTCGCTTGAATGGGCGATTGAGAACAGGAAGACCGCGCGGGAGTTTACCGGGGGACGGATATCCGACGGCGATTTCCTGAGGCTTCTCCACGCTGCTTATGGCAACACCCATAGCGACGGCGAAATCAAGATGAGGGCCGCTCCGTCGGCCGGGGCCACTTATCCAATAGAACTTTATATGGTCATGGAGAGAGCGGAATGATACGTGGACGGGATCTATCGCTATGACCCAAAGCTGGAAAAACCCGTATTGCACAAGGAAGGAAATTATTTGTGCTCGATGCGCGAAATTTCGCTGGAACAGGATTTCATGACATTATCCAACATCGCATTCATCATGGTCTATAATTCACGGAAAATTGCCGGCAGCTATGGTCGCGATTCCCGCAAATTCGCCATTTTGGAATGCGGGCACATCGCCCAGAATATCCTTCTTATTGACACTGCCCTCGACCTGGGCTCGGTGCCGGTGGGAGCGTTTTACCCGGGACGCCTCGGCAAAATCATGGATATTCCCAAACAGCGCGAGGCGCTCTATATGATATGCGTGGGAATCATCGGCGACGATTGATCAAGCGAGGTATTTCTGGATAGCCTCCCGATCATACCAGCTTTCTACAATTAATCCGTGGCCCGCCGTTTCCAACTCGCTCCTGCTGTGCGTGCCGCCTCCCAAGTCGCAGATGGCTACCGCTTTTATGCCGCATAATCTTGCCGCCTCGAGGTCGGGCGGGGAATCTCCGAAGTGACAAATTCTATTTTTCGGGATATCGCTGTTCCGTTCGAGGGCGATCGACATTATTTCCGATCTCTCCTCGGCATCGTCGCCGAACGCCCCCGTCTCGAAGTAGGGAGTCAATTCAGCGTTCAGCATTTTCCAGTCGGCGTGTCTTTTGATATTGCCGGTGACCAGCCCCAGCCGGGCATTGTCTGATTTCAAGAAATCCAGAAACTCGATAATGCCAGGCAGTTTCTCATAATCATCATTGGCTCCACGGCTGAGGTTTTCATCGAAATAATCGTCGATAACCCGAAAGAGCCTCGGTTCCTGTTGACGATATCGGTTCTCGTCGATACCGAACCGGCTGATGGCCGTGCGCATGATAAGGGAATCGGTCATTCCGTATATCCGTTTGCCCAGGACCGACATATAGTCGATCTCCTCGATTCCGAAAACGGTGCGCAGGGCGTGATTTATGGACCTGGTCTTGAGGCTTTGGCCCTCGGAGCGGCTGCGGCGTATCAACGTGCCGTCGATATCGAAAAGGCAAAGTCTTAAATTCATACCGCTAAAATACTTATTCAATCGCTTTTGTCAAACCGGATAAACCTCTTTGGCGTCACTTTTTCGATAAAATCGCGGCATTTTGCTTAAAACCTGCCGTTCTTCGGCCGATAAGGATCTAAGGAGAATTCCATAATTCGGAGCGCGATATGTTTGGCAGGAAAAGTCAGTCGAAAAAGCGAAACAGACGCCGGATATCCAAGAAACGCGAATTGATCAAGGCGACCATCTTGATCCTCTTAATCGCAGCGGCGCTGAGAGTGTTTGTGGTTTTGCCCCATAAGATTCCGGATGTGGCCATGCAGAACGGTCTCTACTCGGGGGATTTCCTGGCGGCGTCGAAAATTTCCTACAAATTCAATCAGCCTGAAGTCGGCGACTTAATCGTATTCGATCATCCCTTCAGGCCCGGGGAGAAGCTTTTGAGACGGATCATCGCCACGTCGGGACAAACTGTGGAAATAGTCGGCAAGACTGTTTATGTCAATGATCAGGCCATATCCGAGCCCTCGACCGTGATTCATTCCGATTACCGAATCCTGGCCGCGGAATATTCTTCCCGTGATTACCGTCCCGCTCAGCAGGTGCCTTCGGGGCAGGTTTACGTGCTCGCCGACAACCGCGATCAGTCTGAGGACTCGCGGGATTTCGGATTTATAGATCTGGCCAATATCAGGGGGAAGGCGCTTTTTGTTTATTTTTCCTGGACACCCGATCCCAACGCTCCGGCAATGGAATCGCCGTATATCGTTCCGGCTGTCCATTTGTTTTTCTATAATCTTTTTCATTTTCCCTCCAGGGTTCGCTGGGACAGGCTTTTTTCCGCGACTTAGACATTGCCAGCCGGTCTCGCTATATTTATAATTAGTCCGTGAATACGGAATTCGACAAGAAAGCCGGAATCTATATTCATATCCCATTCTGCCGACAAATCTGCCCCTATTGCGATTTTTATTCCGAGGCGGGCAGGGAGAATAGAATCGTCGATTTTACAAGCGCGATTGCGGAAGAAGCGCGATTGCGGGCCGCCGAGTTTTCGTCGTGGAAGTTCGACACTGTTTTCTTCGGCGGAGGAACGCCGTCGCTTCTGGAACCGTCAAGCGTGGAGAGGATCTTGAATTCTCTCCAAACCGGTTATTCCATATCGCCCGATGCCGAGATCACGCTTGAAAGCAATCCATCGTCGATCGGCAGCGGCAGGCTCTCGGAGTATCGGCGAGTCGGAATCAACAGGCTATCCATCGGGATTCAGAGTTTTTCCGATACGAATTTGAAAACCCTGGGCAGGATTCACGATTCGAAAGCAGCCCTTGAATCTTTCGACGACGCCCGTCGGGGCGGTTTTTATAATATCAATATTGACCTCATATACGGTTTGCCGGGGCAGCAGGTTCATCCATGGATTGAGGACCTGTCAACAGCCGTGTCGTTGAATCCGGAGCATATCTCCGCGTACAACCTGACTATCGAGCCGAACACCCCTTTCGGAGCGATGTTTCGTGACGGCAGTCTCGTATTGCCCTCAGATGACGAGCAGCGGGAGATGTATTATTCTCTTAACGACGAATTGACAGGGGCTGGATATGAGCGTTATGAAATCTCAAACTTTGCCCGTCCCGGGAAACAGTGTCTTCATAATCTCAAATACTGGACGAATAGCCCCTATCTCGGTCTTGGCCCGTCGGCGGTGACCTGCAATGGCTCGCGCCGATCGAAAATCGTATCGAACCTTGACGAATATATGGCAAACGTGGAGAAAGGCGGATTATGGGTGGAATTCGAGGAATTGATTGACTCCGAGAAGGCGATGGAAGAACGAGTCATGATGGGACTTCGAATGACCGAGGGATTGTCGCTTTCAGCCTTTAAAAGCGAGTTCGGCATCGATATAGCCGTGGAAAAGAAGAGCCAATTGGATTTATTGGAAAAGCGGGGACTAATCAGAATCGATAATGACAAGATCAAGATCACACGCGAAGGGCTATTCGTATCGGATGATATTACGGTCAGATTGATTTAGCTTTACTTAAGCAGAGTGACTTGTCTTGACTCGGAAAAACCGTCGCCGCTGACACGCACGAAATAACATCCGCTTGGCAGTTTCTCTTTATCCAGGTTTAGAACCGTCTGCTCGCGGACGTAGCCTTCGTACATAGTTCTGACTTTACGACCGAGAATATCGAATAGCTCGACATCGACCATACCGGGGGACTGAAGATCGACAAGAACAGAGCCTTTCGACACTATGGGATTTGGATAAAGTTTCATCGATACCGCGGGCCCCGGTTGCGGATTCATTTCACCCTCGTAAATGTCCTGCCAGGGAAGTTCCAGCATGGAGATACCGTAATAATCGGCCACATATACTCGGTTGCCGTCGTAAACCAGGTCTAACGCTTTGCCGGCAACGTCGAAACGAAGTGAGTACTCCGGCTGATTGATATTCGATATATCCCATACTGTGACCCCCGAATCCTCCTCGGCCACAAATAACCTGCTGCCGATAATATCGGCGTCGTAAGCCTTCCCCTCGGTGGCAATATGGGCAACTCTT
>CAZDAH010000093.1:6362-12762 GCA_964503405.1 uncultured Ignavibacteria bacterium
TCTTACGGGGTCTCCGACGAGCCGAATGAAATCGACCCCCCCCAATCCTGAGGACAGCACCACCAGGTCGTCATCGAAACTCAGATTTCGGGTCGGGTATTCGGTGGCGAACCTGCTCAGGAAAGCGATATTCTCCGGATCCGTGACATCGTAAAGCTCGAGCCCGCCCGATCCGGCCACAAACACGGTGTCGCCGCGATATTCTATTTTCGACGATCCAAAGAAGGTGTCGTAGAAACCGTCCTCGCTCGGTTCGTTGATATTGCTCAGGTTGACAGTGATTATCCCCTGCCAATTGGCAAGGTAGGCGTATTGCCCGTCGAATGCCGTCGACCGCACCCAGCCGTTGGTTTTCAGCGCGACAATATTCTCTATTTCTCCGCTGATTTTTAAGTCCAGAAGATTAAGGCCGTAATCGTCAGTGGACAGGAACCCCTTGTCGCCGGAAACCTTGATCTCGACACATCTTCCTTCGATCTCCAGGCCGGGGATCGGCAACGGTTTTAAATCGCGGTCCAGAGCCAGCAGACCGCCATCGCCGATTGCCGCCAGCAATCTGTTCCTGTCCTTATCGATCGACTTGCAAATCGAATATTCCCGTTGCTGGTCGATGATCCGGGGATTGTTCTTGCCTTCGAGAAGAATCGACTTGACCCCGTAATTCCAGTTGGCCAGGAATACGAGATTGTCGTCGACTTCCATGTCATAACAGTTGAAATCGAGAGGCATGCTCCATATTGTCGACGGGATCGATCTGTATCTCGTATCGAGGAGCTTCATACCACCGAAACCGTCGAGCACCAGGAGTCCCCCGTCGACAAAGGCGCTTTCCCGGGCCGAACCGAAATCAGGGTTGCGCCCTATTACGGGCGGGCGGGCGTTAAACCGGAGATCGAGTACGTAGAGCCCTGACTGGTGAGCGCAGACATAAATGTAGCTGCTGTCTATATCGACACCATAAACGAAATCGCCCAGATAGTACTGTTCCAGCAGAGCCGGAGTCTCTCTATCGGTTATATCGAGGATAACCACGCCTCCGTGATAAGCGGCCACGAACATGGAATCGTTTCTTATCTTGAAATCGTGCGGGTAGCCGTCGAACATGGTCTCGTTGAGGCGAACGGGACGAACCGGATCGGAGATATCGTAAGTAACCAGCGATTTTTCAGCCCCGCCGATATATAAGTAATTGCCGTCGATTTTAAGCTCCAATGGATGAAATCCCAGTCGAATCCAGCTTTGACGTTCGAACCTGCTTCCCACGATTCGGAATATTTCCAGCGATCCGGTGAAATTGCTGACCGCCACGAGATCATCCTTGACATCGAGAAACTCCGCGCGTCCCGACGTATGCATCCTCGAGATCGACGTTATATTCCCGTCCCGGTCGATATCGAACAGCTCCACGCCCCAGCGGTTGGCCGCGACGAAACGCTCTCCGCTCATGTCGACATCCACGTACACTCCGGCGGTCATTATGGAACTTGTCGGGCGGGCGGCGAGGACTGGAGTCGCAAGTGCTGTCAGGCATATTAAGATTATGAGTGTCGGTGACACCTTTCGCTGTTTAATCAAAGCAGTCTCCGCGCAGAGATGGTTTAATCGTTACCGGTCTTTTGACCGCTATCGGCGGCAAATCGCGTATCAGCCAATCGCTCTTGTTTCACTCTGTCAGCCGGTTTCAGGGGGCAACGGAACTCTGTTGACAGGTGAAACCGGGATGGATATCTTGAATTCATGGGTCTATTCCAAAGTGAAACGAGGCCGCCGCTGGCTGACAGAATGAGACCGTCGACAATTGATGAGTTCGTCGGACAGGAGAAGATACTGGGTCGGTCCACTGCTCTGCGTAAGGCCATCGAGGAAGACAGGGTCGGCTCCATCATTCTCTGGGGGCCGCCCGGCTCGGGCAAAACGACCATCGCCAAGATAATCGCCGGAAACTCGAAGGCGCGGTTTGTGCCGTTTTCTGCGGTTACTTCGGGAATAAAAGAGATTAAACAGATAATCGCCGAATCCAGAAGCTACGGCCAGGACGGCCTGATACTATTCATAGATGAGATACATCGGTTCAATAAAGCCCAGCAGGACGCTTTCCTGCCGCACGTTGAGAACGGCGCCATCAGGCTTATCGGCGCCACCACCGAAAACCCGTCGTTCGAGGTTATTGGCGCGCTGTTGTCCAGATGTCGCGTCTATATGCTCGAACCTCTGTCAGTCGAGAATATGAGGGAAATCGTCAGAAGGGCCTTATCCGACAAGGAAAGAGGATTAGGCGGCGATGGACTGATCGTAACCGACGACGCGCTCGACCAAATCGCTCAGCTTTCCGCCGGCGACGCTCGACGGGCGTTAAATATCCTCGAATTCTGCGCCGAGACAATTACCGAATCGGGCAGAAGCCAAATCGACCTGGAACTGGTCAGAGAGGCGGCGCAGAGGAAGACGATTCTCTACGACAAGGCGGGCGAGGAGCATTTCAATCTCATCTCAGCGCTGCACAAATCGATTCGCTCTTCCGACGTCGACGCGTCGCTGTACTGGCTGACCCGCATGCTCGAATCGGGCGAGGAGCCGATGTATTTAGTTCGTCGCCTTGTACGTTTCGCCGTGGAGGATGTCGGCCTGGCCGATCCGCGGGCGCTGCAGGTGGCTTTGGCCGCCAAAGACGCTTATCATTTCCTCGGTTCTCCGGAAGGCGAATTGGCCATCGTGCAGGCGGTGATATATCTCTCACTTGCCCCTAAATCGAACGCCGCCTATATGGCCGAAGGCAAGGCCAAAGGAGCGGTAAATGAAAAGCCGGCATATCCGGTGCCCATGCAGATCCGCAACGCGCCGACGTCGCACATGAAGGAATGGGGTTACGGCGAGGGGTACAGATACGCTCATGAATACCAGGAAGCCTTCGCCCATATGGAATGCCTGCCGGACGAACTTATAGGGATGCGATTTTATTTCCCCACCGATCGCGGCCTGGAGGCGAAACTTAAGGAGAAGCTGGAGTGGTGGCTGGCGAGGATGCGAGAGGGGCGCGGGGAATTGCATTAACCTGAAAATGTCAAATAGACACCTCAATGCTAATTTCCGGAAAGGGGCGAGAAAATGATACGGTATATAATGTCGCTTATAATTGCTGTCGGAACACTTAAATACACAAGCAGCCAAGTTTTGGGCCCCGATTTAAGTGTTGCAAAAGCCGAGATCGGCTTTTTTCATGCATCATTTCAAAGGAATTACGACAGAGATATACCCCGGAATATTAGCGCAAAGTGCGGTACCATTTATTTAGAGCAAAAGCTCCATAGAACTGTTATTCTAACTCTTGAATCGATGATCACAAATTATGCAAGCGGCTTTCCTTCAAGGGACTACAGAACTTTCACTATCGGGGCAGGAATGTCATATCAAATATTTTCCTACAATTCATATTTGTTTGCCTTTTCAGTTAACTATAAAGAGTGGCTAAATTTTGATAGATCACAAGAAAGATACCAAAAGAACCACAGGAATTTAACAATTGTTGCTCAGGTTGAGCGAAAACTTGAACTCTATAATCAATCTTTTAGCTTGTGGGGCGGCCCAGCGTATATAAGTGATCTTATTAAGCAGTACCCAGGTATTCCTTTGCGCTCCGTATACTAACAAATCGTATAGTAATTTTGGATTTGCTTTAGGAGCGAGGAGTCTTGTATATAATCACTTGAATCCTTTTATCCATGTTGTTTATGCTGATTATTTCCAACCTCGGATCGGAATTGGATATCGATTCTGAGATATTCGCTTATCGAAATATCCAAGCTTCTCTGCAACGTCCATTGTGTCAACCCCGGGTTAGGCAGACTGTCTCTACAGGGTTTATAATTCTTTCGATAATCGATCCATCAAATATATCGCCGCCGAACAAACCAGCCCCGGATATATCGTATCGATTCCCAGAAATCGCTCCTGACCGGCAATAAAGCCCAGTATCATCCATAATATAACTGATGAGCCGCCGACAATAATGGCGAAGAAGGCCGCGTTCGGCCGCATCCGCCAGCGAAGGCTGAACGACGAGATAAGAGGTATCAGAAGCGAGCCGGTGGAGATGCTTCCGAAGTCGTACCATATGGCCACCACCGATTGTTTGAATATCGCAATCAGTACTGCCGCGCCCCCTGCGACCACGAGGCCGATCCGGGTTAGTCTCGTCACGTTGCCCCCCCAGACCTTATGCATGAGATCTTTGCCGAAAGTCTGCCCGGCCACGAACGTGAACGAATCGACCGTGGACATGACAGTGGCGAAGAGCCCCAGAAAAAATATCGAGCGTATCGCTCCCGGCAGGACTTTCACCGCCAGCATCGGGTACGACGTGGCCGGGTCGGCCAGATCGGGGATGATGGCCCTGGCGTAGAGCCCGGTCGACGTTGTCATAAAATCGAAGAGGGCCCAAAATCCGATGGCGATAAATATTCCTTTTTGGGCCACGTTTTCGGATTTTGCTGCGAAACATCGCTGGTAAAAGGCAGGGTCGACCAATGTCCCCAAGGCGATGAAATACCAGACCAGTATGTAGGCAAATGGCCGTCCGCCGGTCAGGGTCAGATTTTCCGGCGGCACGTTCGCGGCGATGAACGACAACCCGCCGTAGCCGGAAAAAAGGAATACCAGCATGAATATGAATCCGGTGAACATCAGAATGAACTGCGCACGGTCGGTGATAACGTCGGAGCGCAATCCGCCGGTGTAGATATAGAATATCGAAAACAACGCTCCGCCTATCACGCCGTAGACCATCGGAATGCCGAGGATCGTCTCGCTGAGGAATCCAAGCTGCAATACATAAGCTGCGGGCACGGTGGTGACAAAGACCAGGAGCGCCCCGGCCAGCGACGTTTTTCGTCCGTAGGCCGCCTCCAGTTGATCGGGAATCGTATACAGCCTGGCGAGCCTTGCCCTTTTGGCCAGGAATACCGCGAATAAGAACGCTCCGAGATAGTAGGGCAGGCCGAAGACGACCCAGTTGGAGAGGCCGTATTTATATGAATACTCGCCGACTCCGAGTATGCCCCCGTACCATGTCGAGACGAGGCTGGCAACAAAGCCGGGCAGCGCCAGCCGTCGTCCCATGACAAGGTACTCGTCCACATCCGTCCTGCCCTCGGATAAACGACGGATTCCGACGAATATAAGGAAGGCCAGATAGAGGCCTATCAGCACCAGGTCTATTCCATGGGCCAACTATCAGATTCCCAGATCGAGAGTGAGGAAGAAGTTGAGTTCGGCGCCGACCATGTAGCGCGGCATGCCGTCGTCCGGCTCTATGTATCCGGCCGCGGCATATTTCGTATCAAAAACGTTGTTTACTCGAAAAGTGAACGCTGTCCGCTGCAGCCCGAATTCATCCCCGAAATCATAGGATGCCGTCAGGTCCGCGGTATGATAGCTGTCCAGCTTCCGGGCATCGTCTTCGGAATTGTCGAGGTATTGTTCCCCGACCAACCGTCCATAGAGCCCCAGAGACACGGTTGTGTACTGATAGGAAATTCCGTAATTGGCTATCATGGCCGGGAACCCGCCGAGGCGATGGCCGCTTCGATCCTGCTCTATCGGCACCCATTGATCCCAATCGAAGCCGTATTCGACATAATCGACGAAATGGTCATCGTTAACAGAGAAATTACCCGAGAATTCCAGATCGAACGGGGTCGACAGCCTTGCCGATACCTCAATTCCCTGGTGAAGGGTTTTGTCGGCGTTGCCGGAAATAGGATAACCGCTGTCGTCGATCTGCCCGGCATAGGGGATTATCTCGTCGGTGATCGACATATAGTACAGGTTGAGTTTCAGATCAAGATCGTTGCCGGAGAAATCACCACGGTAATTTCCGCCCAATTCTATATCGAGAAGTTTCTCCGGATTCAACTCTTTGCCCTCGAATATATATCCCCCGCCTATGGATCTGAAATTATCCGGCTTGTAGGCCGGGTTCGACCAATAGTCGGTCGGATCGTAGACATCCTTAAAGGCCGGCTGCCGCGACGCAGTGGAGACGTTGGCGAACGCGGTGAGTTTCTCATTGAACTTGAAATTCAACCCGGCTCGGGGCGTCACGAAAGTATAATCGCGGCTGAATCCGGCATTAAACCGCTTGTCCCGGGTCAGATCGTAATTGTAGTGCTGCAGCTGCAGATCCAGCATTCCGGTCAGCCTCGACGTTATTGCGTAATCCAGATGACCGAAGGCGGTGTACGATTGTCGCGCGCCGCGATAGTCATAGTAGCGGACGTTGGGATCGAGATCCGGGGGATACGCCGCCGCCCATAACACTTCGCCATAGTGGTGAGCGTTGGGCAGTCTCACCTCTCCGCCGCCGATGATGGTGCCCCGATCCATCTCGTATGTCACCCGCGGT
>CAZDAH010000094.1:0-5939 GCA_964503405.1 uncultured Ignavibacteria bacterium
TCGCAACTTCACGGACTCAAAGGGCTGCGCCAGGCCGGCAAATCCATCAAACTGGAAGCGGGAAAATACGAACTCTACTATTACGCAGCCGGCCGTTGGGGCGGTAATATCAAAATCAACGGCGAAAACATCATAGATTTTTTCGGCAACCTCTTCTCCGGCGATTTCAAGGACGATGTCGAAGAATTCATAGAACAGTTTTATATCGAGGTCAGAGCAAAGGGCAATTTTAAAGATTTCAGACTTTTCGAACCTGACGGGAAAATCGAAAACGCGGTCTTGCAGATCAATAAAGTGGGCGATTCCGAATACATCGAAAAGGGCTTTTCCTTGAGCCGGCCCGCGACCCTCCGCGTTTACGCTCTTTCCGAATACCCTGGCAGCTACAAGACCCCGGTCGATCACGCCTGGATTATCGACGCCGATTCGGGAGACAAAGTCTGGTCGATGGATCGCTGGAATACCGATCCCGCCGGCGGCGGCAGCAAGAACCGCTACAGCGATGATACGAAGAAATTCGAAAAAGGGAAATATGTTCTATACTACGTAACCGACGATTCGCACTCGTATGACGATTTCAACGTCGCTCCCCCCTACGATCCGCTTAATTGGGGCGTGGCCCTTATTGCCGCCGATAAGGCTGACAGGGACGCTTTCGGCGATTACACTCCGGAAGGGCGCGGGGAGGCGCTTGTCGACCTGACAATGATGCGCGATGACGATTTCTCGTCCCAGGCGTTCGAGCTGAAAAGCGAGCAATCGCTGCGCATAGTCGCCATCGGGGAATACGGAAGCTGGAGCAAGGAGTTCGCCGATTACGGATGGATAGAGAACGCTTCAACGGGAAAGACCGTTTGGGAAATGACCCGCCGCAACACCGTGAGCGCCGGCGGCGCCGATAAGAACCGCAAATTCGACGGTTTGATCACGCTGCCAAAAGGATTCTATATCGCCCATTTTACCACCGACGATTCCCATTCGTATCGCGATTGGAACGCCTCGCCGCCTTATGAACCGGAATTGTGGGGCCTCTCGATTTACCCCGGCAAGGATTTCGACAAAGCGAAATTCAGGCCGCTTGACGAATCCGAGGTCAGGTCGGGAGCGGAGATTTTTGTCAAAATGACCGGTTTGAATGACAACGAACGGCGACGCAGCCAGTTTCAAATCGACAAGAGAACTCGCATCAGGATATACGCCATTGGAGAGGGCGACCGCGACGAGATGTACGACTACGGCTGGATCACCAACGATAATAGCGGCAAAGCGGTTTGGGAGATGACCTGGCGTAACACCGAACCGGCTGGCGGAGCCGGCAAGAACAGATTATTCGACGATACCGTCATTCTCGATGCCGGCCGATACGAAGTCTATTTCATTACCGATGGTTCCCATTCGTTTAACGATTGGAACGCCTCAAAACCGCGAGACCCAGTAAACTGGGGAATAACCATCAGCAAAGTCGAAGAATATTAATAGTCTCTTTTTGCAGCTGTTATCGGGGACGGCCAAAACGCCGTCCCTTTTATTTTACGCGAATGATCAATTCTGTGGCCGCCACAATGGAATCGGCCGTCTGCCCCCGGTAGACCTCGATTCCCGGCGGTATCAACTCCATGCCGGTCATTCGCGCGTATGCGGCCAATTCATTCCAGCAGGAATCGAGCCTTTCGTATCTTCCTTCGAACGTCAATGCCAATACTCGCCCCCCTTGAATTCGGTCTTTCAGATACACGCTGTCGTTCGGAACCCAATTCGGATCGGACAGAATCAGACCGTAATATCTTCCCTCAGGCCTGAATTCCGCTGAATCCCCGAACGAATCGATTATTCCGATCGGATCGCCGAACAGCCGGGGATCCATTGAATAAAGAGCCAGCGCGGAGGCTATCGATAATTCTATGCTGGTGTCTGTCTGGCTCGGCGCGTATACGTAGTTGAGTTCGGTCATACGCTTTTTGTTAAACGGCGAACCGTCATGTTTCGAACAACCAGCGCACACGATGGCAAATGACAACAGCGCCAAGGATTTTATCAGACTTGAATTCATGCTGAACGTCGGAGGTTTCTTACGGAAACTCGACCTTGGCGAACCAGGCCGGATCGATATCGGGGAACAAATCGTCGCGGCGCTCCAGGTCAGACAGGTAGCTGAACTCGCCGTCGGATAATGAATCGGCCCGATCGGCCATCTCCGCCAGCTTGCCAAACGCCTCGTGATGGGCGGCGATCCTCGTTTCGGCGTAATCCCTGGCCGCCCAGGTCGATATCAGGAACTGCCAGTCGGATGCCGACAGCAGCATCAACTCCCGCGCCGCCTGGGCGATTATCCTCTTTTTCACGCCACTGGACTCGTTGTATTCGGAGGCCAGCTGTTTCATCCGGATCTCGTCCTCGTAAACGTGTTTCCATGTCCACCCCGTCCACTCGTTGAGCCAGATATAATGATATCCCCCCTCGCCCCAGGAACCTTCAGGCAGGGAGATCACTCTCGAAGGTTTATTCAGATCGAAATATTCGCCGGCCGTGCATAAACCGATCTCTTCGGACGCTGAAATTATCTCGATTACTTTTTGCAGGAATATCGGCCCCTCGAACCACCAGTGTCCGAATAACTCCGAGTCGAATGGCGCTATCAGAATTCCGGATTCCTCGGTTGCCTTATTATGATCAAGCAGCGCCCGCGATATCAGCCCCGCGAAATGGGCCGCGTTTTCGTCAAGCCTGCCCGGAATACGGCCGGGCTCGTATATCGCCTTGTCCGCCAGATCGGTTTTGGCCGACGTTACCTTCCAGTAGCGGTGACCCCCGGGGAATCGCTTCTTGTGAAAATCAAGATAGTTGCCGTCGCCCGGGTAACCCCACTCCCCGGACCAGACCTGCAGGCTCGTATCGGGGTGCCTGGTGAATACTCCCACCGGACGAATCCCCTCCTTGTTGCCCACAAGATAAGCCGAGAGCGGCGTTTTCTCGGATTCCTCCTCGCGGGGCTCGTATTGTTCCTCGAATCGTCCCCATAGCGATTTTAGCGCGTCGAATCGGTCGACATAGACCCCGATCGCGCGCCCCCCCTTCAACGTCGCGCTGTCCACAAAGAAATATTCTATACCGTTTTCCGAGAGAAATTCCTCGATCCCTTTCCTATGATAAGTTTCGGGCAGATTCTCTACCGCCACCGGCGGGCTCCAATTGTACGACGGCCGGTAGGCGCATTCGGGAAGCCAGATGCCGCGCGGTTTTTTCCCGAAATGACGCTCATACGATGACACCGCCTGTTTGATTTGAGCCTGGCATGATTCGTCAAGGCATAAAAGCGGCAAATAGCCGTGGGTCGCGCCGCAGGTTATGACCTCAATATGGCCGCCGTCCTGTAATCGCCGAAAGGCCCCGATAAGATCCTGATTATAATCGTCGTGGAAAACGCCGGAGATCAGCTTGTAAAAATCCTCCCACATGTGGGCGATACTCAAAAATTCGCCCTGGCCGGTGCGGTAAAACTCCTCGCAATCGCTGGCGGCCGCTTCCACGCGCTCTTCGAGATATTCGTCGAATTCCGATCTGAAGGAATCGTGGGCGAGCTGCTCGCAGAGTACGGGGGAGATCCCGATGGTGAATTTCGGGGATATTCCCTGCTTCACCAGATTATCGCATACTAATAATATGGGGATATATGTCTCGGCCGCCGCCTCGTTGAGCCAACTGGTGCCGTGAGGCCACCTGCCGTGATTCAACACGTACGGCAAATGAGAATGCAATACGAAGGAGAAATATCCTCGCTTCATTTGGCTGCCTGGAATCCAATGCTTTTGTCCGGTTCGCCGCTGATCTTGATCTGGCCGAATTGAGCCTCGTACTTTTTGATATTCTCCTCGAGCGCCCGGTGAAGCATCTTGGCGTGCGCCGGCGTCATTATTATCCTGGAAAGCACTCTGGTCTTGGCCGCTCCCGGCATCACCCTGGCAAAATCGATGATGATTTCCTGCGGAGAATGAGCTATGAGAGCCAGATTTGAGTAAATCCCTTCCGATTCCTTCTCCCCCAACTCGATATTCAACTGCCTCTGTTTCTGCTGCATTTTCTCTCCTCGAGTATCCATCGCATAATCCCCATTTAACGGTATTGCCTGAATCGCTCAATTTTAATATAATAATACCCCGTGTCAAGCCATTAATTGGGATGCGATGGAAAAAGAGAGAATCGAAAAAATAACCGGCCGCTTCCCCGACGTCAGAATATTGGTATTGGGAGACATCATGTTGGATAGGTATGTCTGGGGAAGAGTCGAACGCATATCCCCCGAGGCCCCGGTGCCGGTGGTCAGCGTTAAAGAAGAAACCGTCAACCCGGGCGGCGCCGCCAACGTGGCCGCCAACGTAGCCGCGCTCGGAGCGAGAACGCTCCTTGTAGGATTGGTCGGGCAGGACTCTTTCGCCGCTCAATTCAGGTCGGTTCTGAGCGTCAACGGTCTGGACTCCGGCGGTTTGGTTATTGATCCGAATCGTCCGACCACGGTCAAGACGCGAATAGTGGGCGGAAACCAGCAGGTTGTCCGCATTGACAGGGAAATCACCGACGAGATCGACAGCAAGCTCGCCGGCGAGATCTTAAATAAAATAGAAAAGGAACTTGATAATCTCGACGGAATAATAATATCGGATTATGGAAAAGGGGTCATAACGTTCGATCTCCTGTCAAAACTCATTCCGCTGGCCAACAAGGCCGGGAAATTCGTCGCGGTCGATCCCAAGGAAGTTCATTTCAAGAGTTATCGGAACGTCTCCGTTATCACACCGAATCACCACGAGGCCGGTTTCGTCTTGGGCAGGAGAATTACCAGCGACAAGATTCTCGACGAAGTCGGCAGGCGGCTGCTCAACGAACTGAATCTCGAATCGCTGCTCATCACCCGAGGGGAAAAAGGGATGACACTATTTGAGAAAGACGGATCCCGAACGGATATCGACGCCGAAGCCAAAACCGTTTATGACGTTACCGGAGCAGGCGATACGGTTATAGCCTCGCTGACGGTCGCCAAAACAGCCGGCGCGGCCATGCGCGAAGCCGCCTTCATATCCAACGTCGCCGCCGGTCTGGCTGTGGCCCGTTTCGGCACGGCCAGGATTTCGAGGGATGAACTTGTCAAAGCGCTGAGCGGCAAAATATGAAATCCAAGATCGTGACCCCCAAAGAAGCCCTGAGTATCCGAGAGAAACTGCGGCGGCGCGGGAAGAGAGTGGTCTTTACCAACGGATGTTTCGATATCATTCATTCGGGTCACGCCGTTTATCTCGACAGGGCCAAAAAGCGCGGCGATTTTCTTATCGTGGGGCTAAACCGCGACGATTCGGTCCGCCGTCTGAAAGGCATGAATCGTCCCATCATGAAGTTCGCCGAAAGGGCCCTGCTGCTCTCGTATCTTACCCCTGTCGATCTTGTAGTCGGTTTCGGCGACGATACCCCGCTCAAGCTCATAAAATCCCTTAAACCGGACGTCCTGGCCAAAGGCGCCGATTATAAAATCGTGGAGATTGTAGGCGCAAAGGAGGTAGTGAGGCTCGGCGGCAAGGTCGTTAGAATCCCCCTCGTTCGGGGTAAATCGACAAGCTCCATATTGAGCAGGATGTAACTGCACAAATCAAAATTCTTGACCACCAGGCAACTATTTACAACCCAAAGACTTACACAATTTCAAAACAAAAGGGTTGACATGCGGGTTTATTTTGGATTATGATAATCTTTCCGGGTCGAAAGTGAATTTCGTCCCGTTTAAGTAGATAGCATTGAGGCTCCGGCGCTGGCCGGCGCTTCGTTTGAATAGAGAAGGACCTCATGAGAGAAGACGGCGAGTCGATCTACACCGCCTATGAAATCGACGAGATAGGCCGCCGGGGAGAAGCGCGGGAAGCGTTTTCCAGGGCCATGGGGGCGATTAGCGCGGG
>CAZDAH010000094.1:5949-7528 GCA_964503405.1 uncultured Ignavibacteria bacterium
GCTTGCTCGAGATCCCGATCATGTCAACGGCTGGATTTTGTTCGGCAGAATCAGCCGTGGCCTGGGCGATCTCGTCAGGGCGGATTACGGGCGGGCCATGGCCGAAAGTATCTTTCCGGCGCTCAAGGAAATGGAGATGACAATTGATTCCCCGGAGGCCGAGCAAACCCGTATTCAATCTTCCCGCGGCAGAGAACAATCGCCCGAAGAGATCAATTTCGATACCATGACGTTCGCCGAAATTTGCACCCGGCAGGGATATTACAATAAAGCCCTGAAGATCTATTATGATCTTCTAAAAAAGAATCCTCACGATCCCGAATTGAAACGAAGGATTGAGGATCTGAACAAGAGACTGGGAAATGAATGACCTGAGAATTAAAAAGGCGTTCGGCCTTCTGAAAAGAGAGAAAATCGACGCGCTCCTGGTCACCGACCTGACTCATGTCAGGTACCTGAGCGGGTTTACCGGATCCAACGGTCTGGTGGTGCTGGCCCCGCCAAGGGCTTATTTTCTCACCGATTTCCGTTACCTGGTTCAAGCTCAAAAAGAGGTTAAGAACTTCAAGGTAATCGTAGCCGACCGCGAGCTGACATCGGAATTGCCCAAGCTTGCCGAGTTAACCAGGAAGGCGCGGGTAGGCGTCGAGGCGGTCAACATGTCTCTCAAGATGCTCGATAAGCTTAAAGACCTGTTGCCCAGAGTCGATTTCAGGAAAACCGAAAATCTTATCGAATCTCTCACGATTATCAAAGACAATGAGGAGATAAGAAAGGTAAAAAAGGCGGTCCGCATAGCGGATAAAGCCTTCTCGGATATTCTGGGACGCCTGAAACCGGGCATTTCAGAGAAGGATATCGCTCTGGAGATGGAATATAATATGCGTTCCATGGGCGCTGATTCAGCCGCCTTCGATATTATCGTGGCTTCAGGGCAGCGTTCCTCGATGCCCCACGGCATAGCCTCGACCAAGAAACTCAAAAAGGGCGATTTTGTAACCCTCGATTTCGGATGCACCTTCCAGGGATACGCGTCGGATATTACCAGAACAGTGGTGCTCGGAAAAGCTGACGAAAGGCAGAAGAAGATATACGATATTGTCCTGACCGCTCAGAAGAAAGCCTGCAAAGCGGTCAAGCCGGGGATGCCCTGCAGCCGCCTCGACGGCGTCGCCAGGGAGATAATAATGAAAGCCGGTTTCGGCGATTATTTCGGTCATGGCCTGGGTCATGGTATCGGATTGCGAGTACACGACAATCCCAGTCTCAATCCCCGCTCCACCGACACCCTTGCCGAAGGCATGGTGGTGACCGTCGAACCGGGAGTTTATATTCCCAACTGGGGAGGGGTCCGCGTGGAGGACGATGTCCTGGTGACATCTTCCGGCGGGCAGATACTGAGCAAATCCCCTAAAGAACTGCTGGAGTTATAGGCGCGACACGGCCGCAATCACGGGAGATCAAAATGAGACCGTCGAAAATAAGATCGCTGATAAAACTGGTCGAGGAATCGAATATCGACGAACTCGAAGTTTCCAGCTGGGGACAAATAGTAAGCATCAGAAAAAAAGTCGGCCAA
>CAZDAH010000094.1:7538-12659 GCA_964503405.1 uncultured Ignavibacteria bacterium
TCCACCGAAGAACCGGAAGTCAAAACGAATCTCATTGAGATTCGATCGCCCATGGTGGGGACATTCTATTGCGCCCCGGCCCCTGAAGCCAAACCGTATGTCGATGTAGGCCAGGAAGTTAAGGTCGGGCAAGTGGTATGCATTATCGAGGCGATGAAATTAATGAATGAAATAGAGGCGGAAATCGCCGGTCGCATTGTCGAGATTCTGGTGGAAAACGCCAAACCGGTGGAATTCGGTCAGCCTCTATTTCTGGTCGATCCGGGTTAATCCCGCTTAATCTCGCACCTTAATTGACGATATATACTACGACGATAGCGTTTATCTGCTTTGTCTTTTTTATGGCGAGGTGAAATAATGATTTTCAAACAGATGATGCAGGAGATGCAGAGCAGAAAGGCATCCGACTTGCATCTTCGTGTCGGTATTCGCCCCATGGTTCGAGTGGACGGAAAACTGGTTCATATTGATGACAGCGTTATTCTGCACGATGACATGGACAAGATCCTTTCCCAAATCTTGAACGAAGATCAAAAAGACAAATTCATGAAGAAAAGGGAAATGGATCTCGCTCTCTCCATATCCAAGATGGGCCGTTTCCGCATAAACCTCTACAAACAGCGGGGAACCGTGGGGATTGCCATAAGACAGGTTAATACAAGCGTACAGACCTTCGAGGAGTTGAATCTTCCGAATATCGCCAAGGATATCGCCAATAACAAACGCGGTTTGGTGATCGTCACCGGTACAACCGGCTCGGGTAAATCGACCACGTTGGCAGCTATGGTCGAGCAAATCAACAGCTCCAGGCACGAGAATATTCTGACCATCGAGGATCCCATCGAGTACATCTATCGCGATAAAAAATCGATTATCTCGCAGCGCGAGGTCGGGGGGGATACCGAAAGTTTCGCCGCCGCTTTGAAGCACGCGTTTCGCCAGGACCCCGATATAATCCTGATCGGCGAAATTCGTGACGTGGAGACCATGAATATCGCCTTAACCGCGGCCGATACCGGTCACCTTGTGCTCACGACACTGCATACCATGAACGCCGTGGAGACCCTTTCGAGGATTATCTCGTTTTTCCCGCCTCATCAGCATCAGCAGATTCGTCTGCTTCTCGCGGGCACGCTTAAAGCCATCATATGTCAGAGACTGCTGCCCCGTTCCGATGGTCCCGGCCGAGTCCCGGCGGTAGAGATCCTGATCTCGACAGGGTCAATAAGAGAGGCTATTATCGACGCCGCCAAAACTATGAGCATCCTCGATTTCATCGAGCAGGGAACCATACAATACGGCATGCAGAGTTTCGATCAGTCCATTATGAATCTATATCGGGGCGGCGCTATCAGTTACGAGGAAGCTATGGCCCAATGCTCTAACCCCGACGATTTCGATTTGAGAGTCAAAGGCATCACTTCGGCTTCCGACCGCGGCTGGTCCGAATTCAGCCAGAAACTCAAGCCCGAAGACGATTTCAGCTTCTGAGAAGCTTTCTCGGCCGGGCATATCCCGGCCTTTTTTTTCCCCGCAGTCCAGACCCGGATTAAAATTTATTTGATAGATATTTGAAAATTCATATATTATGCCCTATTATTCGGCGAGGGCAAAAGAGCAATCGATGTTTAAAAAGATACTTGTCGCCAACCGTGGCGAAATAGCGTTAAGAATAATAAGGGCTTGCAAAGAGCTCGGAATCGAGTCGGTGGCCGTGTATTCGAGGGCCGATGCCGACTCTTTGCATGTGCGTTTCGCCGACGAGTCCGTTTGTATCGGCGAAGCTCCGCCGGGGGAGAGTTATCTTGACCCCCGCCGCATCATCTCGGCCGCCGAGATCACCAACGCCGAGGCCATTCATCCCGGTTATGGTTTTCTGGCGGAGAATCCCGATTTCGCCGAAATCTGCGAATCGTGCCGGCTTGTGTTTATCGGGCCGCGTCATGATGTCATCCGTTCGCTGGGCGATAAATCCCTGGCTAAAAAGACTATGTCGGCCGCCGGAGTTCCCGTGATTCCCGGATCGAGCGGCGTCGTAGGCAGCCTCAAAGCCGCTCTGGCCACAGCCGAAAGTGTCGGCTACCCGGTGATGGTTAAGGCTGCCGCGGGCGGCGGCGGTCGAGGCCTGCGTTATGTCGAGAAGCCGGACGGCATGGAAAGAGCTTTCGATATGGCCCGCACCGAGGCCAACGCCGCTTTCGGCTCGCCTGACGTTTATGTCGAGAAATTCATCGTAAATCCGCGCCATGTCGAAATCCAGGTGCTGGCCGATAATTTCGGCAATGTCGTGCACCTGGGGGAGCGAGACTGCACCGTACAAAGGCGGCATCAGAAGCTCATCGAGGAATCGCCCTCGCCCATCATGACCGCCCCGCTTCGCGAACGCATGGGCATGGCGGCTATCGATGGAGTCAAGGCGGCCGGATATACCGGCGCGGGAACTTTCGAGTTTCTGGTCGATTCTGAAAACAACTACTTTTTCATGGAAGTCAACACCAGGATCCAGGTGGAGCACCCGGTCACCGAAGAGGTGACTGGGATCGACCTCATAAAGGAGCAAATCAGAATAGCCGCCGGCGAGAAGCTCAACGAGACTCAAAAAGACGTTATTTTCAGCGGGCATACCTTCGAGTGCAGAATCAACGCCGAGGATCCGACCAGGAATTTTGCCCCCGCACCCGGCAGGATTACCACGTTTCACGTCCCCGGCGGGCATAAAGTTCGGGTGGACACCCACGCCTACGCCGGATACGTGATTCCCCCCAATTACGATTCATTAATTGCCAAACTGATCGTTTCCGGCAAGAATCGGCTGGAAGCGGCCAGCCGCGTGCGGCGATGTCTGGAGGAATTCGTTATCGAGGGGATTCCTACCACAATCGATTTTATCAGGCGGGTTTTCGAAAACAACGATTTTATTTCCGGGAAATTCGACCTTTCGTTTTTAGAGAATTTCATGGCCGCCGAAAAGGAAACGGCCATTGGCGATCTGGTGACCAAGGAGGATGAGTGATTCCAGGTGATTTGAAATATTCGAAAGAGCATGAATGGGTTAAGGTGGAAAATGATATCGCCGTGGTCGGCATAACAGACTACGCCCAGGGCGAACTGGGGGATATAGTATTTGTCGAGTTGCCGTCTGCCGGAAGCAAAGTGCAGTTTATGAAGCCGTTCGGAACGATCGAGGCAGTAAAAGCCATCTCCGACCTCTTCAGCCCGATGACGGGCGAGGTGGCTGAAGTCAACGGCGCGCTTGAAAGCGATTCGTCGCTGATCAACAGAGATCCATACGGCGACGGCTGGATTATCAAGATCAGGATGTCCAATCCCGGGGAGCTGGGCAATTTATTGTCCTCCGCGGATTATGCCGCGTTGATAGAAGATAAATAATGGGTTATATTTCCAATTCCCCCGAAATCCGAGGGCGAATGCTGCGCGATATAGGCGTCGCCGATTTCGAGGAACTCATCAAAACCGTGCCGGCCAGCCTGCGCTTGAGTAAGCCGCTTATGTTGCCCCAGGCACTCTCCGAACTCGAACTCGATCGCGAGATTCGAGGTTTGGCCGCGAAAAACTCCCCCGTTGACGCCTGTTTTGCCGGGGGAGGGGCTTACGATCACTTCGCTCCCGCCGCCGTCGATCACATCCTGTTGAGGTCGGAATTCTATACCGCCTATACGCCCTACCAGGCCGAAGTCTCTCAGGGAACCCTTCAAACCATGTATGAATTCCAGACGTTCATCTCCCGATTGACCGGCCTTGGTGTTACCAGCGCGTCGTTGTACGACGGGGCCACCGCTCTGGCCGAAGCCGTGCTGATGGCCGTATCGCACACTGGCAGAGACGAAATCCTGATTTCGCAAACGGTCAATCCTCATTATTTGGAAACGGTAAGAACTTACGTCTCGGGCCTCGATGTTACAATTAAAGCAATCCCGGCATTCGACGGTTCCACCGATTTCAACGAGATCAGGTCGAAAGTCTCCGAGCACACGGCGGCCGTTGTTCTTCAGAATCCCAATTTCTTCGGTCAGATAGAGCGGATCAAGGATATCGCCCCGGAAATCAGGAATCGGGGTGGGCTGCTTATCGATATTTACGATCCTCTCTCTCTGGGACTGCTCATATCGCCGGGCGACTGCGGCGCCGATATAGCGGTGGGCGACGGACAATCCCTGGGTATACCGCTGAACTACGGCGGCCCCTATCTCGGACTGCTTTCGGCAAGGCGGGAATTTTTGCGCAAGATGCCGGGACGGCTTTCGGGCCGCACCAAAGACAGCCGGGGACGCGTCGGTTTTGTCATGACCCTGCAGACCCGCGAGCAACATATCCGTAGAGAGCGGGCAACGTCGAATATTTGTACCAACCAGGCCTTGTGCGCATTGGCGGCGACGGTTTATTTGTCCCTGCTTGGTCCCGACGGGCTGAAAAAGATCGGAATGAGGTGCCACTCGGGAGCGCATTACGCCGCCGACGCCATCAAGAAAATTCCGGGGTTCTCGCCTAAGTTTAACGGCCCGTTTTTCAAGGAATTCGTTATGGAAACGCCGGCTCCGCCTGGAAGAATAATCAACAAATTGGCCAGGAAGAACATCCTCGCCGGAATCGATATGGGTCGATTCAGGCTCGGATTGAAAGGCTGCCTGATGATTGCGGTGACCGAAAAACGCTGCAAAAGCCAGATAGATAACCTCGTCTATGAGCTCTCCAAAGTCTAAGGTGCGGGATTCCGTAGACATGCCGGAGCGGGAGGCCGGCGATTCGATCATGGTCTTGTCGACCAAAAGCCAGGTTTACGCGCTGATGGTGAAAGAAGCTCTGGAATCGGAGGAAATACCTTCGATCCTGAAATCACCAATGGGGATATATCTTCGCGGCATGTTTCCACTGGGCCGGAGTTTTTTTGATTATCGCCTTTATGTCCGGCAGGAGGATTCGCAGCGTGCGGGGGAAATAGTGGAAATGATTTTACCCGCGGAGGAATTATGAATTCGAGAACATTGGCGCTAATAGCGGCGATCATGTTCGCGCTCGCTTGCGGCGGCCCGAAAAAACCGCCGCCGGCTCAAATAGACTTCATTATGGATTTCACGGCGGCCTCGAAGCTGGCGGCCGAAC
>CAZDAH010000095.1:0-4965 GCA_964503405.1 uncultured Ignavibacteria bacterium
CGGAGACGACTATCGAATTCGTCGAGGTGTTTTCCAATGTCGACGACGGCGTGGAGTTTTTCGGGGGGACTGTAAAAGCCAGGAACGTAGCCGTGGCCTTTTGCGGCGATGATTGTTACGATTACGACGAAGGTTTCAGGGGACGTGGCCAGTTCTGGTTCGGAATTCAGGAAATCGACAACGGCAATCATGCCGGGGAGCACGACGGCGCCACCGGCAATGAGCAGTCGATGCCGTACGCTCATCCCATAATCTCCAACGCCACATATATCGGGTCGGGCGCTGGTTCTCCAAATTCCGATAACGATCCGGCGCTCAATATGCGCGACAACGCCGCCGGCGAGTATCATAACAGCATTTTCTACGATTTCAACGGCAGCGGAGTGGAAATCGAAGACCTCTCCGATCCCGGTTTGCAGGACAGCCGCGCCAGGCTGGAGGACGACGAGATAGTTTTCGCCAATAATATCTGGTACGGGTTTTCGCCGTCAAACAGCGAAACCGACGTTTTCACTCAGGATTTCGTCAGAACGGCGCTGACGCAGTCGCAAATGCATAATATAATCTCGGATCCGCAGCTGGCCGGTGTCAGCCGTTCCGGCGCCGGCCTCGATCCTCGCCCCAGCGCTTCCGGAGTCGCCGGCAACGGCGCGGTGGTACCGTCGGGAGGATTCTTCCAAAACGTATCCTATAAAGGAGCCTTCGATCCATCGTCGACCTCCTGGCTGGAGGGCTGGACCGCACTGTATCATTACGGCTTTACGCAATAGCAAAACCCCTCCCTCAAGTCTGACCCGGGTGTCAGCAGGCGCGCGAGATCTCCCTCGCGCGCCTTTGTAATATCGTTCAAGCTGATCTGCGAATCCGGCCGATCACAGCGACCGGCCTTTTTTCAATCCTCTTCGATCACCTTCAACTGCCTGGTGATTATCGCCCGACATTGTTCGCAGGAGCAATCAGTGCTGCAAGAGTGCTCACGGGACTCGGTGACATTTATTCGGTGTCCGCAGCCGCAATGTTCCGTCTTGAGATCGCCGAAAAAATTATCTGATCTGTTGAAATCGGGATTATCGGCCATATATTCCCATCAATTCCCCGCTTGCCAGGATATGCCCTTCCATCGCGTTCTCCAACTCGCCTTTGGATGCTCCCGGTCTGAGACTGATTTTTGTATCCAACGCGTAGAGCTTGAAGAAGTAGCGGTGAGCCGGACCCTTCGGCGGGCAGGGACCGCCGTAAGCTTTATTGCTCCAGCTATTTTTGCCATGAATCCCGAGCCTGCCTTTTTCCAGCGAAGAAGCCGCTCCTTCAGCAAATCCGGTACTATCGGGGGATATGCCATAGATAATCCAATGATCCCAGGTCCGGCCCAGCGCGTCGGGATCGTCGCAGATCAGGACAAGCTCCTTCGTCCCCTCCGGCGGCCTGCTCCATGTGAGTTTCGGAGAGATATCGTCGCCGTCGCAGGTGTATTTGGAGGGGATGGTTTCCCCGTGCTTGAAGGCGTCGCAATTTAGTTCCAGAGCGGCCATTTCGGCCTCCTTTATTTCGGTCTCTTTTTTGGAATCGTCTGCACAACCGTTGGTTGACAATACACACAGCGCGCATATGGATAGAATGATCTTTCGCATAACTCCTCCCTCGGGCTAATATGATCAATATTAGAATCGACTCTCAGCGGTGCAAGGGAAATCATTATTTATTCATGAGTGACCCTAAAAATCAGGTTAATATCTGACCATGAATAAGTTCCCTACGCCATCGATAAGCGCCGATGGTCTGCCAACCTGTTACCCGGGCCGGTTGTACAGATATCGAGCGGCCGGATGGCCGCAGCGTCATTATGAGACGAGATGTCGAGAGTCGGGCCGGGCAAGCCAACTGCGCTGCTCGGTCAGATCATGTTATTGGAGGATGGGGTTTGGGGGAGAACCAATATTGATTAGAAAAGATTACAAAGGCGGTCTCACGCCCCTGCCGCGACATCCGCTAAATATTTCTCCGCAATATAGACCATGCTTCGGCGGGCGGTGGCGAAGGCCCAGTTGATCGAGCCGCCGATTGCACCGGCGGTCAGATCGCCGGCCAGGAAAAGCCCCGGCAGGCTGGTCTCGAAATGAATATCGAGAACGGGACGCTCATTGTCGAAATGAACGCCGGTATCTTTGAGAAAACCGACCGCGGCTGTCCCGCCAAGGCAATAGAAGATTCTGTCGTATATTCGCCAGTCATACTCTGTCTCGACGAAAACCACCTTCGGCTTGACACCATCGCGCTCTACACTGACTATATTGCTGCTGCGTAGAACTGTAATCTCGCCTGTTTTTTCCATCCCCTCGATCATCCGACGATTCTCCTCGGTCATACGATAAAACTCGCTTCCCCGGTATGACAGGGTGACCCGGTTGCCCATCTGTCGAAGTTCCGCCGTCCTCTCGGCCGCAGTATCCCCGCCTCCAACCACGAGGATATCGGAATCGGCGACCGCGTTGGATGATCCGTTGAAATGCACCCGCCCGCGAACTGTGCGAGGGATCGAGTATTCCGGGCGATTCGGCTTGCCCAGTATGCCCACGGCCACCACGCAGACCCGCGCGCGGTACTCCCCTTTGTCGGTGACGATTGCGAAATGACCGCTATCCCGGCTGATCGAGGCGACCGTTTCACCGTAGCGAATATTGATGTCGTTTTCGTAGATGGACTCGTGGAAATAGGCCAGCGAGCCCGATTTCGACATATCGGCGATGCGCATGACCCCGCTGTGGACCACGTTGCGGTAGCTTTTGTAATTGGCCGTGACCAGCTTGTTTTCGGGGTAATGGGCGCGAATCGACCAGCAGGGCGCGGCATCTTTCTCCAGCACCAGCAGCCGCTGGTCGGGGATGCCGGCGAACCGCGCTTCCACAGCCATAGCGATCCCAGCCGGCCCGCCCCCGATTATCAGGATATCGTAAACCATCGTCCTACTAAGCCAGTTTATCGGCTTTGAGTTCCCGTCCTGTCCCTACGGATCCGTTCGGACAATTGACAATCATAATCATTTCAGGGGGTAATATAGGGGATTTCGGGCGGGGGTCAAGGGGGGAAAGAGGAGAAGAGAGGATCTGAATTCTTATTTCCGTTTGAACTTCTTTCAACTCATACAGTTTCCTCAAAGAAGACACGCAGTATTTCATCAGCATAAAAGAGCTGGCCCCATGATTTCTGGTTACCCTTAAGTATCTCAAGATCAGACAGTTTTTTCGCATAGCTGCCTGCTTGTGCTCGGGAGACGCCAGAAATCCTGGCGATGTCCTTTATCTTCAGGACCGGGTGATCAAATAGCTTTCTGACAACTTCTTGCAGATTCCCGGGACCGCTCTTGACTCTTTCAACATACATATCACGCAGCCTCATAAGTTCATGCGCCTTATCCCATGTCTTTTCAGATTCGGAGAGGATTGCCTGCAGAAAGAACTCAAACCATTCGTCCCATTCGCCGTTTTGACTAATTCTTAGCAGCCTATCCCTATATATTTGATCGTGTTGCTCAAAGTATTTGCTCAGATAGAGCCGCGGAGTTCCTTCAGGCAATTTCTTCCACGAGCATAAAAGGAGAGGTGTCAGCAAGCGTCCTAATCGGCCGTTACCGTCAAGATAAGGATGAATTGCTTCGAATTGGTAATGGAAAAGAGCAGCCCTGATTAGATCAGGATAGAAAGTATCTTCGTGAATAAACTTTTCGAGGTCATCTATTCCCGGCATTACATCGGAAGCGGGGGGCGGAATATATCGAGCATCAGGGAATCCTCTTCTGGAAATTGCATTCTGTCTCCTTCGAATTTGGCCCGGCGACTTGTCTTGACCCCTCACCCGATCTAATAAAATCTTATGCAATTCGTTAATCATGTTCAGCGATACAGGTCGGGAATTGAGAAGCTCTATCCCTCTTTCAATTGCAAGTACATAATTCAATACTTCCCTTCGCTCCGTTCCCCTTTCGCGTTCTCTGATGGCACTCTCTTCTGCCTCAAACAAGTATAATTCGCGAGCCGTCGTTACCGTACCTTCTATCGCATTCGAGGCAATAGCTTCTCGGCGCATAAATAACGCCAATAACGGATTGATTATCTCGCCCGCCCCAAAGAGCCTTCCCAATTGTAAACTGGCCTGTTCCGCAAGCCTCATTATTGCATTGGATATGGTTAAATTGCGGGGAATCTTATCTGGCACGAACGCCATAAGTGCATGTCCCTCTTCGATTATTGGGATAAGCCTACCAGTTGCCCTATCTGTAAAATCCTCTTTTCTCATTCTCTTTACATCCGGGAAAACTTTGAAAATATTTTCGATATTATTTTACAAGGCCAATAACTTGTCAAGTTATTTTTGAGAGCATTTAAACTTTAATGATCAAGAGTTTACATATTGCTCAGATTCACAGAAGATCTAGGCTGTTGCTCTTAATTCAATAACAGGATCGTTTTCTTATGCTAAGTTGCTATGAGTTAACAAATTACAAGAGAAAATGTTTGAACATTCGTTTTGTCCGATTGATTGAAAAAAACTGAATTAACCGGCTGGAACATAAGTTTCACCAGAAGAGCCTGATTGGGGGTTTTCTCAATCACCTGAAAATATGGGCAATCCTAAGGATATCGGCTACTGCTCTATCAAAGATAGTTTCCCATTGACTTTCCCCTCTCTGTCAAGCATATTGAACATGGGGATAGGAGGTTTTATGACGTCCATAGAATCTATAATCGATCGGCAGCTCAGGCGCTGGGAGTTTCAAAGGCTGATGGCCGCCAAAGAAGCCGAACGCAAACCGAAATTCCGGCCCGCTATCACCGTCTCCCGCACGCTCGGGGCCAGAGGCGAGGAGATCGCCCAACGGCTGGCCGAACTGACCGGGTTCCATCTGATGGACCGGGAGATTATCGCCGCCATCGCATCAGATTTCGGTATCCAAACGAGGATGGTGGT
>CAZDAH010000095.1:4975-7909 GCA_964503405.1 uncultured Ignavibacteria bacterium
CCACCCGCTCGGAGCTGGAATCGTGGTTCGACGGCATCATCCGGGGCCGAATTATAGACTCGTCCGATTACCTCAAATCGCTGGCCAAGACCATCGGCTCGATCATGCGTCACGGGGAGACAATCCTCATGGGCCGCGGGGCCAATATCATTATCGGTCCCAATCGCGGATTTCATATCAGGGTGGTGGCTCCGATGGCCAAACGAATTATGGTGATTTGCCAGGAGAGGAATATCACCGACGATGAAGCCGAAAAACTCATCGCCGAAAACGATAATCGTCAGATCAAATTCATCAGGAAGTCGTTCGGGGCGGATATAGATGATTCCACGCTGTACGACCTGGTCATCAACAGCGACGCTATCGGTATCGACGGAGCGGTGGAGCTGGCGTTGCTGGCCTACGGCAAGAAGGAACCGGCGCTTTCCGGGTAGTCGGAGGCTTGTCGTAAACGGGCAAAAGAGACAATCATATTGACCGGGGCGCGGACAAAGTTTATAATTATTCATGTTTCGAGACGAGTATTGAAATGCCAGGACTGAATCTGCCGCCGTCAGCGCACCGGGGTTCCTGATGTCAGCGCTTCGAACGAGTTTATCCGATAGTCACCACCGCAGAATTTCATATCTTCGCGTTTCCCTGACCGATCGCTGCAATTTTCGCTGCGGCTATTGCTATGATTCGGGAAAATCGGCGGGACACCGAAAACCGTCGCTTGATAACAGCGCCATTAAGCGCCTCATCCGCATCTTCGCATCCATGGGAGTGAGAAAAATACGCTTTACCGGCGGGGAGCCACTGCTTCGAGCCGGAATCATCCGAATTGTCGAGGAAACTGCGCGGTTGGAGGGCATTGAGACTGTCGGAATCACCACGAACGGTTTTGGGATGAATAATATGATGACTCCCCTCATTGATGCCGGATTAAACAGAATAAATATCAGCCTCGATACGCTGAATCGCGAGCGATTCAGGCAGATCACCGGCGTCGACGGTTTCGAAAGGGTACTGGCGGCCATCGACGAAGCCGAACAAAGCGGGGCGTTCGAATTTGTCAAGATCAACACGGTGATAATGCGGGGGATCAACGATACTGAAATCCCGTCGCTGGTCGGTTGGGCGCTTCCCAGGCGCATCGACCTTCGATTTATCGAATACATGCCGGTCGATGGTGCGGGGAAGCACGCTGCTCTGTTTATGAGCGAGGAAGAGATCAAAAGCAGTATGGAGATCAGTCTGCAATCAACTATTTTCCATGACCAATACAGAGGACCGTCGGAGAGCTTTTGCCACGACAATTATCCCGGGCGCATAAGCTTCATCTCGGCTGTCAGCCGATGTTTCTGCGACGGCTGCAACAGGCTGCGGCTGACGTCGAGGGGAGAACTTCTGGGCTGCCTTTTCCAAAACGAGAATATCGATCTTGCCGCGTTTTTGGAACAGGGATTCAGCGACGATGAGATTGCGGAAATGATCGTTCAGGCGGTTAACACGCCAGAATTCAGAAGAACGCCGGGCGAGGTATCGGTGGCCGATACCAGGCCGTTCATGAGAGGAATCGGCGGGTGAAAAAAAAGCTGTCTCATATCGATAAAAAGGGAAAATCCCGCATGGTGGACATCAGTGGCAAAGCGGACACAAACAGGCTGGCGGTCGCTATTGGGAAGGTGCTTGTCTCCAAACGGCTTTTGAGGCAATTGCGCGATAATAGTCTGGCCAAAGGAGATGCACTGAATACCGCCCGCATAGCAGCCATCCAGGCGGCCAAGAGAACGTCGGAATTGATACCTCTCTGCCATACGCTTCCGCTCTGTCACGTGGAGGTCGACCTGGCTCTGGTCGACAAGCCGCCGTCGGTGGAGATAAGGGCCGAGACAAGGACGATATATAAGACCGGCGTGGAGATGGAGGCGTTAACGGCTGCAGCCGTCGCCGCTTTGACAATATATGATATGGGCAAGGCCTTGGATAAGTCTATGAGCATCGATTCGATCAGGCTGCTGCGAAAAGAGGGCGGGAAAAGCGGACCCTGGACCGCCGGAAGAAATGCGAAGACTTCTCGATAAACTGAATCTGCGATTCGGGCGAAATGAGATCTCCGGCTCTTTGGGCGATCTCGGTCTATTCCTGCCTTTGGCCGCCGGGCTGTCGGCAGTTTGCGGCATGAATTTCGGACATATATTATTTTTCGCCGGAGCCATGAATCTTATGTCGGGTCTGATGTTCGGCATCCCGATACCTGTGCAGCCGATGAAAATTATTGCGGCGGTGGCCATAGCGGAGGAATTGAGACCGGATACGATAA
The DNA here is from genome assembly GCA_964503405.1 of uncultured Ignavibacteria bacterium. Classification (GTDB taxonomy): domain Bacteria; phylum Zixibacteria; class MSB-5A5; order UBA10806; family UBA10806; genus JAZGHS01. The sequence goes on from CAZDAH010000095.1 coordinate 7,281, forward strand.
TAGCCGCCGGGATACTTGCCGGAGTAATAATCCTGATACTTGCCCTGACCGGCCTGATTGACGCCGTAAACAGGATCATTCCCAAACCCGTAATTCGCGGCCTGCAGCTGGCGATCGGTATCCAACTCGCTTTAACGGGTATCGATATGATCATAAGCACGAGTTTCGTCCCGGCCTTCGATTCGGTATTCACGGCGATTGCTCTTTTTATATTCGTGTTGATATCGTTTAAGTATGATAAAATCCCGGGCGCGTTGGCGCTTTTTATTTTCGGAATAATCCTGGTCGTATTTGGGAATCCGGCGATTTTTCGTTCCCTCGGATTTGGTTGGCAATCGCCGGAAATGGCCTTTCCCTCGATGGCCGCCTTTATCGACGGTTTTTGGTGGGGAGCGTTGCCTCAGCTGCCATTGACAATCTTAAACTCGGTCATCGCCGTTTGCGCCTTATCGTTCGTTCTTTTTCCCGAAAGACCGCTGAAGCCGGGTAAAATTGCCGTAAGTGTCAGCCTGATGAACTTGGTCGCCTGCCCCCTTGGAGGGATGCCGATGTGCCATGGCGCGTCAAGCTGGGCCTGGACGTGCTCAACTCGCGGCTGCGCCCCGGCCTGAGCGTGCTCGCCATCGGCA
>CAZDAH010000095.1:7919-11342 GCA_964503405.1 uncultured Ignavibacteria bacterium
GGCTTGGTCAAGATGATCCTGGCGGTGACCTTCGGAAGCTCGCTTTTGGCCATAATCTCGGCTTACCCGGCCAGCGTGCTTGGCGTCATGCTTATATTCGCCGGATGGCAGATGATAGCCGTATGCCTTTACATGAGGGCGAAATCGGAAATCGCGATCGCGGTGTTGACAGTATCGGCCTGCCTGATATTGGGCACGACGCTCGGTTTCGCGATCGGGTTTGTGTCCGCTATTGTCATCAATAAAATCGCGGTTTCGAAAAAGAGGGCTGATCATGCCGCGGTCTGGAATTCCGGCTGGAAAGCGAATGACGTGGAAAAATTTCCGGAGGCAATATCATGACCACCCCGTCGGTATACAGACTATCCATATCGGCCGAGAAAGGCGAGAAGAAATTCAACGTTAGGAGCGTGATGGCTATTTCGCCGATCGGCATCGAGGGGGACGCTCACGCGGGAAGCCCCAGGCCGGTCAGCTTGCTGCCGTATGAAAGCTTCGGCAAGCTCGATCAATCACGGTTGAGAATAAACCCCGGCGATTTCGCCGAGAATATCACCACCGTAGGGCTAGATTTCGGCGAATTGTCGCTCGGAGGACGAATTACAATTGGCGGCGAAGTGATTCTCAGAGTGATTCAGATCGGCAAGGAGTGTCACACCGGCTGCGCCATAAAGCAGATAGTCGGAGACTGTATAATGCCTCGTGAAGGGGTATTCGCCGACGTTATCAAAGGCGGGACCATTCGCGAAGGCGATCCAATAAGGGTATTGTAGCAAAATGATTTCGCTGGAAGAAGCCATACGCAGAATCGACGGCGCGGTCGATGAGCTGCCCATGGTGCTGGCGCCGCTGAGCGAAGCGGTAGGCGCGTGCCTGGGGGAGGACGTCATCGCCCCTTTCGACGTGCCGGGTTTTGCCAGCTCAGCCATGGACGGCGTCGCCGTCAGAGCGTCCGATTTGAAGGGAAATGGTCCGTGGAAATTGCCCATTCAGGCTGTCATTGCCGCCGGCGATCTGGTCGATGAGCCGCTTCTGCCCATGAACGCGGTCAGGATTATGACCGGTGCGCTTCTGTTGTCCGGGGCCGATTCGGTCATACCGATAGAGAATGTGAGGGTCGAAGACGGAAAAGCTGTCATTGAGATTCGGCCCGAGAAGGGGAGTTTCGTCCGCCCCGCGGGCGACGATATCACCGAGGGACAGCAGCTTTGCGGCAAAGGGGACGTGCTCGGGGTCATCGACGTCGGCGTGCTGGCCTCCATCGGCTTAAGCGAGGTCGAAATCGTCTCCGTCCCCCGAATAGCGTTGATTTCCACCGGATCTGAGATTGTCGAACCGGGCAATAAGCTGAGGCCGGGGCAGATATATAACACGAACAATATAGTTCTGCAGGCCATGCTCAAGAGCGAGGGCTACGACGTGAACCTGATCAAAAAGATTTCGCATGATGATGTCGACGTCTTGCAGAGAGCCATCAAGGGGTGTCTCGACAACAGCGAACTGATTATCTCGACCGGCGGCGTATCCAAAGGCGATTTTGACTTTATTCCGGAAGCGATCAGGAAACTCGGAGGCGAGATTCTGTTCCACGGCGTCTCTGTCAAGCCCGGCAAACCGACCATTATCGCAAAAATAAGGGAGCGTTGGATTATCGGCCTGCCCGGCAATCCGGTCAGTGCGGTGGTGGGATATCACCTATTTGTCAAAATGATAATCTCCCGTATGCAGGGATGTTCCTACCGGCCGCGAACCGGGTGGGCGATGCTCGAGGCCGACTTGTCAATCGAGGGTGACAGGTTTTGCATTGTCGGCGCGCGATTGCGGGATAAGGGTGGAAACATCGCCGCCATTCCGTCGCAGCGGCAAACATCGGGACGGTTATCGTCGATTGCGGGGATCAACGGATTTATCATGGTCGAAGGGGGATCGAGAATAGTCCCCAAAGGGACGGAAGTCGATATCGAGTGGTTATGATGGTATCACGCGGTTTAGGAATCTAATAATTTACAATAAACATGCTTCCGGCGCCGTCGATGGGACCCGGAGCGTAGAATTTTTCGTAGTCCATCCCGATTAGATCGACTATCGCTTGTTGACCGGCAGCCGTATTCTCATAGAGTAATACACTTACATAGGCCCCGCCGGGGCCGAATTCCGGTTTCCACAAATCGACATGCTCCGGAATATATCGCTGGTCGGCGGCGAATACGGGAGTGTCATTGGGGATGAGCCGAACCGCGCTTAACAATATCCCCCTTTTCACGTTATCGATCAATATCATCTCCGACCGGGAGAAACGCTTATTCGAATCAAGCCGCTGTGCGCAATCAGGCGCTTTGGAGAGAGTATCGAGAGAACCGAATAGGGCCATAAAACAGCAGACGATAATTATGGGACCCGGTTTCATCGCGCCAAGCAGTTTTAAAATCAAAAGCGGCACGAAAGCGAAAAAGGGCCAGAAAACGGCAAGATATTTGGCCCCCATAGCGTGCGGAGGCTCAGGCAGCAGGATATAAGCCATCGTGCCAGTCCCGCCCACCCAGAGCAGAAAGAATAGTATGTTCCAAAGTGACTCTTTCTCTTTCGCTCCGCTACCGGCCCCTGTCCATCCCCTTCTCAAATACATAAAGACAGAGCTAATCATCAATACAGCCGCAATTAGCGGAAAGGCTATCCAATAAATTAGTGGCGGCGGGTAATGATAAATAAATGGAGCCCCTTTCCAGAAAAAAGTGACAAGAGTGAGAGCAGCCATCTTCAAGCGGGGCAAGAACTGGCCGATTCCCCATTCGTTCGATTCGGCAAGAATGGAGTTGAAGGAAAGATAGAAGTCAGGGTGAAACAAAGCCGGCAGCGCGACCCCCGCTGCCAGCGCGACCAGCGCCGCTTTCGGGCCGAGGCGGATGATGCCCGGCACGTCGAGCGCGAGGATCAGCAGCATCAGGCTCGCCGGCAGCAGGTAGGCCTTGATCCAGTCGTACACCGGCGAGTCGGCAGGCAGCACGCCGAGCGTCGTCAGTGTCGTCGGCACGAAGTAGCAGAACACCAGGCTCGGCACGATGCCGAACAGGCGTTTGCCCGGACCCGTCTCGCCGAACCAGAAAATGGCGGCCAGCAGCGCCATCAGCACGACCAGCACGGCGACCGGGTCGGTCACCAGGGCAGCATCCCCGTTCATGTCGCCGCATGGAAGCACGACCGCCGACCCCACGTCCAGCCGTTGCCGCAGCGCGACCAGCCGCGCAACGAATTCCCGGTGGACAGCATCCCAATGTCCATGGCGCGGACCGCGCGGTCCGGCCAGGGGAATGGGGGATCCGCATGATCTCGCACGAAGCGCTCGAAGCCGCCGCGGAACGCGGCGACCCGGCGGCCCAACTGCGCCTTGCGGAGCGCCTCGCCGGCGACGGGCGCGGCGACGCC
>CAZDAH010000096.1:0-1895 GCA_964503405.1 uncultured Ignavibacteria bacterium
CGCCGCCGAAGACGGCCCCGAGCTTATTATCAATCTCTCCGCCAGCGGTATCGAGAAAATCGGGCGGCTATTGATGTCCGATTTCGTCCTGCCGTTCGAGATAGTCTCTGTTCTTCTTTTGGCGGCCCTGGTCGGCGCGATCGTTATAGCCAGGAAGGATGAATGACATGCCCGGATTGACTCATTACCTGGTATTATCTTCGGCGCTGTTCTGCATCGGGATATTCGGCCTTCTGACCCGGCGCAACGCGGTAGGGGTGCTGATGTCCATAGAGCTTATGTTCAACGCCGTCAATATCAATTTTATCGCATTCTCGAAGTTTTTGACTCCCGATACTATGTCGGGTCAGATATTCGCGATTTTCGTTATAACCATTGCCGCCGCCGAGGCGGCCGTGGGATTGGCCATGGTTATGCTTCTTTACCGCAATTTCCGCGGTATCGAGGTCGATAAGATTAACTTCATGAAATGGTGAGCCTGTGGTATCAGTAGACCTAAAATCGAGAAACTGGAAGCACCTGGTCTGGATACTCCAAGCGGGCGGGATGCTGTTGGCCCTGCCCTACCTTTTCGTTCGGTGGTTGAAAGTGCCATTCGACGTGTACAGCTTCATATTCCTGGCATGTTCTGTGATGTTCGTAGCGGCCTATAGAAAATACTCGTCGTTCGAAATACGAAGCTCGTTGAAAACCGGATGGGCCCTGGGATTTGTCCTGGCCCTATTTGTGGGATCGGGATTCGTGTCCATTGCTCTTTCTGAATCGCTGAAATTCGCGGATTTCGTCAACCGGTTAAGCCGGCCGGTTACATTGTGGAGAGGAATCACTTTCGGCCTGGCCGCAGGCGTCATGATCTCGACTCTGCCGTTCGTGGTTGTTTGGAGGTCCCTCGCAGGCGACAATCCCGGAAAGCTGAGGAAGATGGGCGTCACAATTCTGGCGGCGATATCAATTGCTTTTTTGTCGTTCTGTCATAATATCGGATTGACCGGATATAGGGGAATCGACAGTCAGGTTCGAAGAAACATGATTGCGGGATTGCCCACGCTCCTATCGGGCAACCCGTTGGCGGCGATGGTGGCCGGGACGTTTATGGCGGTATCCGACGCGGCGAAGTCGGAGGAGACGCCGGTTGGCGAACCTATGCGGAAAACTATCATCGCCAACAAGCCCGGCCAGGCGGGAGGAGCGAACTGATGCTTCCTTACAGCTGGATAATCGCCGCCCTGCCGCTGTTGGCATTCGTACTGATCGTGTTTTTCCTGAACAAGAGCAATAAAGTATCCAGCTATTTTTCAATCTCCATGGTCTTGATATCCTTCGTATTGTCGACCGTTGTGCTGGTTCAGGTATTGACCGACCCGGCGCCTAAAGATTACTGGATCGAATGGTTGGAGCTCGGCGATCTCGGAATGGAAACCGAGCCCTTCCCGATCGAGGATACTCAATCGTTTGAGGCGATCCCATCCGGCGAATCCGATATCGCCGGTAATGAGGCTACCGAACACGTTTTGGTTTCGCCCGAACCGGCCGAACACGAGGAACCGGAAGGGCACGCTTCGACCGCGCTTCATTTGAGCTTCCCGGAACCGGAGAAACACGAGAAAAGGGGCAGCCTGGTCATCCCCCTGGGGATATTTATAGATCCGCTTACCGCCGTCATGCTCATGGTGGTTTGTATCGTGGCCGCTCTGGTTCAGATATATTCGTTGGGTTACATGCAAGGCGATCCCCGGTTCGCCCGTTATTACGCGTATTTATCGCTCTTCACCTTCTCCATGCTGGGATTGGTGCTGGCCGGATCCTATGTCTTGTTGTTCGTATTCTGGGAGCTTGTCGGGCTGACATCGTATCTGCTGATCGGTTTCTGGTTCGAGAAGAAATCGGCCTCCGAC
>CAZDAH010000096.1:1905-2966 GCA_964503405.1 uncultured Ignavibacteria bacterium
GATCGCCAATGGCGAGATACCGTCGGAGATGCTCAGCCTGGTGGTGATGTCAGGGATATTGATGTTCGCCGGCGCGGTGGGCAAGTCGGCGCAGTTCCCCCTGCACGTCTGGCTTCCTGACGCTATGGAAGGCCCCACTCCGGTATCGGCATTGATTCACGCCGCCACCATGGTCGCTGCGGGAGTCTACCTTACGGCCCGATTGATGGGTATCATGCTTGTTTCGGAGACTATGATGTATGCGGTAGCTTCTATCGGCGCGTTCACCGCTTTCCTCGCAGCGTCGATAGGGCTGGTGCAAAACGATATCAAACGGGTGCTGGCATATTCGACCGTCTCGCAGCTGGGATATATGATAATGGCGCTCGGACTGGCCGGATATACGGCCGGAACCTTTCACTTAATGACTCACGCATTCTTCAAGGCGCTTCTTTTCCTGGCCGCGGGATCGGTGATTCACGCGGTCCATACCAATGATATTCAGTTTATGGGAGGCCTGCATAATAAAATGAAGGTGACGTCGATAACTTTCCTGATCGCCAGCCTCTCCATCTCCGGGATATTCCCCTTATCGGGATTCTGGTCCAAAGACGAGATATTCGCTACGGCATTCGCCGGGGGGCATTCGTTTTTCCTGTTGGTCGGGATCCTTGTGGCGGGTATGACTGCGTTTTATATGTTCAGGCTTTATTTTATGACGTTCACAGGCAAGTCCCGCGATCAAAAGGCATACGATCACGCCCACGAATCGCCGAGGAGCATGACCGTGCCGCTGATGATCCTGGCAGTCCTCTCGGTTTGCGCCGGATGGGTCGGCATTCCCTGGTTGAGCAAAGGGTATTCGTCGTTTGTCTTCTACGGCGCGGTTCATCACGTGGAGCCGAACCTGCTCTTGATGCTTATCTCGCTGCTGGTTGCGTCGAGCGGCATCGGGCTGGCTTTCCTGATGTACGTAAAGGGCTCGATCTCGCCGGTGAGAATGGCGCAGAGATTCAGGCCGATCCACTCATTCCTGCTCAATAAGTGGTATTTCGACGAGCGCTATATGGCTGTAATAATCA
>CAZDAH010000096.1:2976-11330 GCA_964503405.1 uncultured Ignavibacteria bacterium
GGGGCAGTCAACGGGGCCGTGAAAACGACGCTGTTCTTTTCCTGGATTTATGAGAGATTCGACACTTGTGTCGTGGACGGCGCGGTCAATGGTTCCGGGTATCTTTCCATGTTCGTGGGGCGCACAGTACGCAAAATTCAAACCGGTCAATTACAGACCTACGCGCTATTTGTTTTCCTGGGCGCGGTGGTCTTTGTATTTATAAAGTTAATCTGAAGGAGGATTAGTTGGAACCGATTACATTTCCATTTCCAATACTGACATATATGACCTTTATCCCGCTGATCGGAATTGTGGCCGTTCTCCTTTTGAAAAAAGAGTCGCTCGGGGTAATCCGCTGGACAGCCGCCTTTTTCTCTTTCGTTCCGTTTCTGCTCTCCATCTATCTTGTCTGGTTCTATTTTCAGTCGATGGACTCGGGATCGCTTTTCAATCTGGGAAGCAGGACCTCGGGATTCGTTTTCGATTTTGCTCGGCCGCTGCAATGGTTTCCTCAGGTCAATATTCAATATATCATGGGGGCCGACGGGCTTTCCGTGCCCATGCTTTTCTTGACCGGCCTTTTGTCATTCGTCTCGATTATCGCCTCGTTCGGCATTAAGGAGCGGGTCAAGGAGTATTTCGCCTGGTTCCTGCTGCTCGAAGTGGGTATGATGGGAGTCTTCTGCGCCCTCGATTTCTTCCTTTTTTACATCTTTTGGGAGATCATGCTGGTTCCCATGTATTTCCTGATAGGCGTCTGGGGCGGCCCGCGGCGCGAATACGCGGCAATTAAGTTCTTCTTATACACGTTATTCGGCTCGGTCTTCATGCTGATCGGGATACTGGCCCTTTATTTCGCTACCGGTACCCTCGATATGCTGGAGTTAATCCGGCAGAATAACTTATATTCCCATCTTTTTCAGATGTGGGTATTTGCCGCATTCTTCATCGGGTTCGCGATCAAAGTCCCCGTCTGGCCGTTTCATACCTGGCTGCCCGACGCTCACGTGGAAGCGCCCACGGCCGTCTCAGTCATACTTGCGGGCATTCTGCTGAAGATGGGGACATACGGCATCCTGCGCATATCGTTCCCCATGTTTCCCGAGGCGACTATCGCCTACGCCGTGCCCATCGGGATCCTCGGGCTGATCGGGATCATCTACGGCGCGCTGGTATCGATGGCCCAGAAGGATTTGAAGAAGCTGGTAGCGTATTCGTCGGTATCGCACATGGGCTACTGCATGCTGGGCATGGCCGCTCTCACGGAAGGAGGGATATCGGGATGTCTTTTTCAGATGTTCTCCCACGGCGTAATCACCGGGGCCTTGTTTTTGCTGGTCGGCGTTCTCTACGATAGAGCCCACACGCGCGAAATCGCGGCATTCGGCGGACTGGGGGCAAAACTTCCGGTCTACACCGGGATATTCGTTCTGTTCGGCATGGCCTCGCTGGGGTTGCCGTCGCTGAGCGGATTCGTTTCGGAGTTCCTGGTCTTCGTCGGTTCCTTCCGCTCCGTCTATATACCGAAATGGATCGTGATAGCGGCCATTCTGGGAGTGGTGCTGACTGCGGGGTACATCCTCAGGATGATTCAGAAAATGTTCCTGGGGCAATTTAATACCAAATGGGAGGCGCTGACCGAAATCAACGGGCGGGAGATATTCACCGTATTTCCCCTGGCGATATTCACGATACTGATCGGAGTTTACCCTGCGGCCCTCAACGTGTTCATAAAGGATACCGTTGGAAACCTCGTAAGACTGATAGTGGGATCATGAATGTAACGTTAATCATACCTCAGATTTTCCTGACAATCTGGTCGATTCTGATATTCGCTATCGACTTTTTGAGAAAAAGCGAAAGCCGCAGGGGGTTGGGCTACCTTTGCCTTCTGGGGCTGGCCCTGACCGCCGCATTGGTCATATTCACTCCGCAGGGAGAGGGATTTTTCGGCACTTATTTGTCCGATAACTTCGCCAGACTTTTCGACATGATTTTCCTCATATCGGCCATGATGACCATAATCGCTTCGATTGATTTTGTAGAAATTCGTCTTGAGCATAAAGGCGAGTTTTACGGGCTGATACTCCTTGCGACCATCGGCATGATGTTTCTTGCGGGGGCGGGCGAGCTGCTCACTCTTTATGTCTCGCTGGAATTGGCGACGATTCCTCTATACGTGCTGGCCGCGTATCTGAAGAAAAATCGGCAATCGACGGAGTCCGGGCTAAAATACCTGATAATCGGCGGAGCGTCATCGGGCGTGCTTCTTCTTGGAATCAGCATCCTTTACGGCCTTTCCGGCACCACCATGCTGGCGGATATGCAAAGCTGGAGCCTGGCCGATCCCGGAATTCGGCCGGGCCTCGTTTTCGGCATCGTCATGTTCATTGCCGGATTCGGGTTCAAGCTGGCCGCCGCGCCTTTTCATATGTGGGCTCCCGACGTTTACCAGGGAGCGCCGACGCCAGTCGCCGCGTTTCTATCGGTATCCTCCAAGGCAGCCGGGCTGGCGGCTTTCGTCAGAATATTTTTCGGTCCGCTGATAATCGCCAGGACCGAATGGGTATTGCTCCTGGAGATCGTGGCGGTGCTGGCCATGGTCATCGGCAATTTTGTCGCCCTCCTGCAAACCGATATCAAGCGCATGCTGGCTTATTCGTCCATAGCCCAGGTCGGGTACGTGCTCGTGGCCTTAACCGCGGGAAATAGTTATTCCATAATCGGAATGATGATTTTTCTGTTGGCTTATCTGTTCGCAAATATCGGCGCGTTCATGGTGGCAATCGGGTTTTCCAATATGACCGGGTCGGACCGAATCGACGATTATGCCGGGATGATCCGGCGAAATCCGTTGGCGACGGTAATGATGACCATATTCATGTTTTCACTTGTGGGTATCCCGCCAACAGCCGGATTTTTGGGAAAGTACTGGCTGTTTGCCGCGGCTGTCAAGGCAGAGATCTACTGGCTGGTGGTCGTCGCCGTATTGACTTCAGTGGTTTCGTTGTTCTATTATGTCAATGTCGTCCGCAAAATGTTTTTCCATCGATCCGGCATTGAAACTACGATACGGTTCGGACCGACGCTTGGCATCGGGATATCCATATCGGGAATAGCGGTAATCATGATCTGCTTGATGCCCTCCACGTTCTACCATTGGGCCGGCGAGGCGGCCAAGGTGTTCTTTCCCTAGCATCGGGCATAATGGGCGTCATTGCCAGCGGCGAAAATTAGCGTCGGGGATTTGCTTATATAATGGGTCAATAGTCCGACTTAATAATAAGGAAGCCCATCCCTTTGCGACACGCAGGGAGAGACGGTCGTTTTCACTTGACAGAGATCAGCTTCAACCGAATAATTAGGGCCAGATGAGCTTTAGGGAAGAGTTCCGAAAAACCGTTAAGAACAGATTTCTCGCCGGAATACTGGTAATTGTCCCCCTTTTCACCGCCGCTGCGATTCTCAAGTTCGCCGTGGAGTTTATCGACAGCCTGATCGGTCCATCAATTATTAAATTGATAGGCGAGGAAATAGACTTTCCGCTTGTCGGCCTGTTTGTTACCGTAATGGCCATAATGCTGGCCGGGATATTCACCTCCAATTTCGTCGGCCGAAGAATATACGGTTATTGGGAGAGATTCCTTCTGCGGATCCCCCTTTTCAGCACCTTGTATTCGGCGGCCAAACAGTTTATCGAGGGCGTGGTTGTGCCGGGCAACAGGACATTCGAAAAAGTGGTCATGGTCGAATACCCGAGAAAAGGCGTATTCGCGCTCGGTTTTCTGGCCAATCGGATCATGATACGCAGCGCCGATGGCGGCCATGAGTTATGGAGCGTGTTCGTGCCCTCGAGCCCGACCCCCTTCACCGGGATCGCCATACTGGTTCCCCCCTCGGAGGTGAAAATCCTGGAAATGACTGTCGAGGAAGGAATCAAGTTTTTCGTTTCCGGAAGCGTATCGTCGCCGAAGAATATCGGTATATATGATTCCCCGAACTCAGAAGCGAAGGCGTTACAAACATAAAATTCTCGAATACCACGGAGCGGCGCGATGAACCTGGCCCGTTTTTTCGATAAAGATCTGATCGCCACCGACCTTTCTGCCGGCACCAAGGCAGAGGCGGTGGAGCTGCTGGCCGATTTATTCTGCAAGAAATATTCCCGCAAGAATAAAGACGAGATCCTGAAGGCGGTCTTGGAACGGGAACAGATGGGCTCGACTTCGTTCGGCAGAGGCTTCGCGTTTCCTCACGCCCGCACGGACGCGGTGGACGGCATGTTTATCGCCGTGGGAATCATCAGAAACGGCATTGCCGCTGATGTTCCCGACGGCGTACCGCTGAAAGTCATATGCCTTTTGCTTACTCCCAGGAATATTTCTAAACTCTACCTGCAGACATTATCGGGTCTGGCCAATATCGCCCGGCGATCGGGGATGCTCGACAAGATGTCGTCGGTAAAATCTCCCAAGGAACTGATCAAGCTTATCGAAAACGAGGGTATAAGAGTGCAAAAGGCTCTGGTTGTTGCCGACGTCATGACCTCGAGACCGCCGTCCGTCTTTCCCAGCGACTCTTTGAAAACGGTAGCCAATTTGATGTTTAAGCACAAGATCGACGGCGTGCCTGTTGTTGATAATGACGGCAAAGTGACGGGCGAGATTTCCGAAAAGGAGCTTCTGCAGTTCGCTCTTCCCGATTACGAGAGCTTTATCGCCAACCTGGCCAACCTGCCGGAACTTGAACCGTTCGAGGATCTATTGCGTCAAGAGGATAAGGTGCGAGTGGAGGATGTCATGAACAGGGACGTTGTCACCATAGCCGAAACCTCGCAGGTAGTGGAAGTGGCTGCTTTGATGCTCTTCAAAAACGTCGACAGGGTTGCGGTAGTCAAAAACGACAAACTGGTGGGCATAGTTTCCCGGTCCGATATTATATCCAAGATAATCCGCGGCTAAGAAAAAGTGCTGACAGACCTCGAAAAACTGACGCCGGAGGCAGCCCGCTCAGCCGCCTGGCAATCCATCTGGACATTTCCATCGATTATCTTTGCGGCTTTGGTTATCGCATGGGGCGCGGAGTCGGCCCAGTTTCTGGTTTCACAGGCCTTTGCCCTGACAATACTGGCTTTGATTCAGACTCTTCCCGAATTCGCGGTGGAGGGGGTCATCGCCTGGAACGCCGGCCAGTCGCCCACGTTAATGAACATAGGGCTGATGACCGCCAATTTCACCGGGGCCATCAGGCTTTTGGTCGGCCTCGGCTGGCCATTGATTTTCGCCACAACCGTAATTTTCAACCTGAAGCGAAGCCGGAGGCTCTCGGTCGCCGGTATAACGCTGGAAGGTGAACACGCGGTGGAAATAAGCGGCATGTTTCTCGCCTCCATTTACGCTTTTATCATCGTGCTGAAGGGAAGCCTGAATATTGTCGACAGCGCTATACTGGCGGCCATGTATGTCGTATATGTGGTATTTCTTCTCAAACTCCCGCCTCGCGGCGCCGAGAAGATCGAAGAGCTCGAATTTATTCCGAGGTATATCTTAACCCGAAAAAGGCTGACCCGAAACATCCTGATCTGGATCTGCTTTATCTGCGGCGGCACCGGAATTATGCTTGTGGCTCATCCTTTTCTGGAATCGGCCCTGGGGCTTTCTTTCGTATTGGGCGTGCCAGCCTATATGATGATTCAGTGGCTGGCGCCGTTCCTTTCGGAATTCCCGGAGAAGATTTCGGCGTTCTATTGGGCCAAGAGCATTGTCAAGGCGCCCATGTCGCTGATGAATATGGTATCCTCCGGAATTGCCGAACTGACCCTTTTGATCGCCATTATTCCCATAATCTTCTGCATATCGCTGGGAAGCGTTTCCGCCATAGATTTCGACTGGAGTCACCGAGCGGAGATTCTGCTGACGGCAACCCAGGCTGTTCTGGGAGTGATCATTTTGTCTAAGATGAGTTTCAAGTGGTTCGAGGCAGTCGGCTTGTTCTTTTTGTGGGCGTCGCAGATATACTACCAGTTTCGGTTCAGCCAGGTTCACCTGCCTTTCGCTGTTGATTCACTTGTCCAATCTGGTCTTTACGAAATTTCGCATATTGTCATTCTGGAGCGGTATATCGCCGTCTATTGGATCTGGGCCATGGCGGAGCTTATTATAATTCTGATGATTTATCGCAAGATCCCCCTTCTGCCGTCTCTCAGACAGGTTTTTTCCGCACACGCTTAGCGGATTATTCCGTCGATAGGAAACAGTCAAGCGTCGCTTGCAGTATAAGATTTAGCGAAATAAGGCTTAGGTGAGGTTTGCCTTGACCGTCCGTTTCGGGGCATGGTATTATTAGAGAGAGGATTAAATGAATACTTTCAAGACTGCGCTTTTATTCGTTGCGCTTACGGTCATCCTGCTGATCGCGGGATATTTAGCGGGAGGACGCGGCGGGGTCACCGCAGCTTTCATAATCGCGCTGGTAATTAATTTCGGGTCGTACTGGTTCTCGGATAAGATCGTCTTGAGGATCTACCGCGCGAGGGAAATCGGCGAGGAGGATAACCCCAGATTGTACGGAATCGTTCGATCCGCCGCTCAGATGGCCCGTTTGCCAATGCCCAGGGTATATGTGACGCCGTCAGAGAGCCCCAACGCGTTCGCCACGGGCAGAAATCCAGAGCATGCGGCCGTGGCCGCCACGGAGGGGATCTTGAAAATTCTCGACGACGACGAGCTTACGGCCGTCATGTCGCACGAGCTGGGACACGTAAGAAACAGAGATACGCTTGTAGGTGTCGTGGCCGCTACTATAGCCGGGGCCATCTCCTATGTCGCGTTCATGGCCCGCTGGATGCCGTTTTTCGGCTCCGACGACGAAGACCGCGGTGGCAACATGATCGTCGTCTTAATCGTCGGCATTCTCGCCCCCGTCGCCGCGGCGTTGGTGCAAATGGCCATATCTCGTCAGCGGGAATTCATGGCCGACAGGGCGGCGGCGGAGATTTCTCACAAACCCCTGGCGTTGGCCTCAGCCCTGGAGAAATTGCACCATTTCAGCAGGAGAATTCCGCTGAGAAGCAACCCGGCCACGGCTCATCTTTTCATTGTGAATCCATTGAGCATGAAGGGAATAACCGCTCTCTTTTCGACACATCCGCCGGTGGAGGAGCGAATGGAACGGCTCCGGCAATATGCCCGGGAGGGGCTGTGATCGGATCATAAATGGATCTAAAATTCTGGCTTGAAATCCTTTTCATACTCTTTCTGGTACTCGTTTCCGGAATCTTTGCCGCTTCGGAGATCGCCATAATCGCCGTTCGCAAGAGCCGTATCAAAGAATTGGCCGGAGCAGGAGACTATCGAGCCGGATTCGTCGAAAAACTCAAGAACAATCCGGATGGTTTTTTCGCCATAGTCCAGGTCGGCAAGACGGTGACCGATTCGGCGGCCAGCGCTCTGGCAGGAGCGACTGCCGTCCTGATCATAAAACCCTTGATCGAGTCAATACCGATAGTGGCTGTGAGCAGGGCTGCCGGGACAATTTCGATCGCGTTGGTAGTAATTGTCATTTCTTATCTTTTTTTGGTCTTGGCCGAACTGGTCCCGAAAGCTCTGGCCATCAGAAACTCTGAGCGAATAGCCCTTTTCGTGGGCCCCGGCACATGGTGGTCCATGAGAACGCTGAGCGTTTTCATACATTTCCTCTCCTGGTCTACCAACCTCTGTTTGAGGGCGATAGGCGTGTCCCGGGAACTCCAGAAGGATTTTACAGTCACCGAAGAAGAAGTGAAAATGATACTCACGGAGGGTCTTAAGCACGGCGTTTTCGAGCCGGGCCAACATGAGTTTATCCACTCGGTTTTCGATTTCTCCGATCTGGTGGCCCGTAACGTCATGACCCCTCGCACCGAGATGATAGCGGTGGAGATTAACGCCACGCCGGAGGAGATTCTGAATGTCGCCACCATGGAACCTTATTCAAGGGTCCCTGTATACGAGGAAAACCTCGATAAAATCAAGGGTATTATCAGCGTGCGCGACCTATTGAAGGTTTTTCGGACTGGCGGTTTGATCATTGTCAGAGACATTATGCGCGAACCGTTCTTTGTGCCTGATTCCAAGAAGATCTCGGAAATATTGAAGGATATGCAGAGGATGAAAAATCACATGGCTGTTGTGGTTGACGAGTTCGGAGGGACCGCCGGGATAATCACCCTGGAGGATATACTCGAGGAAATCGTCGGCGAGATTCAGGACGAATACGATAAAGAAGAGGAAGATATTGTCGCCCAGCCCGACGGTTCGTTGATTGTCAAGGGTTTTGTCGACGCTGATCTCATATGCGAGAGGTTCGGGATCGACGCGCCCGAGGGAGATTTC
>CAZDAH010000097.1:0-3173 GCA_964503405.1 uncultured Ignavibacteria bacterium
GACCCGCGGACGCGCGCGCGCATCTCGAGGCGGCGCTCGGGCGAGCCGGCGAGGGCGACCGCCGCCTCCACGAAGGCGTGGGCGGCCCGGTACGGCACCAGGACGCCCGAGCGTCGGGACTCGCCGTATGCTCCGGCGGCCGCGTAGTCGTAGGCCACCACCACCAGGCCGCTCGCCATCGCCTCGAGCGTGACGTTCCCGAAGGTTTCCGTCGCGCTGGGGAACAGGAAGACGTCGGCGGATGCGTAGTGCTCGGCGAGCCGCTCCCCGGTCACCACCCCAGGGAAGAGGACGCCGGGGAGCGTCTCGTGGAGGGCGCGACGCGACGGGCCGTCCGGGCCTGGCCGCGCTCGTGGCGGGCGGTCTGGCCGGACGGCGGATCCGGTCGCGGCGGTCAGGATGATCCGGGGGGCGGAGACGACGACGAGGGCCATGGAGGCCCGGGTGGCGGATAAGACAGGGCCGGAAACGAGACTTGTCCGAAATTCCCTCTGATGAAGAAGACAGGTCTTTATATTATATTATTATCGGCGGAAGTTGTTTTTGCATACGCACCCTCCGCCGCTCAGATAAGACCGCGGCTTTCGGTATCCATGGAGGGCGGTTACGCTGGAAATCTCTACGCGGACAGTTTTGGCATCGATAACACATACTTATACAGCGCGGCAGCTGCCTCGATCTATCACTCCGGAAAAATTTCGTTAAGCTGCGGCTACGGCCTGGGCTACCTGGAATACGATACAAACGATATAATCAACAACTTTATCCATATGTTTACGGTATCAGCATTTGACAGGAGAGTGAAAAGGAAGATCCGGTGGGGTCTTGCGGCGAACGCCGCGGTGAAAGACTACGCCGATGACAGTTCCATGTTCAACAGCAATAAATTTCTGCTCAAATCGGATATTTCTTATTATCTTAATTCCAGTTTGCAGATTCGAGGTTCATACGATCTGGTTATATCGGAATATACCGAATATGACGTTCTGAAGAATATCGAACATCGAATCCAGCTGGACCTGACCAAAACTTTTCCGACAAAAACGACGTTGAAAGCCGAGCTGTCTTACGGGCAGAGATCGTTTACGTCCGGAAACTCGACTTTTAACTGGATAGGATCGCTTCTCAGGGTCTCGCAGTCCGTCGATTCCAAAACCGGTATGGCCATTTCATATCACTATCGGCTGGCTTCCGAAGATACTCGTCCCCTTTCGAGTTTTTACGTCATCAGCGGGGTTACACAATACTGGGATCCATGGGACGGGGGGCAGTTCGAATTATCGATAAAACGCATACTACCGTTGGCAATGGTATCATATTTCGATCTGGAGCTTTGGGACAGGAGTTTCGCGTATGATGAGGTTATGCGCAGCGAGCTGCCGTGGATCGATGGAAAAACCGGCCGCGACGACAACGGGTGGGCGTTGGGGCTGAGACTCCTGCGTCAGTTCAATTTCGATAATGTCCCTTTACAATATTTGAAATTATCTCTGGGATCGGGTTACTTATCCAACGGATCCAGCGACGAGTATTACGAATACGACGATCTGCTGGTCACCGGCAAACAGGAACTGAATATAATATAGAACCGCACCCCCTCCGAATATCGGCCAGAACGGGCGGACAGTCTATTCGTATGACGGCCGCCGCAAGCTCATGCTTCCCCGCGAATATCAATTCGCCTGAAGGCTGGATATATCCCGCTGCTCGAGCCTTCTAAAGGAGAATTTATATCCCTCATATATTGCAATGCCGTAAAACAGCAGGTCCATCGGGTTAAACGTATGTGTCAGGATACCGGAGATTATCTCCAGATTCAGCCTTCCGATCACTGTGAAAAGCCCCATTCCCATTTCCCTGGATATAAAAATGCAGGCGGTAAACATGTTGCCCATAAGGCATCCCAAAAGTGATAACAGGGCTCCTATCACGCCGAATGATACGTCAATACCCTTCCCGAACCGCCTGACTGAGTAACCGACAATGAATCCGACCCCTACGGCCATGAATCCGATCTGGTACCCGGTGATGCAGGTGATCGTACCCCAGGCCATGGCCCCTATAATTGCCGCGACAAAACCGCTGACAATGCCCATTGACAGGTTTTGATTCGATTTCATTTCCTCGATGAGCCTGTTCAGCTTCAGTCTGTCTAACTGCGGAGTCGCTTGATCATCCATTCTTCCGCTCCTTTCATGAATTCCGTTTGTGACATGTCTCCGGTCAGGACAGCAGCCAACGAATCAGCCATCGTCAGTTAAAAGCAAGGAAGGGCACATCATTACCTTCTAATGCAGGTTCTCTTCTGTGCCTGGGAAGAGGCGCTGAGTTATCGATTGCCGATAATTTGCGCTTCTAAATATGGCGGAACTGGCTGGATTGTCAATTGCTTTGATGAGCCGCCAAGAACAAAGAAAATGAGTATCGATATGACTTGCCGAAGGCGGGGGTCTGCAATAAATTAGGAGGAATAATCATCAGGAACGAAGCGGTTTCAATTCGAATAAGAACAGGACAGCCGCCAAAGGAGGCATTGACGATGATCAGGAGAGAATCGATCGCTGCTGCAATCGCGCCCGCAATATTGATATTAATTGTCTGCGCCAGGCAGCCCGCGCAGGTCTCGGAATTGGGGCGCTTTCCGCTGGACAATCTCGAGGGCATCATTCAAAAGACCGACGTGGAAATGGATACGGCTGTCTCCAGCGACGGGAACGGGGCCGTTAGAATTTCCCGGCCTGAGTCCACTACTGTCAGATTATTCGAGGTCGGCGATATCGATATCGAAAACGCCCGGCTCGTATATCAGGCGCGGGTGCGATGCGAGGCGCTGAACGGTGTTGCCTATCTCGAAATGTTTTGCCATTTTCCCGGGCGGGGCGAATTCTTTTCGCGGGGTCTGCAGAGTACGCTCACCGGCACCATGGATTGGACCACTGCGGAGACGACTTTCTTTTTCAAAAAGGGGGAAAAGCCGGATTTCATAAGACTGAATCTCGTGGTCGCCGGAATGGGCACCGTCTGGATCGATGATATTCGACTGCTCAAGGCCCCCCTAAGGTAAGAGCAGGGCGAATTAAAAGACAATCACTTTATCCGCCCACATGGTCCGTTCGGTCAGCTCTACCATCGCGCTCTAGTGCACTCCGGGAATCTTGTCCTCTTGTTTTAGG
>CAZDAH010000097.1:3183-3863 GCA_964503405.1 uncultured Ignavibacteria bacterium
TCTTTTCGCCAGGGATATGATCATCCTCTCAAGATTGTAATAACCGTTGGGGGTAGCCTGGCCCGACTTCCCGCAGGCGGCGGCATCCGCCATTAAGAAGACGTGTAATTCCACGCGTTCCTGTTTCGCCAGATTCAGCGCCAATCTTAGGCCATTATATGACCGTTCCGTTCCGTAAGGCGGGTCGTTTAGTATTAACAATAACCTCACCGACCGTCCTCTTTTCCTTTCTTGGCCGCCCCAGCCTTCTCATCAAAAAGAGGCTTAAGCATAGATATTGCTTCTGATTCTGAATCGCCGGGAAAGTGGGTCTCATATCTTGTGGTGCTTTGGCGGTCAATAACGAATAGATTTACGGCGGGACAAGACGCTTCAACATACTCGCCACCGTAGTCCTCGCAGGTCTTCCCTTGCGGATCGAACAGAATCGGGAATCGGAATTTCAGCTTATTTCTGATGCTCGCAACCGTTTCCTTATCCTCGCCGAGCAGACTGACAGCCAACAGCTCGGCGTTCGGCTCTATTTCGGCGGAGTATACTGAATCCAGATGAGGGATGTTAGCCTGGCAGCCTCCGCAAAGGTTGGTAAACCACACAATTAACGGCATTTCGGCGCGATAATCGGAGAGCCGATAGGTCTTGCCGTCAATCCCCACGAGCTCGAAAGAGGGCAGCCGGAC
>CAZDAH010000097.1:3873-6458 GCA_964503405.1 uncultured Ignavibacteria bacterium
CATCCTCGGGATTTTTGGCGGTGGTTTCCTGGGCCGAAGACAGTTTGTGTGGAGTAATTCCCGCTGTAAACATCAGCAGGATTATCAGCAAAGTTCGCATTTATTGACTCCTTTTGAGGCCTATTCGACAACCTTCAGGCGAAGAATCCTCTCGAAATAGCTCCCTTGCATGCCTTCCTTTGGCATTCCTTTGACCGTCTCGCCCCTTGTCAGCATTACTTGCAGGGTAACCGAACCATCGACAGCGGAATCGGTCGGGAGAACTGTCATAGGCAGGACTGTAACTTGCGCGTCGGGATATGAATTTGACTTATCCCCCGCCAATCTGCAGGCCATGGCAAGATTGGATTCCCAGCCGGGCGGGAATTTTGTCAGCGACGATGATTCAATCCGGCTCGGATCGGTGTACAGCCAGGCATTACGATAAGGAATGAGATTCACATCGGTTGTTTTATAGCCAATGATAGTCAAAACCGTGACGGGTACATGCCGCTCGGCCGTAAGCAGGAAGGAACCGTCCGCTTGTTTCAAAGAAGCGCCGCTGTCTTTATCGAGGATGTCGATGATGAGATCGGGGCCGTCCTTCCAGTTGCCGTTATCCACATGGCAGGAAAGGCAGTTCGGCGATTTTCCCAGAATGCCTACTGCGGGCGGGTAGGCGGCAACGCCAGCCGTTATTAGCGCCACGAATATTCCGGCTAGCGCCAGGTGTGTCGTCCTTGCTTTCATGAAAGTCCTCCCTTGGCTTTGGTTGTCTGATATTTTGAGAATACTATGTAAAGGATCTATTTTTCAACGGCCATGCCGGCCTCCCGCCACTCCATGACGCCATCCTCGAGCCGAACGGCCTTGCGCCCTTTAGCCCTCATTATTCTCACCGCCTCCTGCGCCAGGACACAATAGGGGCCTCGGCAATAAGCGACGACTTCCGCGTCCGCCGGAAGCTGATCCAGTCTATCTTTAAGCTCCGAGAACGGGATTGAATGGGCAAGTGGCAGGTGCCCGGCCAGAAACTCTTCCTTCGGTCTGACATCAAGAATGATGATTTCGCCGGCCCGGGCTTTCTTAATGAGCTTTCTGCGGTCAATAGGTTTGAGTCTTTGGGGTCGATCGAAATACTCCTCAACGATGAAGTCCATTTCGGCCAATCTCGCCGACGCCAACTTGCGCAGAACATGGAAAAAAGAGCAAACATCATCATCGGCCAGCCTGTAATAAACGTGCGTGCCATCTCTTCGCGCGTCGACCAGGCGTGCGGCCCGCAAGATTTGCAGGTGCCTTGAGGCGTTGGCCGCGCTCAGCGACGCCTGCACCGCCAGCATTTCGACGGTTTTTTCAGCCTGACATAGCAGGTCCAAAAGCTCCAGCCGTTTGGGACTGGCCATGGCTTGCCCTATGCGGGCGAATTGCTCGAAGATCCTGTCTTTGGTCTCTCTCGGTTTTGCCAAGCGTGTATCCTCAACTATTCAATTGAACGATTGAATATACGTCGGGATTCCCGCAGGGGCAAGGTTTTTTACATAAATCAGCGGTAAATATAATGTCCGCATTCGGGGCGCGAGGTCGAGCCCACGGCTTGATATGATTATGCCGCGATTGAAGGTCGAATTTGCTCGTGAATCATGTGGGCTTTGGAACCTGCGACTAAAAGGAACGAGGCGAGCTATAAGCGGAGAGACTGGGATTGGTGTAAATTAATTTGAAACAATAACTTGCAAGGCGTTAAATCTGACCATGTTCAATGAAATTCATAAGATTCATTTCATCAAGGTTGGACCAGGTTGAGTGAAATTGATAGCGTTCCGAAGGACTTAACGATTGGAAATCGCTGGAAAATCGGCGACTCGCGCGTTGTTCTTGATGTCTAACTGCATAAGAAAAAAGGCCCCGAAGAACAGGGCCTAAAACAAGGGAGGTTAGCGGCGCGCCTTAAAACATGGTGCGCATATTGATATAAATCTTGTCCACTGTCTTGCCGGCATCGCCGATGAAAAGGCCGGCGGGGTCGCGGTCATTGAGCAGGTCCTTCTCGAAATAGAGAGAAAACCTGATATTTTGATTGATGACATAGGTTGCGGCAGGCACCACCCGGCTGAATTTCACCACCGGCTCACCCGCTCCGGGATCGCCGCTGGGGATATCTGAATCTGATTGATAGCTATCAAAATGAAGAGCGAGGTGCCATCTGGGATGGAACATATAGCCGGCTTCCAGGCCGACGCCTCCGTATTTGTAATCCTCGTTGGGATTGGCCACAAGGGCGGCATTATCGTCCTTGCCGATTACGTACGCCGCCTGAATATCGACCTTTTCTTTATAGCGGATATTGACCTGAGGCGAAATGCGCGTGAACTTGTTTTCTATCTGAGGGCCGGCTGCCGTGCCGGTGCCTTTGGTATCAGTGCCGCTATAATAATGAATCGTGGCAGTGCTGCCCTCCAGGCCATTTATCGTATTGGCCGGAAGCCTGAATACCAAGCCGCCCCAGAAATGCAGGAATTGGTTGACATCGACAGCCTTTGCGCCGGGGGTAACTCCGAGATATAGCAGGCCCCAGTCATTATAGCCAAAGTACTGTATTCCGG
>CAZDAH010000097.1:6468-11315 GCA_964503405.1 uncultured Ignavibacteria bacterium
CGGGCCTGGCGCTTGACATATCCACCGATTCCTCGCCCTGGCCGCCCGATGATTTTATCCGCATTACTTCGCTCTTGAGCGCTGGAAGCTGCGGGAGACGATTCGGGTAGGAGGCAAACTCCATGGGGGAGATGTTGCCTACTTGAATATTCAGATAAGGCGAATTGGCTAGATTGGTGAAGTTGAAGTAGAACCAATTGAACTTGAAGGAGCCGGCGCTGTGCTCAAGCTCCGAAAAGAACGAAACGTCTTTATAGATCGACCCGGCCACGAACATTTGCAGCCAGATAGGGTTTCCTATGGAAAGGCGGGTTTTCGGTTCCGATGTCGAATCCTCCATCAGGCTGTTTGTCTCCAGTTGGATTGGAGTTAAGTTCAGCCGGAAGCCAAAGAGATTTTCCACCTTGTCAAGAGTGAATCCTTCGTGCGCCTTTCCCGGTTGATAACCGCCCCTGAGGAAATCTTCTCCATCGACATTCAGGCGCGGGAAGACCGTATGGCAGCCTGAACATTCGATTCCCGTTTTGCGGCTCCACTGGCTGGTCGCGCGAGCGTCACCTGAGAAGTGAGCCGTTGACCAGATAATACCAATCAAAGCCCCCAATAGAATAATTCGTATCTGTACAAGCTTCATTTCTTCCTCCATAGATCTTTGCTTTGAATACTACGCGATTTCGTTTAACGCATGAGCTTGCAGCTGCGTCACACCTCCTTTCCGCTTGAAATCCGCTGGTTGGTGCTATGCGCTCATATCGGCCACTTACAGACGTTTATCCTTTGAACCCCTTCGTCAGCTCCATTATTCGCAGCCGGGCCGCTTCGGGGATCCGCCCGCCCAAGGACATGTAATCAATTGAATCACAGAAATAACTCATTAGTTAAATGGGCTTTTCTATCGACCGCCGAATCATCGAATATCAGGTACCTCTTCACCATATAATCTCCATTACCAATTATGCCGTTTTCAATCCGGCCGACGGCGTTGGCGGATGACTTCTTCCTGCATCAAGGCGATATGGGCAGCGGGTCCGCCAATGGTGAAAATCCATAACTTTAGGGATTGTAAGCCGATATCAAACAAATGCAGTTCGGTGGAGCCAGTGGATGACTATAATCGGATTTCGGAGATTTCCCCTGAACATCGTCCTCCGCGAAATTTGACCGTTGCCGTCGGTTATTTTCAGCGATCAGCAATATCGCTTGATGATATTGATTGTTGATATTATGCAAACGGGCTGGATATGTCAAGTGGAAATGAAGCGGAAATTCCACCGGTCGATATTGGCGAGTCCGGTTGGAAAAATGAAAGCGGAGAGACTGGGATTCGAACCCAGGAGCCCTTTTTGGGGGCTACACGCTCTCCAGGCGTGCTCCTTAGACCAACTCGGACATCTCTCCGGATTGCGACTCCGTAACATAAGTCGACGGTCTTGTTTTGTCAACTGCCCGATCCAGCCTTGGCCTTAATAGCGGTTGACATCGGGATTTCCCGCCGATAGTATACGCTTATGGAAAACCTGCGGAAACTTATCGAGATTGTCGCCCGCCTTCGGGGACCCGGAGGCTGCCCCTGGGACAGGCAGCAGACACACTCGTCGCTGAAACCTTACATCCTCGAGGAAACATACGAAGTGCTGGCAACAATCGACGAGAACGACGATGAGAAACTGGCCGAGGAGCTGGGCGATCTTCTTTTGCAGATCATGCTTCACGCCCAAATCGCCTCTGAACGCGGCGCATTCGATATCGAAAAGGTGGCCGCGATGATAGCGGAGAAGCTGATCGAAAGACATCCCCACGTGTTCGCTGAAAAGCGGGACATTACAACGGGCGAGGTGCTGCAAAACTGGGAGCATATAAAGCTAAGAAAAGCCAAAAACGACGATTACTCGGTGCTGCAGGGCGTTCCCGCCGCCCTGCCGGCTCTTTTGAAGGCCTTTCGCGTCCAGGAGAAGGTCGGCAGGTACGGATTCGACTGGAGCAATAAAGACGATGTCATCGCCAAGATCCGCGAGGAGCTCGATGAATTCGGCAGGGCGGCTGAAAGCGGCGATCGGAAACGAGTCGAAGAGGAATTCGGAGATATTCTCTTCTCCATAGTCAATTACGGTCGGCACCTCAACATGCGGGCGGAAGACGCCCTGAACGCCGCCACACGGAAATTCATCAAGCGATTTAGACATATCGAATCGAGGCTGAAGGAACTGGGCAGGAGCCTCGATCAATCCAGCCTTGAGGAAATGGAATCCCTCTGGCAGGAAGCCAAGAAACTTCCGTAAAAAAAGCGGGGTGTCGAACCCCGCCTTTGAACAGTCATATCGCGATGGCTACTCTTTCTGAACCGGCACGACTTCTACTCGCCTGTTTTTCTGACGGCCTTCCTCGGTGGCGTTATCGCCAATAAAGAACCTGGCGTCCTCGCCGTATCCTTTGGAACTCATTCTATCGGACGATACGCCCTTCTCGATCAGATAATCCATCACCGCCTGGGCGCGTTTCTCCGAGAGCTTCTGATTTCCGGTTTTCGAGCCGAGAGCGTCGGTGTAACCATTGATTTCTATTCTCAAATCGGGATAGGCCTTCATTGTCTCGACAAGACCATCGAGGACAACTCGCGATTCCTTGTCGGGCTGGAACGATCCCGATGCGTATTTGATATTAAGAACGATTTTTTCGACCAACGGTTTGGCGATCGGGCACCCGAACTCGTCGACCTCGACCATGGCCGGAGTATCGGGGCACTTATCTATGCCGTCGGGCACGCGGTCGCGGTCGCTGTCCAGGGCCACGCCGAAATCGTCGACAATCGCTCCGGCCGGTGTGTCGGGCTGGCTGTCTTTGTAGTCAGGCACGCCGTCGGAATCGGTATCCGAGGGACATCCACGGACGTCCACGGCGACCCCGGGCGGCGTATCGGCACATTTATCAAGGCCGTCGAATATGCCGTCCTGGTCTGTGTCGAGGGGGCATCCGGTTATATCCACAATGGCACCCTGCGGGGTATCGGCGCAGCCGTCAAGGCCGTCGTAAACCCCGTCTCCGTCTCCGTCAAGGGGACAGCCGTATTCATCGACAAAGGCTCCCAACGGCGTATCGGGGCATTGATCGAATTTGTCTTTAATCCCGTCGCCGTCGGAATCGCGGGCCCCGGTCAGGAAGAAGGTAAAACTGATCGACGGTTCGACATATCCGCCGAAAGTCCTTGTTTTCATATCGGACCAGTCACCCGGCCCGTAGAAGCCGGGCGGAACGTCGGTGGATATGTTGGTCAGATCGTAACTGATTTTCCCTTGTAGATCAAGGGTGACTCTCTCCCCCAGCCAGAAGCATATCCCGGCCCCGCCACGTCCCGCCAAGTCCTTGAAATTGTACGAGGCTGAACCGTTGACCTCATCGAGTTTCCACATATCCATTCCCAATCCGAGCAGGAGATATGGCTGGACGCCACCTTCGGGCATAAAATAATAATGGGCTTCAAGACCGAATCGAATCCCGGACAGCTTGGCGAAAGCGTCATCCGACTTGTTCAGCTTGAAGGATTGATCGCTGACTGCCGGAGGATAGTCATATGTGACGGTGTAGGCGCCGGTCAAGTTGACCACGAGGCTTCTTGTAATCCCGTATTTAGCCTCCCCGGCGGCATTCCAGCCCATCATGAAATGCTGATAGCTCGCTCCGCCAAAATTGGCGTTGGCATAATCCGACCCTTTGAACATCGGGGAAAGCACAGGTCCCCTGACGCCGATTCCGAACATTCCGTTCCATTCGGCGGCTTGCGGGCCAGCCGCGATTCCCGCTATTATGGACAATATGACTATGGCCCTGGTTTTCAATTTCCCTCCTTTATTGAATCAACACTGAATCGATCTTTCTCTTAATTTCCAATTTGGAATGAGCTCCGATAATTCTTACCTTCTCCTCACCTCCGGAAAACATGACCACGGTGGGCAGGCTGCGAACGCCTATCCCGGCCGCTATCCTTGGATATTCATCGACATTTACCTTGGCGAGTATTACTTTTTCCGAATATTCGGAGGCTAATTCTTCCAGGACCGAGGCGATGGATTTACAGGGAGCGCACCATTCCGCCCAGAAATCGACCAAAATCGGTATCGACGATCCGGCAATCTTATCCTCGAAACTCGCGTAATCAAGCTCGACTGTTTCAGCCATATTTCTCTCCGATACTTAACAATTTCATCACACCCGGGGATTATAGGACCAATCCGGCAATACTGGCAAGCCGTTTTTATCGCCTGGCCTGATCCGCGGCAATTTGTCGCCTTTCAAGAATCCCGGCATTCCTATTCGGTCTCAGGATAATAATCAAGGGCTTTTTTATATTCGAGCCTGGCCATAAGAAGCTCGTGATCGGCTGTCGCAACCGCAATTTCCGCCTCCGATTTATCCAAATCCATGTCGATAAGGTCGGAGATTCCCAAGAGCCCCAAGTTATACCTCGACTGGGCGATCCTTATCCCCCTATCCGCCAACTCCAGCCTCTCCCTGGCCAGGGCCAGATCACGGCTGGATTTTTCGATTTCGATGACCGCCGATTCCGCGGCGAAAACCAGATTGGATCGGGCACCGGCCAGGATTATATCCGATTTCTTTGCCTCGAATTCCAACCGTCTTAGGCGGCTTTTTCGCAGACCACCGTCGAGTATGAGCCACTCCAGAGAGAATCCCACGCTCCAGTCTCCACGGATTTTGTCGATATCGGGCTGATAACCGTTCTGCCAGTCATATTTTGAAAATACTCCGATTTCAGGAAAATAGACGCTTTTCCTGATATCTTTTTCTCTGTTCTTGATATCACGGCCCAATTTCATCATCTTTATCGTCAT
>CAZDAH010000098.1:0-525 GCA_964503405.1 uncultured Ignavibacteria bacterium
GGCTCGTGGTACCAGCGCGACACCGACAGCACCCCGCGCGGCGTGAGCCGGTCGAGGAACAGCGCCCGGGTCCAGACGTTGATGGCCTGCTCGTACTGCGCGATGGTGGCGTTCTGCGAGCCGGTCAGCACCCAGCAAGTCTCCATCCCCAGCTTCTTGGCGCCGACCAGATCGGCAAAGGGATCATCGGAGACCATAAGAATTCGATCTCGCGGGACATTCCAGCCCGCGATTGCGCTTAGGTAAAATTGTCGGTCCGGCTTCCCGCAGACCACCGCCCTGACCATGCAGGCGTTCTCCAGGGCCGCCGCTATCGGCCCCGACGACATCACCGTCTCCCGATTTTCATCGACATACCGCCGGTTGCGATGCAAGGTATACAGCCGGGCGCCGTTCTCCAGTATCGCTTTCACCGCCGTATTCATTTTCCCGTATGATAATGTTGGATCGAGACCGACCAGGACCGCGTCGGCCTTATGTGTCCCGACCGGTTCGATTCCCCGGCTCTTAAGGTATTTTTTCACG
>CAZDAH010000098.1:535-4574 GCA_964503405.1 uncultured Ignavibacteria bacterium
TCGGGCGATTCAGTGGTGTTGTTGGTGACCAGCCGCGCTTGAACCCCCGATTCCGCCAGAGAGTTGAACCACTCGACGGCGCCGGGCACCGGTGTGTATTGCTTATCGAGGACGATTGTCCCTTCGATATCAAGGAGGAGGCGGGAATATTTTTTCATGGGGTGCAACATACTTTAAGGTTCTATTACAGGCAATTTGAGGCCATAATATTTAACGGAAGCCGCGAAGACTTCCAATGGCGATCTTAATCGCCGCGCTCCCCCAAAGCTTCCAGGGCGGCCAACGCCCGATGGCGGCCCAGAGCTTTAATGGTGGCGATCAACTTTCTTCTTCCTATATAACTGACAGGAACGCCGCCGTATTCCCCCGATACTCTATTCGCGAATATCTGCTCCCAGGCAAGACCGGTTACGGAAGTCTCAATGTCCACTCGAACCGGAGGCACTCCCAACTGCACGATTTTCCCGGCCTCGGAAAAGTCATAAGCCGTTAACTCCAGTTTACCAAATCCAAAATCGTTTAATACTTGCAGTATTCTGCCGGCATGGCTCACGTTCGGTTTAACCAGGATATTTATATCGCCGGTATAACGCGGGGCGCCGTGAAAAGCAAGTGCATATGCCCCGATTATCACATACTCGACTTTATGGGCCTTCAATGACTCTAACAACTCTTTGAAGTCTCGCTGAATCTCCATGCAATTGCTTTCTTAATATGTCGACCGCTTCGACCCGTTCGCTCGGAGTCCTGGACAGCCAGAATTCCAAATCGGCTTTCGCGGAGTCGTCGCTGAGATTTCCTTTTTTTATGACTCTCTTTATCATTTCAGAGCTCCATAATATTCAGAGTATTATAGGATTATGTACCTAAGAAATCAATCGCATTTATGGTGACAGGATGTCCTCGCCAGAAATGGACTTCGTCCTGACACACTTTGAAATCTCGAAAACTCCGCTGCATGCTTATTCAGACACCATGTGGGAATAAGCATGCCACCCTATTTGCCCGTCAATTCAACACTCTATCCCATGCCGCCGGCAAACCCCGTCGAGGATGCCGTAAAGCGCATCGAGTATCTCATCTACCGACTTTATCGCAGTTGCGGCATTGCTGTCGTCGAGATACCGGGCCAGCAGATCGCGCTCGACGGCGGAGTGCTCCTTGTCGGCCTCGATATGCACGGTGAAATACGAAAGCGTCGCCGGATCATCGATACCGTAATGCTTCTTCATCCCCTCGATTTTCGATTCCGAGACCGCCGGGATCTGGCTTTCATAGGCGTAGAGGGCGGCCAGACCGGCGGCCGTACCGCGCTCGCGGCAAGCTGAGCGGAACGTGTTAATCAGATTTGAGGTTTCCGGCTGGATATCCACTTCCTCCATCTCCCCCCGACTCAAACCCAGCCCCTCGCCGAAGCGAACCCAGAGTTCGGGATGATTGGGATTCCCGGCTTCTTCGTCGTTCAGGTTCTGCAAAATCTCGCGGCGGCTCCCGATATCCTCGGTCTGGGCGTGTACGGCCGAGAGGTATGTGGGGAACGCCTTGACATGCCGGTAATACTGCGACGCGTAATCGCGCAGGGAATCGAGGCTCAATTCCCCTTTTGTCCAGGCCCGGTAAAAGGGATGGTCAAGGAGGTTCTTTGCGGCAATTTTGGCGTCTATTTCATCGATGTAGTTCAAAGTCGCTGTGTTCATATTTTCCTCCCGAAAATTGTCTCTCATTTTTCTGTTCATTGCGGCGTAAGGCCTGTTGCCGGTTTGATTTGAATTTGAATTCTCAAAAGACAGCGCTCAATACCGCCCGGAATTCGTCGTTGCTGTCGTTCTTGAAGAAAGCATATTCCCCCGATATCCTGATGTTCTCGCCCATGTAGTAGCATACAGCCGGGACAATATCCCAATCGTGATCGTCGTCGATATCATTATCCGGATCGAAAAAATCGTGGCGGGCCAATATCAGGAAATCGGATCTTAAAGCGTAAACCCACTCGACGAAATACCCCAGCGACGTTTGTTCGTCACCCGCGCCGACCGCTGGATCGTCCTGACCATAACCGGCCGCGATATTGAGTTCCGCCCGGCCCTCGAGCATCCTTTGACGATAATTGAGGGCCATCCGGAACCTGTCCCGGGTATCGGAAATGCCGCCGAAATAAAGGTATCCGCCCAGAGTCGTATTCGCCGACGGATTTCCGCTCAAAGCGACCGAAAGATCCTTATGATCGTTGTTGTCGGCGACATCGTCAATCTCCGCCCCGTTGCCGTTGCCGTTGACAACCGCTCCTACTAATGTAAGACGATCCTGATTCAGGATAACGGCCAGCCCCCTCTGACGATCCCTGAATCGCCAGGCATTGACCCTGGTGTCGTACAGCAAGGACCGACGCGTAGTAAGACGCTCCGAATCCGACAGGACGAGATCGGGCTGAAATTGCCCCGCCCTTACGCTGACATTTTTCCACGGCGTCAAGGTGATGAAAATATCCCCGAGGTTGTGAGCCGTTCCTCTCTCCTCGAAGTAAGCCTCGGCGAAATAGTAGGCCTCTTTGCTCAGCCGTCCGCCGGAAAGAAGCGCGAATTTATGCAACTGGAAATCAGTCGAACGGCCCTCGTTTTTACCGACAAACCAGCTTTCGATGGCGCCCGAAATTCGAAAGCCCGGGGACTCGCTCGATGGCGGAGAGTCGAATGAATATCCTCCGGCAAGGTACTCCAGTCCCTGGCCGGTCAGTCTGGGATATCCTGTGTGGCAACCGGCACAATCAACCCCCTCTCTCTCGGAAAACGTAGGTATGTAAAATGAGATTCCGGCGAATATGAGCGGAACGACAGCCAGGGTCGAGATTATCCATCCTCTTTTCATTCGGGTCTCCTTCATCCCGTAGCGCTTCTTTCTCGCGACTTTAATAATTATGATTATTAATGTCAAATGAATTCGACGGCCCGACAGTTCATGACAAGGCTGCCAGCCGATTGAAAAGTCCGGCATCATAAGGATTGCCAACAGATTGCGCACATGGTATATTGGCGGATCATCGAGAGAAAATTTTGAAAGATACAATTGAGGAAAAATCGGTCCGGTTAAAAGACAGCCTCTTTAGTTTGAGGACGCTAATAGGTTTCCTGGTCGCGGCGGCGATTTTCTACATCTTTTTCAGGAATTTCGATATTTCGGCGGCGGTTGAGGCGGCTTCGCGGGCGAACTGGCTTTATATACTGCCGGCCTTCCTGATTTATTACGCCTCGCTTCCTATACGAGGGGGACGATGGGGTTTGCTATTAAAATCGGCCGGGCATCCTGTCGATAACAGGGCGCTTTCGCGGTATTACTTTCTATCCTGGTTCGCCAACGCTCTTTTGCCGGCCAGGATTGGCGATCTCTACAGAGCATATCTGCTCAAAAAAAACAGGGATATTTCGGTTTCACTGTCGTTGGGGGTGCTTTTCTCCGAACGTGTATTCGACCTTTTGATAATAGCGTCGTTGACAGCCTTTTCAGGCATCTATTTCCGGTCGTATCTAAAGGGATCGACGGAGAGCGATAATCTGATTTTCAGTTTCATGGCCGTAATGCTTGTCGTGGCGATATTCGTTGCCGCGGCCCTGGCCATTCCGTCTTTAGTGAATATCGCGCCGGTGAGTTGGCGGCCGAAACTCGCCCTTTTTTCGAGCGGACTTTTCAAATCGCCTACCCTGTTTCCGATAATCGCCATATCCACAACGTTAATCTGGCTGAGCGAGGCCTTGCGGTTATTCTTCGTATTCAAGGCTTTCGGGCTCGAAACAGGATTCCTGGCCGCATTGTTTATTTCTCAGGCGGCTCTGATAATAATGGTGCTGCCTGTTTCCCCCGCGGGTTTGGGATTGGTGGAGATACTGATGTTGAAAATCCTGGTTTCAACCGGGCTTGGCAGCGATCTGGCCGGGGCGGTCACTCTGGTGGATCGTATAATCAGTTACTGGAGCCTGCTTATCTTGGGGGCGATCACTTATTTCGCCGGAATGGGGGATGAATGAACATACTGGTCTGTATGCCC
>CAZDAH010000098.1:4584-11300 GCA_964503405.1 uncultured Ignavibacteria bacterium
CCGGCGACGATTTCGAGATTCTGATTATCGACGATAATTCTCCGGACGGCACCGCGGCCATCGTCGAAAACCTGATGCGCGATAACCCCAGGATTCATATTTTGAAGCGTCCGGGAAAAATGGGGCTGGGGACCGCTTATGTCGACGGTTTCACCTATGGCCTGACAAAACCCCAGATAGGGTATATGATGGAGATGGACGCAGATTTCTCGCACGATCCCGGATATCTTCCGGCATTCAGAGAGGCTATTAGAGAGGCCGATTTGGTCATAGGATCGCGGTATCTCAACGGCATTTCCATTGTCAACTGGCCCATCACCAGGCTGCTCTTGTCATATTTCGCGTCGAAATATGTCCAGATTATCACCGGAATGCCCGTAAGAGATCCGACCAGCGGGTTTAAGTGCTATCGCCGCGAGCTGTTGGAGTGGATGGATATCAAGAGGCTCAAATCGAACGGCTACGTGTTTCAAATCGAAACTGATTTCTACGTCTGGCGAGGGGGGTTCAGGATCAGGGAGATTCCCATTATCTTCATGGATCGTCAAAAAGGCGTTTCAAAAATGAACAAGAAGATCGTGTTAGAGGCTGTCTTCGGGGTCTGGAAACTATTCTTCAAGAAAATTTTGGGCACGGATCAATTGAAGAAAAAATGACTGTGTTCGTAAAAAAGTACTACCAGCCCCTGATCCTCATCGGCTTATCATTCGCATTCTACTGGCCGGTGCTTGTCGACCTGTCCGCCGACTGGTATTACGATCAGAATTATTCGCATGGCTTTCTGATCCCCCCGGTGTCGATCGCTCTTTTCTGCATGACATCCAGGAAATTCGAAGACGACAAACCGGCCATAATTGCCGGTCTGACCGTGATCGCCGCGGCTTTGGCACTGCTCATAGTGGGAACAGCCGGCGCCGAATATTTCACTTCAAGAGTTTCCTTCGTGGCGCTCCTGGCCGGAATCGCCCTGTTGTACTTGGGGATTCCCAACGTAAAAAGGTCTTGGTTCGCCTTTTTTTTTCTGCTGTTCATGATCCCTATTCCCAATATCATCTACACCACGCTAACCATCCCCATGCAACTTTTCGCCTCGAAAGTGACGATCGCGCTGTTGCACGCTGCCTCAGTACCGTCGGATCTCAACGGAAATATCATATTCCTGCCCGGTTATCCCCTGGAGGTTTCCGAGGCTTGCAGCGGATTGAGATCGCTTTTTTCTCTGATGGCCTTAAGCCTGCTTGTGGGATACTTGTCAATAGGAAAACCATGGCCTACACTGATTTTGGCGGTTCTGACTTTCCCCATAGCGATAACCGCCAATATTTTCAGGATTTTCGTCACCGCTTTGCTCGCCTACGCTGTCTCGCCGGAGATCGCCGAGGGCTTTTTGCATACCTTATCGGGGCTGACCGTGTTTATCGTGGCCCTGACCATGATTCTTTTCGCCAGAGGAGCGATTATATGGGTAAACGCGCGCTGGCGTTTCTAGTTGCCATGTTCCTGATCTCGGCCGGAGGCGCGTTCAGCCTGGTTCTGAGGAACCCCGCCGACATTTCCGCCGGAGATATCGATCTCGAATCGATCCCCTTTGCCGCGGAGGGCTGGACGGCCAGGGACATGCGGCTGACAGCCGACATCGAACGAATGCTTGATGTAAACCGGTATGTTTACAGGGAATATGTCAACGATACCGGAAACTCAGTTTGGCTTTTCGTGGGGTATTTCACCTCGCAGAAATTCGGTTCGGGGATCCATTCCCCGCGCAATTGCCTGCCCGGCTCCGGCTGGGAAATCGTCAATCGCACCTATGCCCCTCTGCCGGGGGATCGACGGCTGAAAGTCAACCGCCTGGATATCGTGAGAGGAAATTCGAGGCAACAAATGTACTATTGGTTTGTCACCCGGGCCGGGCATTTGAACAACGAGTTTTCCCTGAAAGGAGATCTGGTCAAAAGCGCTCTGCTGGGTCGTCCCACCGACGCCGCTTTTATCAGGATCAATGTCCCGGCCTTGGAAACCGCTCCTCATGAAGCCGAGAAGATAGTCGAGGATTTCGTCAGAAATTTTAAAAAAGAGATATATACTGTCTTGCCCTTTTAAAAGGGATATCTTATATTAGCGGCCGTTGAGATGGAAAATATAGCGGCAAAAGGAGAGTATCGATGAAGAACCTTGTCAGCATAATGGTATTCCTGCTGGTTATTTCAGCTACCGTGACGGCCGCCGACTTTTGGCATTTCAGTGTAGGTCTTCGGGGAACAGGAGTCATACCGGGAGAGGACTATTCCAACGCGTTTGGTGTGGGTGTCGTCGCCTCGTTCGGCGATCCCGACTCAAAGTTCAACACACGATTTGAATTGGACAGCTGGAAGGTTACTTACGATTACGACGGCAGCAACGCGGATTTCCGCGGCTTGGAGCATAACTACTCGGGCCTGGGGTTCGGGGTGTTCGAAAAATATCGGTTTTTCAACAACTCTGCTCGCTTCTCCCCTTATGGAATAGGGGGGCTCGGAGCCTATTTTCTGGAGCTCAAGAGAGAAGAAGAAACTGCGATATCCGGTCTCCAGCTGAGATCTCAGTATATCCATTCGCTATTTTTCGCCTCCGCGGGCCTCGGGTTAGAGACTGCGATCACCCGCAGGCTGACCGTCTCCGTAGAGGGCCGCTTTGTCTCGATTTTCAGCGAAAACAATAGCGACAAGGACATAATTCAGACCTATCTCGGTATGGCATATCACTTTTAGGCGAATTTTCCTGCCTAAAAAAATCTTAAAAAACCGCTCATCCAGGCGGTTTTTTTTATTAAGTTCCCGCCCTCCCGATTCCGATAAGTTCTAAGAAGGATACAACTCTAAAGGAGGGAGTATAAGATGAAAAGAATCGTAAGCCTGACCATCGTAGCGATCTTCGCTATGGCTATGACAGTCGGCGCCGGCAGTGTCAATTTCACGCACGGCGGCCTCAGAGGCGGCTACATTGCCCCCGAGGATCCTATCGATGCCACGTACGGACTTGGCGCAGAGGTTGGTTTCGCCGCCGAAGCTATCCCCAACGTCAATTTCACCGTCGAGGCCAACTACTGGAACAAGTCGTACAGCGATCCCGTCTTCACGACCTGGGATTTCAGCTTCACAGATTTCAGCGTGAGCTTCTCGGCCAGGTACGAGTATCCCGCCGCCCCCAATACGTTCTATCCTTATTTGGGCGGGGGAGCCGGCATGCACATGCTGTCCAACTCGGTTGATATCGGATTCGGTTCGGTCTCGGTTTCCGACACCAAGTTCGGCGCCCACGCTTTTGGCGGTTTCAGGGTTCCCGTGGCTCCGGTTGTCGATTTTGTCGCCGAGGCTCGTTATACCTTTGTCAATCCCGATTATCTCGGTGTCTGGGGCGGAATCCAGTACAACTTCGGCAAGTAATTAAGTTGCAGCAGGATATGATAAACCCGGTCGTTTATCGGCCGGGTTTTTTTATTGGGAAATACGCTCCTGCAGGAACCGTGTAAAAAAATGCAATCTCTCGATGTTCCATAATGAACGCTTGGGGATGACATAAGCCAGCCTGGGGCCCGTGAATATCAGGATCAGGCGCCCGACATCTTTGATCGCCCTTATATGAGCCCAGGAAGTGGTGGCGGATTTGCCGTCGGATTCGATGTAGATTCCATCGTTATCGAATTTGTACAGGCGTCGGGCCGTCTGGGCGCGCATGGCCGGGCTTTTGAGAACATAGATTTGCATGAAGAGGATAAACGGCTGCGAAAGCCCTGCCGCCAGGATCAGAACAGCCCAGATCAGAAGCGAGCCGAAAAGCTCACGAGTATCGCGGGAAGGATGAAAAATGGATATGTAAGTCATGGCGAACACGCCGGCCAGGCCGAGCAAATCCAAAACGAGGAGCCAGCGGATATGATGCAAATTATAGCGGGCGATTTCCCCCCGGGTCAGGCTGACATCGATTTCGAAAAAGTCGGTCATGCGGTTCGACAATATAAGGGCATAGCGATGACGGGCATAGCTAAAAACCGGCGCCGAAATGGTGTCGAATCAATGTAAGCGGGGAGTCAATACTGATCCGTATGGACTTGTCCCCCCGTGATAATATGAAAACTTGGGGTGGCAACCTCAAACTCGTTTGGGGTTGTTCTAAGAAAAAAAGGTCGAGGAGTCCTCGCCCCTGCGGAATCAGCCTAAATATACGCATACTTCAGCAAGACCATGGATTTGACCTCATATTAGCCGTCAGTCTTAAGGCGGTAATAATAATTTCCAGAGCTGAAGCGGTCGGCATTGAATACGACAAAGTGCTCACCATCATCCGCCAATTCGGAATTGCCATGATTGTCGTCCTTGACGCTGCCGCCCCAGTGGGATATGGCTTACAGAATATACGGGTCAGGAGTCTCATACTATGGGGATGTTCCCGGACTGTGCAAGGCCGTATTTCATGCTCAGATTCTTGCTCAGCCGGCTTGCGCAATTGGCCGGTGCAAGGAAAACGGCCCCAGGTCGCGGGGCCGTTCCACACGTTGCCGGATTCTATCAGCGCAACTCGGCTATCGTCGAAATTTCCTTCCTCAAACAAGATCCAAATCTCACAGCTCTCTCCACGAATCTATGGTGTATCCCACAAATGAATCCTGCATCCTCGACAGGGCTTCGTCGTAATGCACGTGGCTGCCGCTTCGGACATCGACAGTTCTGCCTATCAAGGAACCGTATATCCTGCCTCCGCTGGATACGTCTATTTTGGCATCTGGAGCATAAATGGCGCCGTAGAACGAGGTGCCGCCCGACAGAGTGACCTCGGAACCTGAGCAATAGATCAAGAGATTGCTCGGTATCTGGCTGGTATTGACAATGGCGCCACTCCCGGTGTTCCAATTGCCGCCGACATAGATCCTGACATTCGCTCCGGGGGCGATCTGGAGGATCGATCCACCTACGAAATCTACGGATGAGAAGTAGTAGGTTCCGGAGCCGAAAATGACAGTGCTTCCGTTTTCGGCGTACAGCTGGTTTGTAGACGAGTTATAGGAGGCGTCCCCGATGATGGTCAGGTTCGAGGAGGCGTCGTTGTTGGCCTCGGCATCGGCAAACTCGTCGGGAGGAATCGGATCTGGAGGGTCGGGGGGCGCGCCGTCCGTCGTGTCGCCGTATATAATCGAACCGCTGGACATGTCTATGCCGCCGGCCTGGCTGGTGGAGCCGTCACCATGCACCTGGGTTCCACTCTGCAGGCTAATCTCGCCGTTACTTCCGATATCTCCGCCCGAGGAAGCGTACATGTTCCCGTCGGAATCGGGTCCATTGATGGCTTGGGAAGCATAAGTTCCATTGTCGCTATCATACGAATCGGCCAGGCCCGTACTTGATATGGTGAGAGAATCTCTGCCGAAAGCGGCATACCTGAATCTGCTCAAATACTCCGGCCTGAGTTTTATTTCCACCGTTTTGGTGGCGTCCTGTACCAAGCCTGTTGAAGTGACCAGGAGTTTTTCCCCGAGCGCCGGGTTCGAAACACTGTCAACGACAGTAACCTCGTAATATCCATGACCCAGGGCCTCATGATCGAAACCGTCCCTCCAGTTCCTGTCGTGGTTGAGGGTGGCTATGGTTTTTTCAGCGCCGGCGTCGGCCAGATAAAAGGCAGCGTCCGACTGCTGGGTGATACCAGCCAGCATCATATCCGTATTCGAAGTCGTAATGGAGGATATGCCGATCAAAGACAGCATCAAAAGGATGATCAGACAGACCACCATTACCATCCCACTCTGGCCCTTGAATTCTCTGCTTGTCATAACGATTCTCTTCATTTATACCTCGCTTTTATCTGTTAGCCGATTTGGTTTCTCCGCCTGCCATTACATGCAAAGGCAATGCCACGTCGAACAATTAATAACTCAATGTCCAAAAACGAGTTACGGGCATCGGTCAGACACCGAGAGCTGGAAGGCACAAAATATATAGATTGAAGGCAAAGGAGTATGGGTATCGTTCCATACCGCTACGAATTGTCATCTTTCAGACCGGGTGGCAACCCCAAACTCGTTTGGGGTTATTCTAAGAAAAAAGGGCGAGGTGACCTCGCCCCTGCGGAAACGGATAAACGAACTTCCATTCTGGAATCCGTGGGCGGCATACGTCCCCGTGTGCCCCTTTGCGGGCAGACCAGGAGGTCTGCCGCGCACCTGTTTCTATTTTAGAAGCACCATCGACTTGACCTCGCTGTAGCTCTCGGTCTTGAGTCGGTAGTAGTAGATGCCCGAACTGAACTTGTCGGCGTCGAATATAACCGAATGCTCGCCCGCCTCTTTAGCCTCGCTCAACAGGGTGGCCACCCTCTGCCCCAGAATATTGAAGACCTCGAGCTTAACATCCGAGCGTGCCGGGATGGCGAACCTGATCAGGCAGACGGCGTTGAAGGGGTTGGGATAGGCCTCGTTGAGCCTGAAAGCGCCCGGCAACATGCCCGCTGACGATTCCTGTGGCGGGCGAACCAGCCCGGCGGTGGTGAAGCCGAGGGGCGGTTTGACCGCGGCGGCGCCTCCTTCGATCAGGTAAGTCTGCAGTCCCGATTGCCGGTCGTAGCATTCGAGAATCAAAGCCTCGCAGACGTTGTGGTAGGTGTCGAGTACGATCGACTGCGGGTAACTCAAATAGCCCGTGGGCCCGAAATTTTCATAAAGGTAATCCATATTGGGGCCAAACATC
>CAZDAH010000099.1:0-10782 GCA_964503405.1 uncultured Ignavibacteria bacterium
CCATCCATGGAGTCGGTGTGAAATGTGTTGTAATCGGAAAATATCTCGCAATCCCCATCACCATCCAAATCGGTTGTAATTATTTCGCCATTAAATCTGCGGAGGGGCGCCGGCCAATTTGGCAGGATCTGCGCGTTAACATCGACAAAATAGGTCTGTGCGAGCATTGATACCGAGAATCCTATTTCAATCGAACGGTCACCGTTTATATCCGCTGGAATTGGTCCCTGAAGCACCAAACCTACGGGAAAAATCAACGGCCAGTTTTCTTTTATGGCGCCGGAATGATAATAGACTGCCACGTAACTGCTGTATGTCCAGTCGTAGTTAGGCCTTCCTGCGGAAATAATAATCTCAAGAAACCCATCTGCGTCAATATCCGCAAGCGAGGAACCCCATCCCCAGTAGTCGTGAGTATAGCTATCATCGTAGATAGGAATTGGGAACCCGCTCTGCATCGTTCCGTCGAATCGATAGGCATAAATGTTATGAATACCAGTGAATATATACTCCTTGGTCCCGTCCAGATCGAGATCCCCTATCGCGCAGCTTTGACCTGACCATAATACGTCTCCGGGGAGTGCCACTGGCCAGCCTGCTTTGGGGATTCCGTATCTGTCGATACAATGAATCAGCCCTTCATCCACCGAAAATGTCAGGATTTCATATTCTCCATCACCGTCAAGATCGGCGACGTTCAGAGGATATGGACGGTGGTAAATTACCGGGAAACCAGGCATTATCGTTCCGTCGTCGTCAATTACGAATAGCTCACTATGGACATAGCGAGGATGACCAGAAGATCTACGTGCACCCTCAGTGACCACCTCATCCCTTCCGTCATGATCAAGATCAACCACTATGGGAGTTCGGGCGAAGATGACAGAATCGGTGGTAACAGGCCACCCGGAATAGAATGATCCTTCCATGCGAAACTTGTCGATCTCGCGAGTGATGTTGTTAAAAAAGACAGCAGAGATTTCGCGATTTTCTTGGCAGGAAAATCGTGGAGTCGAACCGACAAACCATATTTCAGTCCTTGTTAGATATGGCCATCCTTCCACCATTTCCGGTATTTGCGCCGCAGCCGGCGACACTGCGTAAGTCGCCAAAACCAGGCATAAGATTGCTCTCATACTATTGTCTCCGTAATGTAATTCCCGGGCGCTGTCGATTAACTTTTTCGACAGCGCCCTTATTAGCCAAAGCGGGTTTTACTCTGGGCTTAAATCGCTTACTCTCCGCCCCCATCCGGTTCGCCCGACGGGCCGTGCACAATGAGATTTACTTCCTGCGCCTGATCACCGTGGTAAACAGTCACTGGCATAGAGTACTCACATTCTGTTCCGCTCCCGAGAACAACTCTGAGGGAGTACCATCCCGGCGGGTAAGTACCCGGATCACAGCCCGAAGTGTTATAAATACTGCGCTGGCAGTCGATTCCGCAATATTCGGTGTCGCCACCCCCAATTGGAGTTATCTGAACCTTATCTCCCTGCGTCCCAGGAACACAGTCACAGTTCTTATAAGTTATCGAACCGTTAAACCCTCCGTCGGCTAGGGCCGTTGCCGTCATAAACGCAACTGCCATCAACCCGATAACAAAATATCTGGAAAACATCATTACCTCCCCGTTAATCGGATTTTGCGTTCTATTGAATAAGACTCTTCTTCGCCGTTAATATCGCTCCTTTCGGCGGAGAGCGCGCTTCGCAAAACTCGTCTTCCCGGGGGGGGGCTGATTTCATAATCTACCGTCATACCAACGGCCCTCTTGTTTAAGATCATAATGCGACCCTTGGCGTGCCATGTCAAGAAGAAAAATCCCTTTTTTCCGTTTTTCATGTTAAACGTATTTTCAGTTTAGTTTACAGAATTTCATCGGCAAACTGTGTCAAATCCGCAAATAAACGCATCGATTTGCAACACCGCGAACCGGGTTTGTGCGTCAGTCCGGGGATTATCCTGCTGTTAGCCGGCGCGAGGCATCCACGCTGATATCCAGCAATTGCGTTGTAAATCAATGGCTTATGGAATTAATTAGCTGCCTTTTCGAGCCGGCGGGATTACATGAAGCTCGCTTTTCCCACGGGCATATCATTTGCTCGAATATCCAACGGAATAAGCAAAGGAGGCAGCCGATGAAATGTTTCTACCAGGGTTTTCGACGCCAGAGCGCGGACATGACCGGCCATTCCGGCTTCGTCAGCTTCATCATCCCCGACCTGGGCATCTCCTTCCGGGCGCAGTTCAACGGCAGCAAGGACGAATGCGATTACGCCAGCCTCCTGGCGCTTCTGGAGTTCATGGAGCTAAATCCGCACCTGTTCAAGAATAAGCGCATCGAGATCTTCGGCGACAATTTCAAGGTCGTCAATCAGGTCAACCAAAAGGTCCATCCCACCAAAGACCTGGAGCCGTACATGAATATGGCTGTCGGCTATAAAAAGAAGATCCCCTTTACGCTTCGCTGGATACCCGGTTCCGAGAACCCGGCCCAGGACGGCCTTGTTTTATAGGATCACCCGCTATGATAAAGGTGCAAAAGGGGCCGCGCCTTCAGTCTGGCGGCCCCTTTCACCTTGAACTATTGGACACGTTTGACAAAAGGGGTCAATCCGTGTATATAGAGACTATGATAGAAGGATTTTGGAACCGGAAGTCGACAATATCCGGTTTTCATTGTTAAAGGAGTGAATGTATGCGTGACGCGATCTTAATTTCTATAATAGCCGTAAGCATGATGGTTACGGCCCTGGCCGCCTCGGCGGAACGGCCCATGCTCCTGCGGGTAAATATTCAGTCCAAGGCAGATATGGAGTTCGTCAGGCAAAGCGGATTCGATATCGCTTACGTCGAGGGGGATTTCATCGAGATCGTAGCCGGCGATGACGATTTGGCGAAACTGACTTCGGCCGGATTTTCGATCGAGATTATCCACGAGGATCTGGTCGCTTTCTATCAATCCAGATTTCCCATCGGAACCACAATGGGCGGATTTCCCACCTTCGACGAGGCCATCGCCTACATGGATTCGCTGCACGGAGTATATCCGACGCTGACATCCGAGCGCCAGACTATCGGGCAATCTCTCGAGGGGCGCGAGCTTTGGATGATGAAAATATCCGATAACCCCTGGGCAGACGAGGACGAACCGGAGTATTTCGTCAATTCGCTGATCCACGCCCGGGAGCCGATGGGGCTGGAGGCCTCGTTGAGATTCATGTCGCATCTATGCGACAACTATGGCAGCGATCCCCAGGTCACCGACCTTGTCGATAACCGCGAGATTTATTTTGTGCCCGTGGTCAATCCCGACGGCTACGAATATAATCGTCAGACCAACCCCAACGGCGGCGGCATGTGGCGCAAAAACCGCCGCCGGGTCGATAGCTGGAATTACGGCGTCGATCTCAACCGCAATTGGGGCTACATGTGGGGCTACGACAACAACGGCTCGTCTCCCGATCCCGGTTCAGAAGTTTATCGAGGCGACTCGACTTTCTCCGAGCCGGAAACCCAGGTGATGAGGGAATTCATTAACGGAAGAAATTTCTCCATCATCTTGAATATTCATTCCTACGGCAATCTCATGCTCTACCCCTGGGGTTATTCCGATATATATACCGAGGACAACGAGCTTCTCAATTCCATATCAGTCGACGCTTGCGGCGACAACGGCTGGGAAATCGGAACCCCTTGGGAAGTGCTTTACAACACCAACGGCGACGCCTGCGATTGGC
The DNA here is from genome assembly GCA_964503405.1 of uncultured Ignavibacteria bacterium. Lineage (GTDB taxonomy): Bacteria > Zixibacteria > MSB-5A5 > UBA10806 > UBA10806 > JAZGHS01. Next base: position 3,744 of record CAZDAH010000099.1, read on the forward strand.
AATACGGCGAACGGACGGAGAAGCCCAAAATCCTAACTTTCGTCACCGAGATAGGCTCCGATTGGGACGGCTTCTGGCCCGATCCGAACAGGATTGACGATCTCTGGGCTGACGAGCTTCCGATAATGCTGCATCTGGCTGAGATTGCCGACAACCCCTATATCTATGCCCTGCCCGCGCCGCCGTATCTGTATCCCATCGGCGACGTCTACAGCGATACTATAATCCTCAACTGGAGCTTCTCCGACTCCCTGAACCCCGCCGTCGTTTATGAACTAAAGGAGCTGAGCGGCCTGCAGCGTTTTGAGGACGGTTTCGAGCAGCAGTCGTCGTGGTGGAACCTCGACGGCTTCTACCGCAGGACGTCGCGCCGCCATGCGGGAAGCTACTCCATGTTCTCCGGCACGGCCAACAATTACAACGGTTCCGCCGTTCTCGGCAACCCGGTCAGTGTTGGGGATAACGATACCCTAACCGTCTGGGTCTGGTACAACATAGAAAACGACTACGATTACGCTTATGTACAGGTTTCCACGGACGGCGGCGTGACGTTCGAGAATCTTGAAGGTAATATCACCACCAACGACAATCCCAACGGCACCAATCGAGGCAACGGCATCACCGGCAGTTCCGGCGGCTGGGTCCTGGGGATATTCCCGCTGGCCGATTACGCCGGGCGATCGGTTACCCCGGCGATGAGGTATATCACTGATGGCGGGGTGCAATACGAGGGCTTCTACGCCGACGATTTTTTCCCGGTGGAGACCTTCGAGAACGAGATTGTCATCTCCTCCGATATTCCGGATACGACATTCACAGTGGCAGGTCGGACGCCGGGAAGCTACTTCTACATGGTCAGGGCCCTCGACGCCGAGGACCAGTGGTCGGTTTTCTCCAATATGGAAGAAGCGGTTGTGCACCCGCAAACATCTGTCGACGACGATCCCATGCCTCTGCGATTCGCCCTCGATCAGAATTATCCCAACCCCTTCAACCCGCAAACGTCCATTGAATTCACGATAGATTCGCCGGGCCGGGTTGAACTGACCGTCTACAATATCCTCGGAATGAAAGTTTGCTCTCTCGTCGACGGCGATCTCGTCGCCGGGAGTTACAACGTCATTTTCGACGGTCTCGACGATAACGGCAAGCAGGTTTCAGCCGGGGTCTATTTCTATCGTCTGCGGGCAGGCGATTTCATCTCCACTCGGAAAATGACCGTCCTCAAATAGCTTGACCACAACTCGGACCGGATTTATGTTCACAGCGGGCGCGGGGGAGATCCCGGCCCGCTTTCTAATTTATTTTGCCGGAGGGCTAGACCTAACTGGTAAGGCAGCGGTCTTGAAAACCGCCGGCCGCAAGGCCATGGGGGTTCGAGTCCCTCGCCCTCCGCTTCAGTCGACTCGAAATCCCGGACCGTCGCGCCGGGTAATCGTCAGAGATTCATGATCCTTGGAATTACGACATCATAATCTTATTGCGCATTTTCGAAAATCAGTTATTTTTCAGTCGGACAGATTTGTTTGACTGATCTTGAGAATCCGTCCTGCCGTCAATGCGTTATATCGCGACTTTTCGGCCTGCGGCGTTCGGATCGATCTAAAGGAGCTCTCATGAAAACAATAGCTAATGGTCAACTCGTAGGAATAATAGCCCTGGCCTGCGCCGTATTTCCGGTCATGGCAGTCGGCGCCCACGCCGGCACTTCGTTATCCGAACAATCGGTACTAATGGAAGAACAGGGGATAGAGCTCAATGTCAAATCGTCCCCGGCCGATATCGCCGACCATGAAAAATCCCCCGGCGACGGCCTCATCCTCGAGGCAGGCGTGCTCCTCATCCCCAACTCCACCGACGACAATGTCGGCATGTATGATCCGTCGAACGGAGCCTACCTCGGTCTGTTTATCATGGGTCACGACGGTTTCTCGACCCCCATCTGCGCCATAACAGGCCCCGATAGCAATATTTACGTTTCCGATCAGTTGGCCGACGCAGTGTTCGTTTTCGATACCACAGGAGCCTATATCTCAACTTATTGCGACGCTGGCGACGGACTGAATAATATCCGCGGTATCGCCTTCCGCGGCGATCACCTGCTCGTCACCAGCGGCGACGGTTACGTAGGGGAGTTCGACGGTCCCCATAGCAGGCTGCCCGATTTTATTAACGATGGCAGCGATCCCTTCGATATTTTTTTCCTTGAAGATGGCCGGGCTCTGGTTTCGGATATACAGGAAGCGAACAATAATATCAGGCTTTATGACGCCGATGGCAACCTGTTGCGCGTGCTAATCAGTGTCGGTTTTCCCGAACAGATTCAAGCCGACTTCGAGGAACCGGGAGGATTTCTAAATAGCTCTTTCGGGACTCATGTAACCGATTTCGATCTCGACGGCAATATTCATGAGACCACACCCTGGGATGGCGGCCGGGGAGTGTATCGCTTGGAAAACGGAAACCTCCTCGTGACTAATACTAACGGCGTCTTCGAAATTGAACCCGGTTCTGGAAATATAATCGAGCAGAAAAACAACGGATCGGCGAGGTATATCGAGATGTTCGTGTACGACGAGGAGGTCGGAATAGAGGACAATGGTCAACGACTGCCGAACCGTCACTCCTTCTCGGCGAATTACCCCAATCCGTTCAATTCCTCGACCACAATCACCTTTACTCTCCTTGCACCTTGCCGGGTGACTGTCGATATTTACGATGTCCTCGGTAACAGGGCGGAGAGGCTTTTAGATAGCGAGAAAGATGCCGGTGATTACAGCTTAACATGGTCCGCCGACCGGGTTCCAAGCGGAATATATTTCTATAAAATTAAGGCCGAAAATCTCGTGGAATCGCGTAAGATGACTCTGTTGAAATAGCGCCAGCTTTCTCGTAGACTCCGCGCCTCCGCGGCGATTTTATCGTTTTCCACAACCCCGCCTCCCGCCGAGTGTTATCCGAATTCTCTTGACAATCGATTTAACTGTATTAATTTTACCTCATGACCAGTTACGAGCGCAACAGCCAGGTCTACCACCGCATGCTGCGGCAGATCCTCTGGCGAATCTACCTGAACGGCCAGCTTTAACCGCCGTCCCTATTAACGTTTCGCTTTTTTGTCGACAACAATATAGATATTTTAAACAAGGAGATGATTATGGCCGAAATGACAATAAGGGATGATAAGATGATCGGGTTTTCAGACAAATCCAATAAGGAAGTCCTCGAGGGAATGAGTGTCTACGGCGCCAGGCATTACGAGCGCCTTAACCTCGTAGTCCGCAAAACAGAGGGCGCCTGGCTGTACGATGACGAGGGCAACAAATATCTCGATTGCCTGGCCGCATACTCCGCCGCCAACCAGGGACATCATCACCCGAGAATCGTCAAGGCGGTCGTCGACGCACTGCGGGGAGGTTACGGTTCGGTGATTTCCAATGTCGTCTATTCCGATTCTCTGGGACTGTTCATCAAGAAACTCTCTACTCTGGTGCCGCAGCTGGGGCCGAGGTTCGGGGCGAACGGCAACAAGTCGATGCTCAAAAATGGTGGAGTGGAATCGGTCGAAACTGCCATCAAGATGATGCGCTACTACGGCTGGAAATCGAAGGGCATCGAAGACGGCAAGCAGGAAATCATCGTTTTCGACAACAACTTCCACGGCCGCATGATAACCGTCGTCTCCTTCTCGTCGTCGAAAAAATACAAAGAAGGTTTCGGCCCCCTTACGCCGGGTTTCTTTTCCGTTCCTTACGGTGATATCGACTCGGCGAGTCAAGCGGTCAACGAGAATACCTGCGGCATTCTGGTCGAGCCGATGCAGGGTGAAGGAGGCATGTACATTCCACCCGACGGTTTCCTGCGTGGGCTTCGGGATTTGGCCGACAACCGCGATCTATTCCTTGTTTTCGACGAAATCCAGGTCGGGCTGGGACGCACCGGCAAGATGTTCTGTTTCGAGCATGAAGGGGTTATCCCCGACGGTATCATTCTGGGCAAAGCCATCTCCGGCGGCCTGATTCCGCTCTCCGCCTTTGTCACCAACGCCGTATCCATGGACCTGGCATTCAAGCCCGGTTCCGACGGTTCCACTTATGGCGGGTACCCTCTGGCTTGCGCAGCCGGCCACGCCGCCCTCGACGTTATCATCCAAGAAAACCTGCCTCAGCGCGCGGCCGAAAAAGGAGCGATCCTGAAGTGGAAAATCGAAAAAATCGCCGCTCGCTCGACCCATGTCAAAGAGGTAAGGGCAAAAGGGCTTTTCATCGGTATCGAAGTGAACAACGGCGATGCCATGACCTACTGCCGCAAGCTGCTTGAGCTCGGCGTTTTGGCCAACGACAGCCACGGTCACACTATCAGAATTTCGCCTCCTCTGATCATCTCCGACGAGCAAATCGAATATCTTGTTGAGAGGCTGGAGAAAGTTCTGATCGATTGAGAAGCGGTAGTTTACATAATCCGGACGATCCGCGCGGATCGTCCGGATTTCTTTGGCGTCTTAATATCGCGATCTATTACGCGCTTTCCCCAAAATCGGCAACTTATAATAGAAATTATTAGTATACTCATTCTCAATAATCATATAACCTTAATTAATTCAATGAAATATGGTAAAAAATATATTTTGCATGGGCGAATAGTTTGTGAAATATTTCTCTTGACACGGGTGATTAATCAGTCGATATTATTAATAGAAGGGATGACAATTATGACAGTCATTACCGGGAAAATAGGGATTTCGAAGGGAATGTGAATAAATTCACAATTATTCGCGGGAGTGAAAGGCATGAAAATAGATCGCAGGGACTTCCTCAAAATCGCCTCGGCCGGCTCCGTCTCGCTTCTGCCGATCGATACTAATGCCGAATCGCAAGCCGATCTGTCCGATTTCGACAATTCGCTCGGAGTGCTTGTGGATACGGCTATCTGTATCGGATGCAGAAAATGCGAATGGGGCTGCAGCAAAGCCAATGGCCTGCCGCTGAAAGAGCTTATCGAATACGAGGATAAATCGGTATTCGATCGCCATCGTCGGCCCACCGAAGTCGAGCTGACCATTGTGAATAAAGTGGAAAATCCGTCGAGGCCGGAGAAACCTTTTTATCTCAAAGCTCAGTGCATGCACTGCAACTACCCGGCCTGCGTCTCGGCCTGCATTGTTGGAGCGTTCGAGAAAACGAAGGAAGGGCCTGTTATCTACGACGCTTGGAAATGCATGGGATGCCGATATTGCATGGTGGCCTGTCCTTTTCAGATTCCCGCCTACGAATACGGCAACGCTCTTGATCCGCAGGTCAGAAAATGCGGCTTCTGTTTCGATAAAATTAAAGAGGGCCAAAAGCCCGGATGTGTCGAAGCCTGTCCCAACGAGGCCCTGACATTCAGCAAGCGAATCGATCTGCTGGAGCTCGCCCACGAACGGATAATTCAGCATCCGGAAAGATACGTGGATCACATTTACGGCCAATATGAGGCCGGGGGAACCAGCTGGCTTTATCTTTCCGGGGTAGATTTCTCCCGCACCGAGCTGCCCGCCCTTGATTCGCGTCCCATTCCCGAGATTACGGAAAAAATTCAGCACGCAATTTTCAAGTCCTTTGTGCCGCCTCTGGCCCTCTATGGACTTCTCGGACTGGTAATGTATACCTCGCGGCATAAATCGGAGACGACGGGAGGCAGCGATGAACACGCATGAAATGCCATTGCCGGTTAAGGTTCCCTACGTAACGAGGGGCACCCGGATCCTGATGCTCATAGCCGGTATTGGCATCCTGGTCTATATCTATCGTCTTATCACCGGCCTTACCGTGACCAACCTCGATAATCAGTACCCCTGGGGGATTTGGATCTCCATCGACGTGGCCACCGGCGTGGCCCTGGCGGCGGGAGGATTCACCACCGCCGCGCTGGCTCACATTTTTCATCGAGAGAAATTCCACAGCATCGTACGTCCCGCGCTTCTTACCGCCATGCTCGGCTATACTTTCGTGGTTATCGGCCTACTGGCCGACCTGGGGCGCTACTACAATGTCTGGCACCCCATGCTGCCCAGCATGTGGCAGGGAAACTCGGTGCTATTTGAGGTCGGCATGTGCGTGATGGTTTACCTGAGTGTGCTCTATGTGGAATTCATTCCGATAGTCACGGAGAGGTTCAAAGGAAAGGTCAATCTGCCCGGTTCGCTTTCGGCGTTAAATCAATTGAGCGAGCGGCTTCTGGCCCTCGCCGATAAGACTCTGAATCGTTTCATTTCGGTATTCATCATCGCCGGGGTCGTTCTATCCTGCCTCCATCAGTCGTCGCTCGGAACCCTCATGATCATAGCGCCCACGAAAATGCATCCCCTGTGGTATTCCACGATCTCTCCCCTGTTTTTTCTGCTTTCGGCTATCGCCGTCGGCTATCCCATGGTGATTTTCGAATCGCTTCTGGCCTCGCGATCGTTCAAACTGAAGCCGGAGATCGGGGTTCTGTCGTCGCTGGCCGGATATATCCCATTCCTGCTGGGAGTGTACCTGGCTGCCAAGATAGTCGATCTTACTATCAGGGAGGCGTGGCCGTTTCTGCTCGACGGTTCAACCGAGTCGTTTTTGTTCATGTTTTAGATAGGCGCAGGAGTGATAGCCCCTCTCGTCCTGCTCTCCATCGAGAAAATCAGGAAATCAGCCGCCGGGCTTTTCACGGCGGCATGCCTGGTGATTTTCGGGGTCGTATTGAACAGAATCAATGTCTTCCTCGTGGCCTACAACCCCCTGTACGCCGATAAAGCGTATTTCCCGTCGATTTACGAATTTGCGCTCACCATCGGACTGGTGGCGCTTCTCGTGCTGGTTTATCGGGCCATCGTAATGATCTTCCCTGTCATATCGCATCGCCACGAAAAAGAATCTCCCTACCCCGGACATGTGCAGGAAAATTTAATCAGGACCAGGAGTTGAGGAAAATGAGAAAATTTCATCCCGGATTTTATATTCCGATTGCGGCGCTCTTTTCTCTCTTAATAATAGGATCGAGCTGCGGGGATAATGAGAAATCA
>CAZDAH010000100.1:0-2025 GCA_964503405.1 uncultured Ignavibacteria bacterium
GCTGGGCTCTGCTCCGGCCGCGACTGCTCGGCCCTGCCGCGCTTAAATGAAACTCGGGTCAATTCGAATGGCCTTCTTGTCAATCGCCGGATTCATTTTTGCCGGCATATTGATCGGCCCGCACGCCCTCAGCCTGGCCAATGATCCCGATCAGGTGGCGGTCCTGGCGGAAATGGGCGTAGTGCTGCTGCTCTACGGCATAGGCCTGGAAATCTCGGTCTCCAAATTTCGCCATATCTGGCGTCAGGTCTTGCCCGCGGGGCTGATACAGGTCGCCATGACAATTCTGTTTTCCTATGTCGCGGCGGCGGCCCTGGGGCTTTCCCCGGGCGATGCGGTTTTTGTCGGTTTCCTGATAGCCATATCCAGCACGGCGATAGTTCTCAAAGGACTGCAAAGCAGGGGAGAGATCGATTCGCCCCATGGCCGTCTATCGCTCGGCATTCTCCTGCTTCAAGATTTCTGCGTTGTGCCGATGATCCTGATCATTCCCGCCCTGGGTGCGGTTCCAAGCTCGACTGCCGATATGATTTTGAGCGCTCTCAGGGCCCTCGTCATTTTACTGGTCATCTTTGTCGCCGCCAACCTGTTCGTGCCGCGCCTGCTAAAAATCGTGGCCGAATCGCGCCAGAGACATCTTTTTATATTATCCGTCCTGCTTATTACCATCGGTACGGCCTGGCTCGTTTCGCTCGCGGGGATTTCGCTGGCGGTCGGCGCTTTTCTCGCCGGGATGATAGTCGCCAGGGGCGAATATAAATATCAGGCCTTCAGCGACATTCTGCCCTTGAAGGAAGTCTTCGCCAGCTTGTTTTTTGTCTCCGTTGGAATGCTGCTCGACTTATCCGTAGTCTACGAAGGAATGCTCGCGGTGTTGTCGTTGTCGGCGGCGATTATCGCTGGAAAACTCATGGTAATCATACTCATCACGCTAATTCTGCGGCTGCCCATGAGAATAGGCCTGCTTACGGGGATGGCCCTCGCTCAAATGGGCGAGTTCTCTTTCGTCCTTCTCTCAGCCGGAAACGAAATAAATCTTCTGGACGGGCCCACAGAGAATAAACTGATGGCGGCCGCGATATTGACGATGTTGGCGACTCCGTTCATGTTGTCCTGGGGACCTCCCCTCGCCGCCGGGGCCATAAGGATCAGGGCCCTGGCCAGACCCTTCAGAATTCTCGAGAAAAAAGATCATCAGGCCTCGGCCACTCGAATCGAGGACCACGTGATAATCGCCGGCTTCGGATTCGCCGGAAAGGCCCTTGCCTCCGAGCTCAGACAAAACGAAATACCCTATCTGATTGCCGACATAAACCCGGTCAATATCCGACGGGCGGCCTCGGATGGTCACGAGGTCTTCTATGGAGATATCTCCAGCCCTCATGTGCTGGAAAGCCTGAATATAGCCTCCGCCAGAGAACTTGTATTCGTGGTTAACGATCCCACCGCGGTGGAACGCGCCATCAGTCACGCCAGGCGGCTCGCGCCCGGGCTGCATATCGTGGTCAGAACCAGGTATCTGCTCGACGTCGAACCTCTGCGAGACGCCGGCGCCAATGAGATAATTACGGCTGAACGTGAATCGGCGGTCAAAACCGCGGAATCTGTGCTGCAGCGATACGGCGTTCCCGATCTGCGAATCGAGGAGAGCTCGAGAAGAATTCGCGACAGCGAGACGTACCCCTCTTAGGTCTTCGGGAACATTTCAACCTCTCCCGACGTTGACATTGCCGCGTGAATTGATTATGCTTGTCATATTCAATTGAATCGAAGCGGGCGAGATTCACGATACCCCGGTTCAAGTTAGAAAAGGAGAAGCAAGATGTCTTACGAATGGAAATTCAACAAAAGACCTTATTCCGACGAAGAGGCGAAGAAGCTGCTGAAAAACGTAGTCTCGCCGGAAACCACCGACTGGCACTACAACAAGCATCATAAAGGATACGTGGCCGCGCTGAACACTATCGAGGCGGGACTGGCCAAGGCCGATCCGGCCGGCGCCAACGGCAACTACTCCGAGATAGG
>CAZDAH010000100.1:2035-9066 GCA_964503405.1 uncultured Ignavibacteria bacterium
CGGAACAGCGCGGGGGGCCCGAGGAACTCCCGGCGGGAGACGTCGCCGTCGCGGTTGCGGTCCATCTTCTGGAACCACGCCGGCGCGCTTCTGCATGACGTTTACTGGGAGGTCCTCGGCGGCGACGGCGACTCGTCCAAAGGGCCGGATATCAAAAAAGCTATCGAAAAAGAATTCGGCAGCATCGACAAGTGGAAAGAAGATTTCAAGGCCTCGGCCCTGGCCGCCAAGCTCTCCGGCTGGGGAGTTCTGGTTTTCGATAAGCTTTACAGCGGGCGGCTGATAAACGTCCTGGTCGATCATCATCATCACGGCGCCATGTGGGGCGGGATTCCGCTGGTCTCCTGCGACGTTTTCGAGCACGCCTATTACCACAAGGACGGCCCCGGCAGGGCGGCCTATATCGATAATTTCATAAACAACCTGCATTGGGGACGGATCAACGATCGCTATAAGAAATTCGTCGGATAAATAAGGCGCCCTGGTCTTGCCCAATAAGAGCGTCGGGTTGCCTGACCCGGCGCTTTTTTTACTGCGACGAGAACGCGATCACTCGCGGCCTGACCAGCATCTCGAAATCGTCGTAGGCCATCTTGATCAGCTCGGTGTGAGATCCGGCGTTGAAGAAAATCTCTTCGTCTTCGGTTAAGCTCTCGGCAACGTAGACATCCATCCCGTAGAGATTGCCGAACGGCGGCATGGCCCCGATCTCGCATTCGGGGAAGAGGTCTTTGAATTCGCGCTCGGTGGCCAGCTCCACCCTGTCCGCCCCCACCACCTCCTTGAGCATCTCGAAATCGACCTTATAGGACGCGGGCAGAACAGCCATGGCCATTTTATCGCCGATCTTGAGAATGACCGTCTTGGCCAGCTCCTTCCCCGGGATATGGGCCGAAGCCGCGATCTGCTGCGCGGTGAAGGCGGGCGAATGCCCGATGGCCACATATTTGATCTTGTTGGAGTCGAGAAACTCCCGCAGTTTTTTTACAGGCATAAAGCCTCCTATTCCAAAAAACGATTTAACTCAACCGCGATTTTATAGCAGATGAATGAGCCGTCGTCGACAAACTCCTCGAACTGTTGTCGCTCCGATATAATTAGCCGCCGCCGCGCGGCGTTGTCAATAAGATTCGGAGGCACCGAATAAAACCCAATATCAATTTCGGTTCAATGTCCGGCCCTGCGTGCCCCACCGCTTGCGGCGGGAAGATTATCGGCATCTTCGAAAATTTGACCGACAGAAAATATGAGCCAGGATGGAGCGAAGGAGACATGTGATACAACAAGATCTTTTTGGAAATATTCCCTTTAGCTTTCTTTACGGTTGCCCGTATACTAATCAAAAGTGAGCAAAGAAGGAGGATACATCATGCCGCTAACCGAAATCGAATTTTTACGCCACACGCTGGCCACCCTCGCCTATCGGGCCGCCAAGACCATGCGTGGCGCCCCGGAATCGTTCGCCGCTTTCAAGCCGGGTCCTTCGTCAAAGACGCCGTTGGAGATCGTGGCCCACATGGGCGACCTGTTCGACTGGGCCTTCTCCATGATCTCCGGCAAACCGAAATGGAATACGTCGACACCGGGCGACTGGCAAAGCGAATGCCGGCGGTTTTTCGCATCTCTAAAGAAATTCGATGACGCCTTGGCCTCCGGAGTCGAGATCAACTACGACATAAAGCGGATTTTCCAGGGGCCGGTGGCCGACGCCCTCACGCATGCCGGACAGCTGGCCGCATTTCGGCGTTTGCACGGCGAGCCGATGAAAGGGGAGAGCTACAATCGCGCCGATATCCAGATCGGCCGGGTGGGCCTGGAACAGACCGCGCCCGATCCGCGCTATGAATTCGATTGAGGCGTGAAAGGATTTGTTTCGTGGGCGGCGGACCTCCCCATACGGGGCCGTATGGCCCGGTCTGCCCCGAAACGGCCGGGCACATGAGGATATGTGCGGCGCATATCAAATTGTTAATGCTTGAAAATCCCCCCTTTTCATATTATCTTCCCTTTGGCCGATAAAAACTGGGTGCCCCACCCAACGGGTGGGCTTAGGCCAAGCTGAGGCAGGAATGAAGATTCTGAAAATCTCTCTTTTTGCGGTCGCGGCGGCCGCGCTGGTGGTCGTCATAGCCTTGCGGCATTCTCAAAAAGATGAATTCATAACGCCGGAGCAGTTCCGGCATTATAAGCTATCTAAACGCGGGAATGATTCGAGTCTGAAACCGTCGGAATGGTTCACCGTCCAGAGGGCCTGGCCCTACGATAGCATTCCATACGAATCGTATAAACGCGCGCTCGACAAGGCCGCATTGCAGCATCAGAGCAGCGCACTGCGGATCGGGGTCTGGGAGATGTCCGGGCCGTCCAACGTCGGCGGCAGAGTGACGGATATAGCCGTCCATCCCGACTATCCGGATATAATATATATAGGCGCGGCCCTGGGAGGCGTGTTCAAATCGACCGACGGCGGCGACAGCTGGACTCCTGTCTCGGACGCTGTCCCCGCACTTTCGGTGGGTGATATCGAGGTCGATCCGTTCGATGTCAACACTCTCTACTTTGGCACCGGCGAATCGAACTCCAGCGGCGATTCCTACGCCGGTACCGGCATCTACAAGACAACCGATGGCGGCGCGACCTGGCGGTTCAGCGGCCTGCCCGATTCACGTCATATAGGACGAATAGTCATCGATCCCATGAATAACCAGCGTATATACGCGGCGGCAACAGGGTCCTTGTTCGGGACCAATCCCGAAAGGGGAATTTACAGATCATTGGACGGCGGCGAAAATTGGCAACAAGTTCTCTTCGTCAATGATTCCACCGGGGCCACCGACGTGGCCATCAATCGGCAAAATCCGGATATCGTTTATGCCGCCATGTGGCAGCGAATCCGCAGCCCCCGCAGCAGAAACGTTGGCGGCCTGAATTCGGGGATCTGGCGTTCCACCGACGGCGGAGATACTTGGGAACGTCTGCAAAACGGCCTTCCCACGCCAACATCGACGACCGGACGCATCGGCCTGGCCGTCTCGCCTGCCGATCCGAATTACGTATACGCCAGCATGACCAACCATCCCGGCTATCTCCTCGGATTTTGGCGATCCGCCGACGGCGGCGACAATTGGGAATCGCGGCTGATCTCGCCCGGCCCCAATTCCTTTTCGAGCTTCGGATGGTACTTTGGTCGGATCTGGCCTCATCCCACAAACAGGGAGACAGTGTACTACGGCGATATCGAGATGTGGCGCAGCACGAATGGCGCGTCCAATTGGAGCGCCATCACCGGCTCCATGCATGTCGACCAGCACGGTCTCTATCAGGACCCCGGCAACCCGTCGTTCATGGTCTGCGGCAACGACGGCGGCGTTTATATCTCGCATAACGGCGGAAGCTCGTGGATAAAATCGTATGATCTTCCCATTACCCAATTCTACGCCATCACCATCGACAAGCTTACTCCCCAAAGACTTTACGGCGGCACCCAGGATAACAGCACTCCGAGGACGTTGAACGGCCAGTATGACGATTGGGACGTCATATTCTACGGCGACGGTTTCTATACCAACGTAGATTTCACCAACTCCAATACAATCTACGCCGAAGCCCAATACGGCTATCTCGGCAAATCGACCAATCTCGGGTCCAATTGGAATTTGATTACAGACGGTATAGATCCCGGCGAGCGGCGCAACTGGTCGACACCGGTGGTGATGAGTCCTCAAGACAATAACCTGCTTTTCTACGGAGCGCAGCGGGTGTACATGACCGAGAACGGGGGAAATTCGTGGGACGCCATAAGCCCCGATCTCACCGGCGGCGACGGTGGAGGCAATCTTGTATTCGGGACCATCACCACTATCGCGCATTCTCCGGTCGATCCCAACGTCATCTGGGCCGGCACCGATGACAGCCGGGTCTGGATAACCTCCAACGGCGGGGAAAACTGGCTCCTCGTTTCCGGCTTGCTTCCCGAAAGATGGTGCACGCGCGTATCGCCCGACTTCAACAATGCCGGGGCGGCTTATGTCTCTTTTTCAGGCTATTCAGTCGGCGATCCCCAAGCGCATATCTTCAAAACAGATAACTATGGAGTATCCTGGACAGATATAAGCGGAAACCTGATCGATATACCGGTCAATGATGTTCTTCCCGATCCCGAATATCCCAATCGTGTATACGCCGCTACCGATTTCGGCGTCTATTTCTCCACCGACGGCGGTTCGCAATGGGACGTCCTCGGCGACGGTCATCCCCAATGCCCGGTGTTCGATATGGATATTCACGTGAACGGCAGAAAACTGGTCTCCGGCACGCACGGCCGTTCCATGTACACATACGACCTGTCGCAGCTGGATAATGCCTGCCCATATATCCCCGGCGACGTCAATTCAAGCGGCGCGGTCAACGGTGAAGACGTCGTTTATCTTGTGAATTATCTAAAAGGAATCGGTTCCGCGCCGGACAGCTGCATTTGCGGCGGGGCCAATTGGCTTTACGCAGCCGCCGACGTCAACGGCGACTGCGGAGTGAATGAAGCTGACGTTCAGTATCTGGGGAGCTTCCTCGAGGGGGGGGCTTCCCCGGCATTCTGCGAGGATTGCCCTCCGGGGCTGTAGCCGATCCGATTCATATCGCTTGACAATAATCCGGAATGTCCTATAATATCCGATGGGTTACGCGAGTCAGTGTGAACATCGTGCCCGCATTTAGAAGTACTTCGAAAAAAAGACAGGCTGGTAAAGAATCGCCCTGGCATCTGCGATTTGAAGGTTTTCAATATCGTCAAAGTCATTTAAGGCAGCGCAGCACGAGTTTGAAAGGCGGAATCATGGGCAGAATCGGCGTGATTATTTTATGGCTGACGGCGTTAATCGTCACGGTGATCCCGGCATCGGCGACCGAGCGAGTAGTTGTAGGCGAATTGATTACCAACACGTCGTGACCGTACTGCGACGAAGCTGATCTGGTCTTAGATCAGTTGGTGCCCTACTATCGGGGCAGGCTGGTTATGATTCGTTATCACGGCTGGTGGCCCAGCAACGGCGATCCGTATTATCAGTACAACGTGTCGCAGAATACCCAGAGAATAAATTATTACGGGGCAGATTACAGCCCGCATTTGCATGTTGACGGCAACGTGGACGGCGGAGGGACTCCGCAGAATTTCCAGGGAATAATATCGGGGGAGATGACGGTCGTTTCCCCACTCGAAATCGCCATCAACGGTGCCTACAATCCGATATCGAGGGAATGCCAAATATCGGTCGGCTTGCTGGCGACAGGTCCGATAAGCAACACCAATCTCAAATTGCGAATTGCACTGGTGGAATCGAACCTCGAATGGCAGGCCCCCAACGGTTCCCGCTGGCACCATCAGACATTCCGCCACATGTATCCCAGCACGTCCGGGGTCTCGTTCACAATCAGCGAGGGGCAGACCTACGAATACGATTATTCATTCACCCTCAATTCGCAGCTGGTCGACGAGAACTGCGATCTGGTCGTGTTCGTGCAGTCCGATAACGGACATCGGATTTTGCAAGGGGCGCTGGAAGGAGTAACCACCCTCGCGCCCTTGAATACCCTCGAACCCTTCGGCCTGATTGCCCCCTACGACGGCGAAATCATCAATACCTGCTACCCGCATTTCGTCTGGGAATCGACCGACGATCCGAATTCGGAAAATGAGATCAACTACCGCGTTTACGTTGCCCAGGATCCCGGCTTTACCAGTCCCATCATATCCGATCCGACAGCGGATACGTCGTATACAAGCGTCGTCTGTCTTATTCCGGAGATCACATATTATTGGAAGGTGCTGGCCTCCAACGGGGTCGCCCCGGATCGCTACAGCGAGGAGGATTTCACGTTCACCATTGTAGAGGCTCCTGTACCAACCCTTTCGGAGTGGGGCATGATTATAATGATGCTCATCCTCCTGGCCATTGGCACAGCCTCCCTGGTCAGAAAAAGGCAGTCGCGCCCGGCGCTGAAATAGAAGCATAAGGCGGCGTCGCGTAAAATAGCCATTTGTCGGGGTTTTGCGAAGCTAATTAGTGAATTGTCATGATTATATGACATTTCATAAAGTTTATCGAAAGTGCGGCTTGACGAACACTCAGCGGAGAAGTATATTTACGCACTGGAAGAGCCGGGGCAGGCGGCGATTTTCACGCTTCATAACCGCCTTCTTCGGCATGGCAGTTTACTTCTCAACAGATGAATTCTTGGTTCGAGGCCACGCCGCAGGCGGTGTTGCCGAATCGATCTTCGTTATCGGATGATCTTCAAACCTGCCCGGTTTGTAAATTAAATTTGACGGGTTGTTTTGATGACCATGCAAAATACCAGCCGCATTTCCGAGACGATTCGGACGGCGCGAGCGCTGGGGGTTAATCGAGGAAAAACTAAAATGGATGAGAGGGAAATATGAAGATTTTGCTAGTGTCGTTCATACTTGTCTTGTGCGGCGCGATCGGGTTCGCTCAGGAAACCCCGGTTATAAGCACGATAGTTCCCGATCAGCATGAAATAGGTGCGCCCTTCAATACCAGCATATCAGTGACCTTCAGCACGACCATGGACCCTTCCACGATCAACTCGTCGAGCTTCGTGGTCAACGCCAGCTCCAGCAGTCTCCATTCCGGGCTGATCGCCTACAATGAGGATACGTTCACCGCGGTGATGGTCCCCGACAATTGGTTCCGCGGGGGAGAGGTAGTCTCGGTGGCGTTAACCACCGACATTCAATCCTCCGATAATATCCCGCTGGAAAGCAATTACCTTTGGTCATTCACAATCGCTGTGCCGGAGGAAGTGGAAGTTATAGCCCCGCTTCATAACTACGCGACCAACTTAACTCCCCTTTCCGTATACGTGGCCGATTTCGACAACGACCTGAATCTCGACGTAGCCACCGCCAATCAAAATACGGCCGACATTTCGATTCTCTTCAATGCGGGCGAGGGCGTATTCGCTCCCCCTGTAAACCACCAAGTGGGCGAGAACCCCGGCGATTTTTGCGCCTC
>CAZDAH010000100.1:9076-10737 GCA_964503405.1 uncultured Ignavibacteria bacterium
GAACTGCAGGGGTATCCCACCGGGGATACGCCCGTTTCCGCGACCGCGGGGGATTTTGACGCCGACGGGGATATGGATCTGGCCACGGCGAATATGTGGTCCAACGACGTCAGCATACTGTTGAATAACGGCGACGGCACTTTCGAAAGCAGGCTGGATTTCGATATCGAGGGAAATCCAAACGCGGTCTCCGGCGTGGAGGGCTGGTTGGAGATTATTGCCCAATACAAATCCAGGAATATGGATCTATACCAGATGCTTCTGGTGTATCCCGTGGGCGACGGTCCCTATTCCATTGCGGCAGGTGATATCGACCGCGACGGCGATCTCGACCTGGCTACCGCCAACCTTACGCAGGGGACGATTTCAGTGCTTTCGAACGACGGCAACGCCGTTTTCAGCACGCACGCCACGCTTGACGCCGGAGAATTCCCGTCGTCGATCTGTTTCGTCGATCTCAACGCCGATCGCTCGCTCGATCTTGTCTGCGCCGACCTCGGATTGAACACTGTTTACGCGTATTTGAATTTCTCCGACGGCGATTTCGTTTTTCAAGGGCAAAGCGCGGTCGGGGATTATCCTAATTCGCTTTTCTGCGGCGATCTCGACGGCGACAATGATATGGATATGTTCACCGCCAACACCTGGTCGAACGATATTACCGTGCTCTATAACGACGGCGACGGTGTTTTCTCGTCGATCTGGCAGTATCCCGTCGGCTCAAGCCCCCTGGCCGTATTCGGAGCGGACGTTTCCGGCAACGGGGCCATCGACCTGGTCGCGGCCAATTCCGGCGCGGACAACGTCTCGGTATATCTGATTGTGAGGGGATGCGATTACTACGTTCCCGGCGATTACAACCATAACGGCTCGTTTAACGTCAGCGATATCATCTCCATGCATTCCCGGCTGGCCACGGGAAGCCCCGAACCCGGTTTCACCTGCGACTGCGCCGGCAGAGTGTGGGGCGTTGTGGCCGACGTCAACAACAGCTGTAGTTTCAATATTAACGACGTCATTCATGCCCTCTCATTCATTACCACCGGCGGGCCGCCGATTGAACCTTGCGAGCTCTGCCTGCCGTCGCATCCATAAAATTAGGGACGGCGGGACAGAACATATAACCGATTTATAAAAACTGTAATATTACCAGATTCCCAGAACGTCCTTGGCGTATTCCGAGGCCATCTCGGCGGGATTCCAGGGCGGTTCCCACACAACTTCCACGTCGACCTTCTCCACGCCGTCCATATCCTGAACCGTCTTTCGCACTTGTTCGATGAGCTGCGGTCCGTAGGGGCAGCCCGGCGTGGTCAGGGTCATGAAAATATTAATCATGCGGTCGTCCAATATAACAATATCGTAAATCAGGCCGAGATCGACCAGGCCGATTCTGATTTCAGGATCCTCGATCGGCTCCAGTTTGGCCATTATTTCTTCTTTTGTGGGCATTCTCTCTACTCCGTCGAAGAAGTATGAATTACCTTTCCTTTTTCCCATGCTTCGATGCCGTCGATAAGCGTGGTCCATGAAAGCAGGGCGCATTTTATTCGCACGGGGAATTTCCTGACGCCTTCCAGCGATTCCAGATCTCCCAGATCGATTTTTTCGCCCGGTTTCTCTCCTTTCAGAAGAGACCTCACTACCGAGGCCAGTTTCTT
>CAZDAH010000101.1:0-10676 GCA_964503405.1 uncultured Ignavibacteria bacterium
ATCTGTTTTTTCCTCTCAGCCCATATCTTTTCGAATGCCCTTTTTTCGCTTTCCAACTGTGCGCTCATGCTCGAAAAGGTGTCAATTATTCCCTCTACCTTTTGTCTGAAGTCGGGGCCGGTGATGTATTGGTATAGAATCGTCATTTTCTCATTCATGCCCTGCCCTGCATGCCTTGCAAATGCTAAATCAATGATACTATGCCTTAAAATGGTAGCCACCGGGAGGACAAATTCGCGCGCAGTAACCCAGACTCCATCAGAGAACCCGAATTTGGCTACACCCTTCGGCAAAGCTTCACTCACAATGACACCTACGTCGGCATGGGCTTCTATCATATCGTCTTTGAGCTTCTGATTCCAATCCTTACCCCAACTCTTAGTATTCTTGCTTTCCCAAATAATCTTGCCACATCTCTCCAAATTGGCATTTCTGATTTCATGAATAACATCGGCCCCACGGGTTCCCTTAGGAACAGGTATAACGAAGTCTAGTTGAAATGCAGAGGTCAACACTCCCTCAAGGCTGATCTGGGCAACTTCTCCTTGGATTTGCTCCGAGCCCTGTAAAGCCCTCCTTTGTGCTTCATCAACAGACTGTCGCAGGTTTTCAATCATTTTGTCCTTTTCAGCATCCTTCAGAGCGTGCCTCTTCTCAAACTCGTCAAACACGGTCCCTCTGATTTTTTCTGTGCCTTCCGCTAATTTTCTCTCAACCTCTAAATTCACATTTGCTTCGCGTGTCTGAATTTCCAAAGCATTGGTTCTTAATTTCATTTCGGCTTTTTGTGACTCCGATAGCTTGTCCTTGGTCTGATTTAGCTGTTCCTGCAGCACCCCAAGCTCTACATTAAATTCGCCCGCAACGAGCTCCCGTTCCTTTTTCTTAATCACGTCCAAGCTACTTTGAACAATCTCAGAAGCCTTGATTTGGACCGCTTCCTCAAAGTCGCCTAACTGCTTCTCCTTTTTCTGCAATTCAGCCGATTTCTCGCTCAAGCTCTTTTCTCTGGCTGCGACGCCAGCTTCGATCTCAATCTTTAGGGATTCGCGCAGCTGGTTCGCCAATACTTGTGAAATTTGGATTTCAGCGCCACACTCGGGGCAATTAATAGTGTCTTTATTCACGGGTCGCACTCCTTAATTGGACGGCATAGATTATGTGTGCTTGGCGTACGACCGTATGCGCCAAGCCAGCATCTAGTCTTTTATTGAATTAGCTTTGAAACAAATGGCGCGAGCTTTGCAACGGTTTCTGCCAACGTAGCCAGCGATGCAAAACGGTTTATGCCCTCCCATAACGTTTTGACAACGAACTTGTTCGGAACTGGCTTGGCCAATTGGTCTTGCAGGCTGTCGATATCGGAAACCAGCTCTATTTTATTTTCATCTGCCAGCTCTGGACTGGATTTAACAGCCCTTCTCATTTCAGACAATAGTTCGCCCATTTGCTTGTATTCAGCGTTTACTTGATTCCCATCACCCAAAGTTATGATGTTTTGGCCAGTGGCCTCAATCCTAATTCCTTGAAATCTGTCTCTGGTGAATTCACTTGGGCCTGAAATCTTATCCATGCCAGCAGCAGTTATCACGTAATAATTGGTAGCCGAAGGTATTTGGGCTCCTCGCGCGGTCGGTATAGTTTTTGTAACAGGTTGGTCTTCTACCCAACCCTTGCTCAATAGATAGGTCAGGTTACTCTGCACCTGTTGAATTGTTAGGCTATGCCTCAGCTTTAAATCTGCCCGTATGACACTTATAGTTACCGCCGCGCCGCTTTTCTTGCCCCGTCTGCTAGTCGCGTTCTCATTCCGTTGGAAAAAATACTCAAGCATCATTTGCCGCACCTGGTCGTCCGAATAGACAGGTTTTTCTGGCTTTGGTTTTCTAATTCTTGCAACCATTTGGCATCTCCAGTTAATTCGCCGAACTAGGCCCCCATCCCCGTGTGCCAAGCATATTACTTAGCCTTTTCGCCCGTATCTTCTTTCTTTTCCCGTTCTTTTATTTCGCGCGGAGAAAACAATCTCTTGAAGTGCTCTTTGTATTTATGATCTTTTCCCATGGCATTGACGTTGAGCGCATAATTACAGACTCGCAGAAGACGTTCATTTATGAAAGCCTTGTCATGTTCGTCTTCGTATTCGAAATATACGGCCATCACCCGCACGCCTTCTTTCATGAGAACTCGAACCAATGGCAGGAAATCACCATCGCCCGTTATGATAGCAGCTATATCGATCTTGCCATTTAGGGCAACCTGCATTATATCAACAGCCATGGCCACATCGACTCCCTTTTCTCTTTGGCTTTCGGACATGGGCAAATACTTCGCCTCAATCCCTGCGTGCATCAGATCATGGTAGCGATTTCTCTCGTTCTTTAGCTGCTCCGCGGTAGCCTTGGTAGACTTGAATAGACCCTGATACCATGCCGCGTAGACTACCTTATAGCTGGCGTATCCTTGCTCCTTGTCTCTTGCGACCATTTCCAAGAGCTCATGGAACGGTTGAAAACTGAGCCATCCGTTCCTGCTATGATAAAAATGCATTTGAGCGCGCGTAAAGAAGGAGCCATCATAAAACGCCCCGATTCTGCAAATTGCCTTTTCGATCATTTTGTCCTCAATTCTGCCTGATTAGCTCCCTTTCACCCCGCGCTCGCCTCTGCCTGCGACCGGACAACACGTTAACAACTAAACAATATCATACAACTGAGGCATTATACCTCCTATTTTCCCGGGGGGAGGAAAACTGCCGCCCCCGCCAAAGGCAGGGGTCGCCGGATGTTAGTAATATAGCGGATATGGGGATCGATATCAATGTTTTTTTAGCGAATATGCACAGAAAGCATCGTTTGTCAAAGAACTTGCTCATCCCCGCCAAAGGCGGGGAAAAGCATGCCACCCGTAATTAGCCGTCAGGTGACGTCCTCATACACTACAACCTGACCGAACATATCTATACCCACGCGATGGGGCTTGTTGAAAAAGTCGTTGCGAGGAGGCCGCAAGCCGACGAAGCAATCTCTAACTCGCGGCCTGGAACTGGCTGTCGGCAGATCCGCCGCAGGCGGACCAACTTACATCTCGCTTTTCCGAGTGTCAAATCGCAAGCGATCTGACCTGCGGCGACTTTATTTCAAAAAGCAACACTATACCGTTTTCAACCCTTCGCTTCGCATACGGCCTCCGAGCCGATAGCGATAATATAGCAATAACCCGGCAAAAGTAAATAAAGATCGTTTGGCTAAATGGATCTACTTTTGACATTGAGAGGCGAGACGAATAGAGGATATCAGCATGCCGGGTGTCGTGGTAAATTTTCCTTGACCAATCGGCAACCGTTCCTATATTTGCGCACTAAAACTGGCAAAGTTGATTGTGAAAAAAGGCGCAATTTGCAGATAGAAGGAGAGAAGAGTGGCAGACGATAAAATCCCTCGCCGCGAGGCGCTCAATTACCTTCTCGGCGCGGGCATAGGCGCCCTGGGGATCGCCACCCTCTATCCGGTGGTCAGCTATATCATCCCCCCCAAAGCGACAGGCGCCGGAACGTCGTCGGTGTCAGCGGCCAGGATAGGCGAGCTCAAACCGAACCAGGGGAAGATTTTCAAATTCGGCAATACGCCGGGGATCCTGGTCCTCAAGCCGGGCGGGGATCCGTCCAGCGCCCTTGGCTACGCAGCCTTCACTGCGGTCTGCACCCATTTGAACTGCACGGTGCAGTATCGTCAGGATCTCAAGGAGATCTGGTGCGCCTGCCACAACGGTCATTTCGATCTCAACGGCAAGGTCATCTCCGGGCCGCCTCCCACGCCGCTCAAGGAGTACAGGGTGGCCATCAAAGGGGACGAGATCTTCGTCTCCAGCGAGGAGGCATAATTGGCCTTCAGAGACAGGCTCTATAGCTGGTGGAACGAGCGGGTGGATCTCGATAATCTCCTGGCCTTTTTGAAACACAAAACAGTCCCTCATCATCGTTTTTCCATATGGTACTACGTGGGGGGAATGTGCCTTTACCTGTTTATCGTGCAGGTTATCACCGGTATTCTGCTTTTGCTCTATTACAAACCGACCGCCGAAGCCGCTTACGAGTCTGTTCAGTATATCATGACCGAGGTACCGTTCGGCTGGCTGGTGCGCTCGATTCACTCCTACGCCGCCAATCTGTTCATCGGTCTGATATTCGTGCATATGTTCTCGGTGTTTTTAATGAAAGCGTATCGCAAGCCGCGGGAATTGACCTGGATCTCCGGCGCGCTGCTTTTGTTTCTGGCCATGGGATTCGGCTTTTCAGGATACCTTCTGCCATGGAACCAGCTGGCATACCTGGCTACAAACGTGGGCACCAATTTCGCTGTGATGATCCCCGGAATCGGGCAATGGGTGCTGGAGTTCCTGCGGGGAGGGCCGGAGGTCACCGGGGCCACGCTGACCCGATTCTTCGGATTTCATGTAGCCGTGCTTCCGGGCATTACGACAGCTGTCCTCGGATTGCATCTGCTTTTCGTGCAGCGGCTGGGGATGAGCGTGCCGCTTTCAATCGAAAAGGAGATCGCCGAGGGGAAAGCGCCGCGCAGGGAGATACCGTTCGTGCCCAATTTCCTCTACCGTGATATTCTGGGCTGGACCCTGGCTCTCGGATTGATCGTGCTGTTGTCGTCGATGTTTCCCTGGGAGCTGGGCGAGAAGGCCGATATCCTCAAGCCGGCCCCGCCGCACGTTCGTCCGGAGTGGTTTTTCGTTTTCATGTATCAGACGTTGAAATACGTGCCCAAGGCGGTGGGAGTGTTCGGATTCGGAATTGCCGGGGCCATCTGGGTCCTGCTGCCGTTTTTTGACCGCAAATCGAACCGCGGCGAGCCGAACAGCCTCTATACGATTATCGGGGTGATCGCGGTGTTATACATGGCGGTGTTTACATTAATCGGATACGTGGCGCCGGGGGAATGATATGAGAAATAATCTGATACTTCTGATTATAGCTGCCGGCGGTTCCACTGTCGCGCTGGCGAAGAGCTCAAGCTGTATCGATTGCCATATTTCGAGCGAATGGGTGACCGATACGACAATTGTAACTGATTTTACCTCCGGCGATATACATTTCAAGATGGGGATAAGCTGCGACGACTGCCACGGCGGCGATCCCAAGCTGGGTTTGGAGGAGGGCGATCCCGATCTGGCCATGGACCCGCGCAAAGGCTACAAACCGCCGCCGAGCAGGCTGACCACCCCCGATTTCTGCGGCGGGTGTCATTCCAATATCGAATACATGAAAAAGTATAACCCGCGTCTTCCCACGGATCAGTTGAAGCTTTATTTGACGTCGGTTCACGGCAAGCAGCTTTACGATAAGAAAGACACCAAGGTGGCGGTCTGCACCGATTGCCACGGCATCCACAAGATATTGCCGTCGAGCGACTCGCGGAGCCTGGTATATCATAACAACGTACCGGAAACATGCCGCCAATGCCACGGCAGCCCGCAGTATATGAAAGGGTATAAATATAACGGACGGCAGATACCAACGGACCAGTATGACGAGTTTTCGAAATCGGTTCACGGTATTCTGGTTCTGGAACAGGGGGATAACTCCGCGCCGGCCTGTAATAATTGTCACGGCAACCATGGCGCGACACCGCCGAACCTTGCCTCCGTCTCGGCCGCCTGCGGGGAATGCCACGCCTATAACCGCGATTTCTTCAACGCCTCTCCGCACAAGGAACCCTGGCAGGACTTGGGGTATCCCGAATGCGAACAATGCCACGGCAACCATTTTATTCCGCCGGTCAACGACGAGATGATCGGCACGGGCGAGAGCGCGTTTTGCCTCGACTGCCACGAGGAGGGAGACGGCGGTTTCGCCTCGGCGCTATCCATAAAGGCCGGAATCGACTCGCTGAAACAGGCCCTCGAATCGGCGGAAAAGGTCGTGAAAGAGGCCGAAAAGCGCGGGGTCGAGGGAGGCCAGGCACGGTTCGACCTGGGAGCCGCGAAGGACAACCTCACTCGGGTGCGTTCGGTGATACACACGTTCGATCCGCAGCAGGTGGCGGAAATCACGACGTCGGGCATGAGAGTCGCTCACCAGGTGGAACAGACGGCCGAGGCGGCTCTGGGCGATATCAAAGCGCGCCAGATAGGGCTGGCCATATCGCTGATCGTTGTGTTATATGTCGCGATCGTGCTGTGGAGGAAAATCAAGCAGGTGGACAGCCGGACCGATTTCGTGGTGCGAGGGAAGTAACAAAAGTTATTGTAGTAACATGTCCCGCGAACGTGTCCGGGTGAGCTGAATATTGCCGTCAACGGGCGTTGCCGACAGACTTCATGGGAATATCCTCGGATATCCTTAATGGACATTCTTCGGAAGATTCCTATAGGATTTTGAGAGCCGAATTTAAAAAACGCAAAACCGGGTCTGGGAACCCCGGTTTTGCTATTGTGAGGGTATTAGTTGCCATGGCTTATGTAAAAACCGATTTTATGCCTTCGAGAATTATCCTGGTGGTCGAATTCTTCTGTTCCGGCCGTTTGAAAATGCCTGTGGCCTCTTTTTTCATGCCCTTGATGGTGGGCAGATTGCTCAGATAGGTGATCTGCCCGATATGATGGGTCTCATGCATGTAGCTGTAGGCCAGCTGCTGTCCCAGGGATTCGAATTGCCCCCAGCCCTTTTGATTCAAAATGGTGTCATCGGAATTGACGAGCAGATGTTCGGTCAGAGCCACCAGACGCGCGTATCTCTTGAGAAGATGTTCAGGCTCGGGATTGACGGATCTATCCGCTTGAGGAAAAGTTCCCCGTGCGAAAAGATCGCCGAGATCGGATGTCTTGGGGTCGCCCCCGAGCATCTCGACAATCTCGCCCCGATTCAATACGAGATGTCCCAAAATCCAGATGATCGGATTTCCCCTGTTTTCCGGACGGACATAATAGCTGTCGAGGGGGAAACCTTTTAAAAGCTTGGGCAGATAAGCTCCATTGAACCTGAGCAACTCAGCCAGTATCGGGATCGCTTGCATTGACAACTCCTTCTTTATTATGAACGCCGCCGTTGAAATACATATAGAAAATCATGCCACCCGCCATGAATTTAAAGGTCAAATAGTTAACTTATTGATTTCTAACGACATAAGATTCGTCGAGCGGGTCTTTTCGACTTCTGCGGCTATTCAAAAAATGAGCACGAAAAAATGTTTCGAACATTTAGTATCACACAACTACGGGAAAAAACAGGAAGATTGTGATTATATTCACAAAAAATTATTGCCATGCAACCCATTAATGATTATCATAAAATGATAATTAATGAAACCCGAATTTTCTGGGTTGAATTTGACGATTGTCGAGATGAATTCGGGCAAGGAGAGCGAAAATGGATATTAGCATTGCCAGAGAGCAGGATCATTTCGAAAACAGGGTGGCCCTGACACCGGCCGCGGTCAGGTCGCTGGTGGCCTATGGACACAACGTTTTTGTGGAGAAGGAAGCGGGATTGGGGGCAGGTTTCAGCGACGGCGAATATCTCGGCGTCGGGGCGCAAACCGTCTACTCCCGTGACGAGGCTTTCGGCAGGGGAAGCCTTGTATTGAAGATCTTTCCGCCGACCATCGACGAGTATAAGCTGATGGCGTCGGGACAAACCATGATTTCTTTCCAGCATTTGGCGGCGGCCCCCAAAGAAGGACTCGAGATCCTGCTGGAGAAACGTGTTAACGCCATAGGCCTGGAGGTCATCGAGGACGAGGCCGAGAATCTGCCCCTTCTGACGCCGATGTCGGAACTGGCCGGCCAGATGGCCATCCCCATAGCAAGTTACTACCTTTCCAACGTGGGAGGGGGACGAGGCATTTTGTTGGGAGGGGGCGCCGGGATTCCGCCAGCCACCGTTGTCGTGCTCGGGGCCGGCGTTGTCGGCCTGAATTCGGTCAGAAACGCCAGGGGGATCGGCTGCAATGTCATTTTGCTCGACGCGTACATGGAGCGGCTGCGCCGGGCCAACGAAGTTTTCGATAACCAGTTAGTAACATACCTTTCATTCCAGTACAATCTGGAGAAAGTAATTCCATTTGCCGACGTATTGATCGGGGCTGTATTAATACATGGCCAGAAGACTCCGAAACTGGTAACCGAGGACCTGGTTCGCAGCATGAAACCGGGCTCGGTTATCCTCGATGTTTCCATCGACCAGGGAGGATGCGTGGAAACGTCGCGGCCGACAACCTGGGCCTCGCCCGCCTACAAGGAGTTCGATGTCACTCATTTCTGCGTGCCCAACATGCCCTCGAACGTGGGCCGCACCGCCACCTACGCGCTTTCCAACGCCATTCTGCCCTACATACTCGATATCGCCAACAACGGTTTGAAAGCCGCCCTCGAGGCCGATCCGGGGCTGGCCAAAGGAGTGTATACGTATAACGGAGCGGTTACCAACCGGGCTGTCTCCAGGAAATTCGATACCCCCTTCATCGAGCTGGCCAAGGCCTTGAAAGGCGGCCGGGCATGAACTGGATCGACGATTACCAGAGGAAACGGGCCTCGGCCGAGGAGGCTCTCAAAGTCGTCAAATCGGGCGACCGTGTGTATATCCACGCCGGTTGCGCCGAGCCCGAACATCTCGTCAAAAAATTGACGGCCCGCAAGGACGAGCTTGAGAATGTCGAGATCGTCCATCTTTTAACCGCCGGGGCCGCCGGTTATGCCTCTCCCGAAATGGCCGGGCATTTTAGGCATCGTTCGTTTTTCACCGGCGATAACGTGCGCGAGGCGGTCAACGCCGGCCGCGCCGATCAGACGCATATTTTCCTCGGCGAGGCCGAATGGCTGTTTACCAGCGGCCAGCTTCCCATCGACGTCGCCCTCATCCATTGCTCTCCTCCGGACGAACATGGATTTCTCTCTTTCGGAGTGGGGGTGGAGATAACCAAGTCGGCGGCCAAAGTGGCTAAGTGCGTGATCGCCCAGGTAAATCCCGAAATGCCCCGCATCCTCGGCGACAGCTTCATTCACGTCAGGAAGCTCGACTACGTGGTCGAGCATTCACAGCAGATTCTGGAGTGGCCGCAGGGGAGGCCCGATGAGACCTCAAGGGCCATAGGGCAGCATATCGCCGACCTCATCGACGACGGCTCCACCCTGCAGATGGGGATCGGCTCCATCCCCGACGGCGTCTTGTCCAATATCGGCGACAAGAAAGACCTCGGCGTGCATACCGAGATGTTTTCCGACGGAGTCGTGGATCTTGTCGAGAAAGGCGTGATCAACAACGAAAAGAAGACGCTGCATCCGGGGAAGATCGTGGCCAGCTTCATGCTCGGCACACACCGCTGTTTCGAGTTCGCCGATAACAACCCGTTGATCGAGCTGCATCCGTCGCGCTACGTGAATGATCCGTTCATAATCGCCCAGAACGACAAGATGGTGGCCATCAATTCGGCCCTGGGCGTCGATCTCACCGGCCAGGTCAATTCCGATTCGTTCGGGCATTACTTCTATTCGGGGATCGGGGGCCAGGTCGATTTCATACGCGGCGCAGCCCGATCGAAGGGAGGCAAGCCGATCATCGCACTGCCCTCGACGGCGAAGAAGGGGACGATTTCACGTATAACGCATACGATGCCGTTGGGCACAGGAGTAACAACCAGCCGCGGCGACGTGCACTGGGTGGTAACGGAGTTCGGGGCGGTGAATCTGCACGGCCGCTCGGTGGGGGAGCGGGCCCGGCTGCTGATCAGTATCGCCCACCCCGATTTCCGCGCCGAGCTGGAGGGGTTCGCGCGGCAGAGGAAGTGGTTTGGGTGAGATGGGGAATATCCAGCCGGACTTAAAATAGCCTCATAGATATAAAAAAAGGTTGACATCGCCGAAGGCCGGCGTTACTTTATTACGCAGTAAGGCCCATCCCCCCGGTTTTGTCGGGCTGTGGCTGTGCGAAGCAGAGTAGTACGATGTCCTATTTGTATTAGTGGAGAAAACTGAATAGCGGAGGTTTGAGCGATGCGGTCAGCCATAATGCTTTTCTGCGGATTTGCCTTGTTTATAGGCATGCCTGTTTCGGCGACAATCATAAACGTGCCAGCTGACCAGCCGACCATACAGGCTGGGATTGATGCAAGTGTTGATGGGGATACAGTGCTTATTGCTGACGGTGAATACACCGGAATGGGGAATTATGACATTGATTTCGCCGGTAATGATATCGTAGTAAAGTCCCTAAACGGACCGAATGCAACGGTAATAGACTGTGAAAATAATGGCAGAGGCTTTCTTGCTTTGTCTGGTGAGAGCTCTTTAGCAAGACTCGAAGGACTTACTGTGCGAAATGGACTCGCGCAACCGGGAGGAGGTGGCGCCGTGTGGACTTTTGGGTCATCTCCTATAATAATCGACTGCATATTCGAGTCAAACCACGCGGACAATGGAGGAGCAGTCTATATAAATGGCCAAGGGCAGTCGGAGCCAACAAATATCGTGAACTGCAAATTTGTTGCCAACACTTCTGGCAACTTTGGTGGAGCTATATACTATCAGCACAACAATATGACCCTCAACTTAACCGGATGCCTGTTTATTGGTAATGAGTCTATTGCAGGAAGCGGTGCCTGTGGAGCAGGCTCAGAGACAAACGCCGAAATCACCAACGAGCTCATGTCAATAGTTGTGTAATTTCATTT
>CAZDAH010000102.1:0-5161 GCA_964503405.1 uncultured Ignavibacteria bacterium
GCTTCCTCGCCACCCACCGGAATGGCCACCAGGCGCAGCGGGACGGGCGCCGCTGCGATTCGATCGCGCCACCGAGGGGTTCGCGGCGTACCTGGAAGCGCTTTATGTTGAAGAACTGCAAGGGTTCAGCGCCTACCGCAATTATATGCTCAATAATAACAGCGTGGTCGATCCCAGCGGCCCGGTCTACGATCCCGATCCGCTTTTCGACAGCAACACGGTATACGATAAAGGTTCGTGGATTTTGCATATCCTGCGCGGCGTAATGGGAGATCAGGTCTTTTTCGACGGCATGTACGGCTACGCCAACCATCCCGAGCATCAATACGGAACCATCCAGACGCTGGAATTCCGCGATATCATGGCCGAATATTATGGCCAGCCGCTCGACTGGTTTTTCGATCAATGGGTCTGGGGGATGAACCGTCCCCTCTACCAGTATTCCTGGATCGACGAGAATATCGGCGGCGGTCAATACGAGCTTTTCCTGCACATAGATCAGGTTCAGGGATCCCCCGCGCCCGAATTGTTCATTATGCCCATCAAGATTTATCCGTTTGTTAACAGTGTGGAGACTGAAACGACCGTCTGGAACGACAGCCGCGACGCCGATTACAGGATCGTTTTTGACGGCAACGTCACTCAGGTGCAATTCGATAAATACGACTGGATCCTCAAACAAGCCAATCAGGTCGGTTATACGATGCACATAGTGACCCTCGATTTGCCCGACGCCTCCGCTGGCGCTGATTACGAAGCCCAAATAGAGGCCCGCGGCGGTCAGCAGCCTTATGCCTTCTCCGTCATATCCGGAGAGCTTCCGCCGGGCTTGATTCTCAACGAGATAACGGGGATTATCTCCGGGGTGCCGGAATCGGAAGGGGAGTATCAGTTTACGATTCGATGCCTCGATTCCTCCAATCCCGCCTTATCCGATACCCGCGATTACACGATATCCATCGGCTGTGATTACGTGCTGGGGGATTACAACGGCAGCAATGAATTCAATATCGCCGACGTCATAGCCGCTTTCTCGAGATTGAGCACCGGTTCCCCCGAGCCCGCTTTGATCTGCGAATGCCCTCCCGGCAGCGGGAATGCTTGGGCGGTCGCCATGGACGTCAACAACAGTTGTGATTTTAATATCGCCGACGTCGTGGTGGCGTTCTCCAAGCTCTCCACCAACAATCCGGAGCTGCTGCCCTGCGAATTCTGTCCTCCCGCGCCGTAGGACGAATCTTATCTCGAATTTCTCCGGCAAATTCGTGATCGTGTGGTGGCGCGAGAGCGGTGAAAGTTGAAGCCCGACGACTTGTCGCTCAGATAAATATTGACATATCAGTTCATATTATCCGAAAATATCTTATCGTCAGGAAGAGGTGGAGGGGAAGATGAGAAAATATTTTCGGTTTGATTCTCTCGGCACCGACTACAAAAAAGAGATATTGGGGGGATTGACCACCTTCTTCGCCATTGCCTATATCATCGTGGTAAATCCGGCCATTCTCGAGAGAGGCGGATTTCCTCGCGACGCCATGGTCACCGCCACTATATTAGCGTCGGTAATGGGCACGCTCTTGATGGCCCTTTACGCTCGACGGCCGTTCGCGATCGCGCCCTATATGGGGGAGAACGCTTTTATCGCCTTCACAGTCTGCCGCGGCATGGGGTATCCCTGGGAAACGGCGCTTGGGGCCGTATTCCTCGGCGGAGTTATTTTGGTCATCATAACGGCGCTGAGAATTCGCTGCTGGATCGTCAACGCCATACCTGAAAGTTTGAAAATGAGCTTCGCTGTTGGCATAGGATTCTTCATAATGCTTATAGGACTGAATGAAACCGGCATTGTGAGGATCGGGGTCGAGGGGGCGCCGGTGAAAATCGGCGCGCTTTCATCGGCAGGGCCGCTGTTAGCCCTATTCGCCATAATATTGATTTCAATTCTGATGATCAGAAAAATCACCGGGGCGATTATTATCGGCATGCTGGCGACAACCATAATGGCTTTTATTGTCGGCGCCGCTCCAATGCCCGAAGGTCTGATTTCCTTTCCGCCGTCGTTGAAGCCATTATTCCTCAAACTGGATATCGCCGGCGCTTTTCGGCTCGATTTTCTCCCTGTGCTGCTTGTGGTTTTCATACTCGATTTTGTCGACACTATGGGCACGCTGATCGGGGTCTCGGCCCGGGCGGGGTTGCTCGATCAGAACAGAAACCTGCCGGAAATCGAAAAACCGATGATGGCCGACGCAATCGCCACTGTCACCGGGGCCCTTGCCGGAACTACCACTACCGGAACCTTTATCGAATCGGCGGCCGGTATCGAGGCGGGGGCCAAAAGCGGATTCGCCTCTCTGGTAACCGCGATATTGATGCTTCTCTGCCTTTTCTTCGCGCCTTTGTTCGTTTCCGTGCCGCCTTGCGCCTATGGCGCGGCGCTTGTGGTGGTCGGGTTTCTGATGCTTTCGCCCATAAGAGAAATACCGTTTCAGGATTACTCCGAGCTATTCCCATCGGTGGCGACCATAGCCTTGATGAGCTTCACTTACAATATCGGGTTCGGCATGGCCGCCGGATTCGCCCTGTATCCGCTGTTCAAGGTCTTCGCGGGCAAAGCCCGCCAAATCAACGCGGGGACCTGGGCGTTATTCGGAATCGCTCTTGTGCTGTTCGTATTTTACCCTTATGGGAGAATATAAACGCGTTCCATTCCTATCGATAACTGCGAATCTTCATCGATAGCGCATTAGGCCCTAAAGCGGACGCAATCTGGCATAAGTATGCGAATAGCAGTCATCGCAGTTCTCGCGCAGCGTCAGCGTGTCCGTATCCACCCGCTCAATGAAAAGGTCGATCGCCTGATTTTCGATATATAAATGGTATGCCGGCCTGTCACCCGTCCGCCGCATCACGATCTCGTATTTCTCGTCAAGCACAACCGAATCGTCTATAGCCTCGGTATAGACGCGGTCATTGCCAAAATGAATGGTCTTATGATAGCCCGCAGAATCGGGATAAACATATTCACCGGCGTATCCTCCGTAAGAGAAAGCCCAGTCCCAGCTGCCGTTGACGACATCGTAGATATCGACTTCGGTGGGATTGCGGCCGCAGGATAGAAGCATCACGCAAATCACGAGCAAACAAGCGGGCAGCAGCCGAATGGATCTTCGCATTATCAGGGTCATTGACCGCAATCCTCCTGCCCGGCGAAACGCCGCGCAATGTCATTTAATATACTAAAATTCGGACGTTTTATTCCACGCCGCGCATTTTTTTGAACAACGCTTTCCAAACAGCAGCCAATCGCTTCGCAAATGCCTTGATAATACGCCGAATCCTGACTTATATTAAAGTCCGGGTATTTGTATGGAGGAGTGTTGAGCGCCAAAGAGGAAATCTTCAGGCTGACCAAATACGCCGCCTGCGCCGGCTGAGCGTCCAAACTCAGCCGAACTGAGCTGGCCCAGGTCCTGGGCGGTCTGAAAAAACAGAAATTCGATAACGTGCTGGTGGGCATGGATTTTTTCGATGACGCCGGGGTTGTCAAGGTGTCTGAGAACCAGGCGATTGTGACCACAGTTGATTATTTTACACCTGTCGTCGATGATCCATTCGATTTCGGTGCGATAGCCGCGGCCAACTCGCTTTCCGATATTTACGCAATGGGAGCGAGCCCATTATCAGCGATTAATATCGTCGGATTTCCCGAGAAAGAACTTCCACTCACGGTTTTGCAGCGAATCATCGAGGGGGGGCTTTCCATTACCGAGGTCGCGGGAATTCCCATAGTCGGCGGGCATACGGTCAAATCCCCGGAGCCGTTCTACGGCCTGGCAGTCACCGGAACAGTGGAGCCGTATCGAATTCTGACCAACGCCGGGGCCAGAAAAGATGATATACTTTACCTGACCAAGCCTCTCGGAAGCGGTCTTATCACCACGGCGCTCAAAAACGAGAAAACGTCAGCCGATATCGTGGCCAGAGCGATATCGATAATGAAACAGCTCAATCGGGAAGCGTCGGAGGCGATCAGGGCGGCCACGCTTGACGCTGACGGCTACAATTGCGGCGTGACCGATATAACCGGTTACGGATTCCTGGGTCATCTTATGGAAATGCTCGTGGCTTCCGACAAATCAGCGCTGATTAATTACCTCGCAATGCCGTTAATGGCCGGCGCCTTGGATCTGGCGCTACGCGATTCGTTCCCGAGCGGGAGCAGAGCCAACCTATTGAGCGTCGACTCGGAGACTTGCTGGGATGGCGAATTTGCCGGATATGAAAAGCTGATTTTGGCCGACGCTCAAACTTCGGGCGGGCTGCTGATAGCAATGAAGAGCGATATGGCCGAGAAGCTGGAGTTGGAGCTGTCGGCGAGGAACGTCAATTTTTCTCGAATCGGCAAAATCATCGAAAGGGAGGAATGGCGGGTAAAAGTAAGCAAAGACTGACGCTCTCGAATTTTCCCAGCATATCGTCGATCCTCGAGGACGAACGTCTGGCCCTATTAATGGACAAATTTTCTTTTCCATTCGTCTCATCGGAGGCAAAAAGGATCGCCGTCGAATTTAAAAAAAGGACGAAAAATGGCTCGGCTGTTCCGACCAGGGAAAATATTGTTCGGGAAATAGTGATTTTTTTCAGCAACATCGAAGCAGACACACTTCGCGCTGTCGTTAACGGAACCGGGGTAATCCTTCATACCAACCTGGGACGTTCCCCCTTGGATCCGGAAATTTTGGACAGCCTGAAAAACGCCGTCTGCGGTTACTCCAATCTCGAATTCGATATTCAGGATAACAAAAGATCGAAGAGGGGAGCTGTTGTCGGAAAACTGATCGCCGCTCTCGGCGGGGCCGAATCCGGCATGATTGTCAATAATAATGCCTCGTCGGTATACCTCATGGTGGCAAATATCGCCGGCGAAAAAGAGGTGATTATATCGCGCGGCCAGCTCGTCCAGATCGGCGGCGGGTTTCGAATCCCCGAGATAATAGAGCGAACCGGCGCGAAGCTTAAAGAGATAGGCACCACGAATAGGACATCGCTATCGGATTATAGCAAGGCAATCAACAAGAATACGCTGTTACCCTACACGCGTAAGTTTGGTGACTAGACAAACCTCTTTCAGTGTGCCGACAGTTAACACCCTTCACCG
>CAZDAH010000102.1:5171-6595 GCA_964503405.1 uncultured Ignavibacteria bacterium
ACCGGCCTGATTCTGATCGTGCACAAAAGCAATTTTATCCAGAAGGGGTTCACTGAGGAGCCTGAACCGTCGAGAATAGCGGAACTGGCCAGGCAGAAAAAAGTCCCGGTCTGTTATGACCTCGGTTCGGGGCTGCTTCCGATGGAAAACAAGGAGTTTCCGTTGGACGAGCCGGATATAAGATCGGCCGTGCGCGCGGGTGCGGATCTTGTCTGTTTCTCCGGCGATAAACTCCTGGGAGGTCCGCAGGCCGGCCTGATTGTCGGGAAAAAGAAATATATATCCGCGCTTGCCAAAGATCCGCTTTACCGGGTGGTGAGACCCGATAAACTGACCATCGGGCTTATGGAAGGTGTCCTGCTGCGATACGCCGCCGGGAGATCGGAAAACCTCTGCTGGACGATGGCATCTCTGCCCATCGAGAGTCTGAAGACTCGAGCGCGGGGTATTATCGAGGCAATCGGCAGCCCGCTTCTGGAAGGAACCGAGCTGCGGAGTTCTTTCGGAGGCGGATCATTGCCTGAGTATTCGTTCCCCAGTTTCGGATTGAAGATTGCCGGAGACTCAGCCGAGCTTTCCAGGAAATTGAGGAATCATGCAGTTCCGGTTATCGCCAGAAATTCCCCGTCCGGGGCGCTCATCGACCTGAGAACCGTTCTGCCCCAACAGGACAATATCGTGATTGACGCTTTGAAGTCATGTTTGTATTAGGCACAGCCGGTCATATCGATCACGGCAAATCGGCGCTGGTCACCAGGATGACCGGAATCGATCCCGATCGTCTGCCCGAGGAAAAGGAACGCGGAATGACCATCGATCTCGGTTTCGCCTGGCTCGATCTGCCGTCGGGAAGATCGGTCGGCATGGTCGATGTTCCCGGGCACGAACGATTTGTCCGCAACATGGTGGCTGGCGTGGGCGGTATAGACGCGGTTATTTTTGTGATAGCCGCTGACGACGGCTGGATGCCTCAATCCGAGGAACATTTCGGCATAATCAAACTCCTCGGTGTCAAAACCGGGCTGGTCGCCCTGACCAAGAAGGATCTTGTCGAAGACGACATGATCGAGCTGCAGAGTGACGATATCCGCGATCGCCTGAAGGGAAGCGTTCTTTCTGACAAACCCATTATCCCGGTCTCGAGCCTCACCGGCGAGGGAGTATCGGAGATCCTCACCGCTCTCGATACGATACTCACCGACGATATTCAAAGGCCGGATATCGGGGCCGCGAGGCTCTTTATCGACCGCAGGTTCACCATACAGGGTATCGGCACTGTTGTTACCGGCACCCTGCTCGAGGGAAAGCTGCTCCTGGATCAGCAGGTGGAATTGCAGCCGTCGGGCATGACAGCGAGAATACGAAAACTTCAGACTCATAAGAAGGAAATCGAAACCGCCGCGCCGGGAAGCAGGGTGGCTGTG
>CAZDAH010000102.1:6605-8283 GCA_964503405.1 uncultured Ignavibacteria bacterium
AACCATGTGGGGATGGAGCGAAGCGTGATCAGCCGAGGCGACGCTATCTGCGCGGCCGGGACAGTCACTCCCACGTCCAGGATAGCCGGCGAAATCAAACTGCTGGAAAACTCGAAATACCCGTTAAAAAACGGCGCGGAAATCTCTTTTTTGCTTGGCACCGCCGACATTATCGCCCGGGTCTATTTGCTGCAGACAGATCTTTTAAAACCCGGTGAGAATTCGCTGGCCAGATTGAATCTGAAAACTCCGGTGGCCGCCAAATTAGGAGATCAGTTCATTCTGAGGCGGATAAGCCCGCAGGATACAGTGGGCGGAGGTGCAGTCCTGGATACAGAGACTTTCTCCGGCAGAAAGGATAAGAAACTTCAGATAAGCCTGCTCGAGGCCCGAAATGATCTGACGGCTGAGTCGATTATCAAATCGGAACTGGAAAAGCGCGTGAAAATTCCACGAGCCGCATTATTCGGGAATTTGCCTTTTCCCCATACCGCTATGAACGAAGCCCTGGAGAGGCTCTCCGCCGAAGGAGTAATTCTGATATCGGGAGATGAGATAGTCCCCAAGAAATTTCTGGAGAAATACGCGGAGCCCGCAGGGGAACTTATCGAGAAAGACCACCGGATGCGTCCCTGGGCCGAAGGTATCGATCCGGGCGTGCTGGCGAAAAAATTGAAGATAAGCCCTGAACGTCTGCCCGAGATTATCGAATACCTGGTTTCGTCGGGCAAAATAACCAAGGTAAAAGGACTTCTGAAAATCCCCGGTCACGAGGCCCGTCTCAAACCGGATCAGCAGGCCCTGCAGGGGAAGCTCAATGCCCGCCTTTCGGCCGGCCCCCTGAGCGCTCCATTGAAAAAGGAGTTTATAGATGAGGATCCGCGTTATGAGGTCGTCATCGAATTCCTCAAAGATAAGGGCGAATTAATCGAGCTCAAAGGGGGAGTGCTCTTCACTGCCGGCGATTTCAACGCGATATCCGCAAGGGTCAGAGAACTTCTGAAATCCAAAGGCAAAGCGAAAGCCTCGGATATAAAAGAATTCCTGAACACCAGCAGGAAATATGTTATCCCTCTGTTGGAACGGCTCGATCAGTTGGGCGTCACCGTGCGCGACGGTGATTACCGTGTGATAGGCAAAGGTCAAGGCGGGGATTAATGAGCCGAAAAATATTGTTCATAAACGGATGTTTCAGCTCTCCTGACAAAAACAGATGTTTTGAGGCCCTCGCCGTGGACGGCGGCCTCATTGTCGATATTGGCAGTAATGCAGTATTAAGGCCCCTGGCCAGGCGCGGTTTCAAATCAATCGATTTGGGGAAAAGACACGCTATTCCCGGCCTGATCGATTCGCACCTGCACATGCTCGGTTTGGGAAACCTCTTCAGCCGGGTCAATCTCGACGGTGTCGACTCTCTCGACAAGATCCGCATGATACTCAAAAAAGCGTCGTCAAAACTGGAAAATGGTCAATGGCTTCGCGGCCGCGGCTGGAATAAAAACCTCTGGGGCGAGGCTTTTCCCGACAGGTACGTTCTCGACGATATAACCGATAATCCAATCGCACTCAACAGCAAAGACGGGCACCTTATCTGGGTCAATTCCGCAGCCTTAAAAGCATGCTCTATTTCCGCCGTCACGCCCGATCCTCCCGGTGGAAAGATACTCAAAAGTGAGTC
>CAZDAH010000102.1:8293-8916 GCA_964503405.1 uncultured Ignavibacteria bacterium
GGGCGAACCGACGGGAATACTTCAGGAGAACGCAGTAGAACTGATTACAGGCAGAATACCTTTGCAAACGGCAAACGAAAGGCGGGAAGCGATCAGGGCCGCGCAGAGACATCTTCTGAAATTCGGAATAATCGGCGTAGGAGATTGCGACACGCATAGAGAATTAATTACCGTATACGCCGATCTCGAGAGCGGGGGCAAACTCCATCT
This sequence comes from uncultured Ignavibacteria bacterium, assembly GCA_964503405.1. Lineage (GTDB taxonomy): Bacteria > Zixibacteria > MSB-5A5 > UBA10806 > UBA10806 > JAZGHS01. The sequence goes on from CAZDAH010000102.1 coordinate 8,504, forward strand.
CAGGGTTTTTAAGATGATCGGTCCGGCCGATTTGAAATTCGCGGAAGAATCCAAACTCAGGACGGGTCGGGGCTCCGAACACCTCCGAACAGGATGCTTGAAGCTCTTCGCAGACGGCGCGCTGGGCTCGCAGACCGCTTATATGTTCAAACCGTATGACCGTTCAAACGGCAACGTCGGCATACAGACCCTGACACCCGCTCGACTCGATGAATACGTCGCCCGTGCCATCAAAATCGGGATTTCGGTCGCTACACATGCCATTGGGGACAAAGCCAATTTCCAGGCTCTTGGCGCCTACGGTAAGGCCTCCGGGAAATTCGCGGAAAAAGGTCTGAAATCGAGAATAGAGCATGCCCAGATTTTGCGAAAACAGCATATTCCGCTATTCGCAAAACACAGGGTAATCGCCT
>CAZDAH010000102.1:8926-10585 GCA_964503405.1 uncultured Ignavibacteria bacterium
GACCTGCCCCGGCTTGCCGAGCTGGGCGTCGTCGCCTCCATGCAGCCCATTCACGCCACGTCGGATCGCGATATCTCCGACAGGTACTTGGGCGCTCGGGGACGTTACGCCTATCCTTTCAGAACGCTTCTCCGTTCCGGCGCGACTTTAGCCTTCGGATCCGACGCTCCTATCGAGACCGCCGATCCATTTGCCGGTATTCACGCCGCCGTGACAAGGAAGCGGCCGGGTGAAGCTCGCGCCGCATGGTACCCGCAGGAGAAAATTACCGTCCGTCAGGCTTTGCGCGTTTACACCTCCGGCGCGGCCGAGGCCTGCTGTTTCGACGATATCACCGGCGACTTGGCGGTGGGAAAACGGGCCGACTTCTCGGTAATATCTGACGACATTCTCAGGATCGGGCCGGACGATATTCATTGTGTCGAGAACCTGGCCACGGTTATCGACGGCAGAATAGTTTATGGCCGCGACAATCTGAAAATTGATTAGCCCGATTACTCTTGACATCAATAAACCCTCGACTGTATTATGACGCTATGAGATATCTTTTAACATCGATTATCCTTTCGCTTTTTTCGCCCGCTGTTTACTGCCAGGACGATCTCGAGATAGTGTCTCCCAAAAGACCGGTTACAATAATGAATATCGAATCGGCAATAGGGCCGGTTACGGTTAAGGAGATCAGGGACGGTATCCGCAAATCGATCATGCTCGACGCCCAGGCGTTCATAGTGACCCTGAATACTCCCGGGGGCAACACCGAGTCGACATGGGACATCATCCAGGACATTCTGGCGGCCAATATCCCGGTCGTGATTTTCGTTTATCCGCCCGGGTCGAGGGCGGCCTCCGCCGGAGTATATATCTCCTATGCCGCGCACGTCGCCGCCATGGGGCCGCAAACAAATATCGGGTCGGCCCATCCGGTGGCTATGGGCAGGGGAGAGATGGATTCGACTCTCTCGGAGAAGATCACCAACGACGCTGTCGCCAAGATAAAGACCCTGGCCAGAAAACGTGGACGAAATATCGAGTGGGCCGAGGAATCGGTCAGGCAATCGGTTTCGATCACCGAATTCGAAGCCCTGGAAATGAACGTGATCGATTATATCGCCGACGATATCACCGACCTGCTGGAGCAGATGGATAAAGATTCGCTGGATTTGATCTCCGGCCCGGTTGTCTTGAATACGTCGGGCGCCGAAACGGTCGAACTCGACGTCGGAATCGCCAATCAGATCCTGGAGATAATTTCCGATCCCAATATCGCCTACATCCTCATGACCATCGGCATGCTCGGGCTTTATTTCGAATTCTCCAACCCGGGAGCTGTACTACCGGGGGTGATCGGCGGAATCGCCCTCATTCTGGCCCTGTTCTCGTTCCAGGCCCTGCCCATACGTTTCGCCGGTGTGCTGTTCATTCTCCTGGCCTTAACGCTGTTCCTACTCGAGGTAAAAATCGCCAGTCATGGTATACTTGGAGGTGGTGGCGTGCTGAGCTTATTTTTCGGTTCATTGATGCTGGTCAACGATTCGGAATTCCCCTACAAGGGAATTTCCCTTTCGGTCATTATACCGACCGTCGTTGTCTTTACCGTCTTTTTCTTCCTGGCCGCTTATTTCTCCCTGCGCGCGCACAAGCGGAAAGTCTCTACCG
>CAZDAH010000103.1:0-8612 GCA_964503405.1 uncultured Ignavibacteria bacterium
ATAAGATCGTATAGGGTAAAAAGTCCCCCCGGATCGAACTGCTCTATCGCCTGCAAATCGACTCCGGGTGTGGGGATGTGACCGCCTATACGATACACAACCAGCAAACCGAGTGTAAATAAAATCCGTTGCCGGAGCTCATGAATCTTGAAAATATTTCTTATGCTATCGAGCACTTCTTACCCGCGTTCTTCAATCTTTGTCTTCGATTCGCGCCGTTTCCGCTATAGATCTGTTCTCTACCTTGACTTTCCCGATAATCTCGACCGTGCCGCCCGCTTTCTCTATCTTGTCCATCGCCGATTTGGAAAACGAGTGAGCCATTACCTTCAATGCCCTGGCAACCTCACCCCGGCCCAAAATTTTGACAGGCCTGTTTATCTTGGGGGAAATCCCCGCAGCCGAAGAAGCTCGGGATTGATCTCGGATTCCGAAATGCTCTCGAAAACAGCTACGTTCACATCCTGGTAATCCACACGAAATATATTGGTGAAACCGCGTTTGGGCAGTCTTCTTTGCAGCGGCATCTGGCCGCCTTCGCTCCAGGCCTTGCTCTTGTAACCGCTTCTGGCCTTTTGGCCCTTGTGTCCCTTGCCCGACGTTTTTCCAGTGCCCGAGCCGGGACCGCGGCCGAGACGCTTTCTGTTCTTTGTCGAGCCGGGAGCGGGCTGTAAATTCGCAAGATCCATGCTATCCCTGCCGTTTCGTTACTTTTACAAGATGGAATACTTTGGTAATCATCCCGCGAATCGTCCCGGAATCGTCATGGATCACAACCTGCTCGCGCCGCCGAAGTCCCAGGGCTTTGAGATTCGATCTTTGATTCGCGCTCGACCCGGCCGCGGACCGTATCATTTTGATTTCCAGCTTATCGGCCATAACTAACCAGTCTCCTGCGTCCTGATTCCATCGAGCCCTTCGATCTCTTTTAACCTCAGAAGACCATTCATGGTCGCCCGCACGACATTATGAGCGTTGGGCGAACCGAGAATCTTGGTCAGAATATCCTGAATGCCGGCGGATTCAAGTACAGCTCTGACAGGACCCCCGGCGATCACGCCGGTTCCGGCCGATGCCGGCTTGAGCATCACGCTGGCGGCCCCGAATCGTCCTACTATCTCTTTGGAAATAGTCCCCTCGGCTATGGGCACGCTGACCATGGATTTCCGGGCCGCTTCACTTCCCTTGCGGATAGCATCGGATACCTCCTTGGCCTTGCCCAGCCCGATGCCGACCTTTCCCTTCTTGTCGCCAACGGCCACAAGGGCGGTGAAACTGAACCGGCGGCCGCCTTTGACTACCTTGGCCACACGGTTCACGTGGATCACCTTCTCTTGAAATTCGACCTGATCAGAAGAAAATCTCGTCAATCTAACCTCTCTGTCAAAAATCCAATCAGAATTCCAAACCGGATTTTCTGGCGGCTTCCGCCAATGCTTTTATCTTTCCATGATAAACATATCCGGAACGATCGAACACTACCGTATTGATCCCCAGCTCCCGGGCTTTCTTGGCGATCGCCTCGCCGACGATGCCGGCTCTGGTTGTCATGTTGCCCGAAGCGTTAAGACCGCCTTTAAGGCTGGAGACTCCGGTTATGGTCTTCCTGCTGTCATCGTCGACCAGCTGTGCGTACAGATGCTTAAGGCTTTTGAAAACTACAAGTCTCGGACGATCGGCGGTGCCCCGCACCTTGATCCTGACTCTGTTGGCGCGTCTTGTTCTCGCGGCGCGCTTTATCGAACTTCTATCCCTGGCCATATTCTCTATGCTCCCGCGGTCTTCCCGGCTTTCCGTCGGATATGTTCATGCTCGTACCTGATTCCCTTGCCGTTGTAAGGTTCCGGCGGCCTGAATGATCTTATATTGGCCGCTACCTGGCCTACGAGCTGCTTGTCGATTCCCGAAACGGAAAACCTGGTCGGCCCCTCGATATCGATCTTTATTCCATCCGGGGGAATGATCACCACAGGATGGGAAAATCCCAGCGAGAATGAGGCCGTCTTACCGGCCCTTTCGACCCGGTATCCCACACCTTCGATCAACAGCGTCTTGGCAAACCCCCTGGTCACCCCCAAGATCATATTCGCCAACAGCGCGCGGTATAATCCGTGCAAGGCCCTGAGTCGTTTTGAATCCTCGGGTCTGGTAAGAATGACCTCGTCATCAGCAATTTCTATCGCTATCTCGGAGGAGACTACCTGGGTTAACTTGCCTTTGGGACCTTCCACCGTAACCACGTTTTTTTCGCGTTTTATCTTGACGACGCCGGGTACCGGAATTGGCTTTTTACCTATTCGCGACATAAATTCCTCCGAATATCACCAGACTTTGAACAGGGCTTCCCCGCCGACACCGGTCTCCAGAGCCTTCTTGTCGGGAAGAATCCCCTGCGACGTCGAGAGAATGATCATGCCCATCTTGCGGGTGCCCTTGGACAGATCCCTGTGAGTCAGGTATTTCCTCAGACCGGGTTTGGAGATTCTCTGAAGGCCGCTGATTACGCTCTTGGAATCGGGCGTGTACTTGAGCCGGATTCTCAGAATTCCCTGCTTTCCGTCCTCGATATAGTCGACGGATCGCAAATAATGCTGCTCGACCAGAAGTTCCGCGATCTTCTGCTTCAGGTTGGACGCAGGGATATCGAGTCTGCGATGTCCCGCCCGGTAGCCGTTTCTTATCCGGGTCAAAAAATCTGCAATTGGATCAGTCATGCTCATAATAATACCTACCAGCTCGCCTTGACTATGCCTGGGATTTCACCGGCCAGGGCCAGTTCCCTGAAACAGATACGGCATAAACCGAATTGCCTCAGATAAGCCCGGGGACGTCCGCAACGCTTGCAGCGGCTGTGCCGGCGAACTTTGAATCTCGGCTCGCGTTCCGATGCCACTATCTTGCATTTCTTCGCCATAAAACTAATTCCTCTTGAAAGGCATTCCGAAGTGTTTGAGCAGTTCGAGAGCCTCTTGGTCGGTTTTCGCGGTGGTTACCAATGTGATATTCATACCTCTGATCTTATCGATCTTGTCGTAATCGATCTCAGGGAAAATAATCTGCTCGACTATGCCCATTGTGTAATTGCCGCGGCCGTCGAACGATTTGGTGGCCACTCCCCGAAAATCCCTGATTCGCGGAAGAGCCACGTTTATAAAACGATCCAGAAACTCATACATGATATCGCCCCTGAGAGTCACGGAGCAGCCTATGGGCATTCCTGCCCGAAGCTTGAAATTCGAGATCGATTTGCGGGCCTTGCGTATGGCCGGCTTTTGCCCGGTAATTGCGGAGAGCTCCGCCACGGCAACTTCCAGCTTCTTGGGATCGCCGATAGCGTCGCCCACACCCATATTGATTATTACTTTTTCGATTTTCGGCACTTCGTTGATATTCCGATAACCGGCTTCCTTGCGGAAGGCCGGCCTAATCTCGTCGAAATACCGTCTTTTCAACCTGGCTCTCATAATTACTCAATTATCTCCCCGGTTTTCTTATTGACCCGGACCTTCTTGCCGTCCGCGAGCACCATATGGCCAAGACGCGCCACCGTGGACGATCGGGCATCCATATACATCACGTTCGACGAGCTTATCGGGCCTTCCTTCTCGATAATACCGCCCTTGCGGTTCTTGGGAGTGGGGCGAGTATGCCTCTTGATGAGATTGACCCCTTCGATAATCACTCTGCCCGTATCGGGAAATACCTTCAGCACCTTGCCCACCTTGCCCCGGTAGTTCCCGGATAAAACCTTGACCGTGTCGCCTTTTCGTATTTTCATAATTCGATCCTTTACAATACTTCCGGGGCCAGAGATATTATCTTCATGAACTGCTTGTCCCTGAGTTCACGGGCCACCGGCCCGAATATGCGGGTTCCGCGCGGTTCTTTCTGCTCGTTGATGATTACCGCCGCGTTATCCGAAAACCTGATATAAGTACCGTCCCTGCGCCTGGTTTCTCTCGTAGTCCTGACCACGACCGCCTTGCAGACCTCGCTTTTCTTCACCGCGCCTCCGGGAATGGCCACTTTGACCGTGCAGACTATAATATCCCCTACCCTGGCGTATCTTTTCCTGGTTCCTCCCAGTATCCGGAAACACTGAACAACCTTGGCTCCCGAATTGTCGGCGACATTCAATTTCGAATATTCCTGAATCATAACAGCATCACCGTCCTGATTACTTCGCCTTCTCCAATACCTTCACCAGCCGCCAATGTTTAGTCTTGGAAAGGGGACGCGTTTCGGCAACCAGGACCTTATCGCCCTTTCCAGCCTGATTTTCCTCGTCGTGTACGTAAAGCTTCTTCCTCTTGCGCATTATCTTGCCGAAAACAGAGTGCTTGATCAACCGTTCCACCGAAACCACAATTGTCTTGTCCATCGAATCGGACATAACCAGGCCGGTGCGTATCTTGCGAAAACCCCTAGACATTCTTCGTTTCTCCCCTGGCGGTCAACGGCCTTATCTTCAAGTCATCCTCTCGCAATATGGTTACAATCCTCGATAATTCCCGCCGCGAGGTTCTTATCTTGAGAGGATTGTCAATTTGCTTGGTAGCCTGACGGATCTTGAGGTTAAAGATCTCCTTTTCGAGTTCCGCCTTATGGTTGAGGATTTCATCCCTGGTCATGTCTCTTAATTCACGCGCCTTCATTTTGGTCAATCCTTGGCTAAATCATGACGGGTGACAAATTTCGTTTTGATCGGAAGTTTGGCCGAGGCCAGCGCCATTGCCTGCCTTGCCAGTTCCTCGTTGACGCCTTCGAGTTCGAACAAGATCCTGCCCGGCTTGATCACCGCGACCCAATACTCGGGAGCCCCTTTACCCTTTCCCATACGCGTCTCGGCCGGCTTTTTGGAAACAGGCTTATCAGGGAATACCCTTATCCAGATCTTGCCGCCGCGCTTAACGTGACGGGTAATGGCCACTCGCGATGCTTCTATTTGACGGTTGGTAATCCAACCCGGCTCCAGAGCCTTCAGACCGAATTCACCGAAATCGACATTACAGCCTCGATAAGCCTTGCCGCTTCTACGCCCGCGCTGCTGCTTGCGGAACTTCACTCTCTTGGGCATCAACATCAGTCTTTATCCTCGTGCCGCGTTTCAGGCCTGGGCTTGCCCGGCTTGCCCTGGAACTTGGGACGCGGAGGCCTCGAATCGCCGTCTCTCCTGCCCTTGGATCTATCCAGCGCCTTGGCCGACGGTTTCGGTTTCTGGCGAGTCATATCGGGCTGACGTTTATGCCGAGCCCGGCGCCTCCTCGTGTCGGCCGGCTGGTCATCCATGCCAAGAGCGCGCTCCTGCTCCTCAGCATCCCGGAAGACCTCGCCCTTGTGAATCTCGCCTTTGCAGATCCAGACCTTTACGCCGATACAGCCATACGTGGTATGCGCGGTCGCGGTGGAGTAATCTATATCCGCCCTGAGGGTGTGCAAGGGAACACGGCCGTCATGATACTTCTCGGTGCGGGCGATCTCCGCCCCGTTAAGCCGTCCTCCGCAGACGATCTTAATTCCTTCGGCTCCGGATTTCATGGTGGCCGTAAGCGCTTTCTTCATGGCCCGCCTGAAATTAACTCGGCCCTCCAGCTGCTTGCTTATCGATTGAGCAACAAGCGTCGCCGAGAGCTCGGGCTTCTTGATTTCGATAATATTCAGCAGGATTTCCTTGGCGGTAAGAAGTTGAAGCTCTTCTTTCAGCTTATCCACCTCGGCCCCTTTGCGCCCGATGACAATCCCCGGACGCGCCGTATGTATATCGATGGTGACCTTCTTTGGAGCCCTCAATATCTCAACGTCAGCCACCCCGGCATGCTCAAGACGCTTATTTGTATAACGCCGAATCAGCAGATCCTCCTGCAAGAGATCCGCGTAGTTGCTGGTGGCGAACCATCTCGATTTCCAGCTTTTAATTATTCCCAGTCTAAAACCGTATGGATGGGTTTTCTGTCCCAATCGCGGCCTCCTTACTTCTTCGTTTCTTCAGCCGCAACTTTCGGCTTTTTTTCGATTAGTGTGACGCCTATATGAGACGTCCTTTTCCTGATCACATATGCGCGGCCCATTCCCACCGGCCTGATCCTCTTCCAGATGGGGCCGCCGTCGATAGTTATCTTGTTTATATAAAGATTCTCCACTTTAACCTTGGCCGAGCCCTCGGCCGCGATGGCGTTCGACGCCGCGGATTTCACGGTATTCAGTAACGCCCGCCCGGCGGCTTTCTGCGTAAATTCGAGAATACTCAAAGCCTTATCCACCGGCTCGCCTTTGATAAGTTCCGCCACACGCCTCAATTTACGAGGCGACATGCGCACGTATTTTGATATTGCCCTGACTTCCATTTCATCCGCCTACTTCAACGCCACGCTTCTTTCGGTGAGCTTGCCTGAGTGTCCCCTGAAAATCCTGGTGGGAGCAAACTCCCCGAGCTTGTGGCCCACCATGTTCTCCGTGACATAAATAGGAATAAACTTGTTTCCGTTGTGCACGGCCAATGTATGTCCCACAAACTCCGGAGATACGGTTGTTCTGCGCGCCCATGTCTTTATGACCTTCTTCTCCCCCGACGTATTCAGCGCCTCCAGCTTGCTCAACAATCTTTGATCAATGAAAGGGCCCTTTTTAAGGGATCGACCCATGCGTTCCTCCAGACCTACTTGCGCCGCTTGACTATAAGTTTAGCCGATCTCTTGCGATTGCCGGTCTTCAAACCCTTGGACAGCTGCACCCAGGGACTACAAGGATGCCGCCCGCCCGACGACTTGCCCTCGCCGCCCCCCATGGGATGATCCACCGGATTCATGGCCACCCCTCTCACTTTGGGTCTCCTGCCCAGCCATCGCGACCTGCCGGCTTTGCCCAGCGATATATTCTCATGCTCTATATTTCCGACCTGACCTATAGTGGCCAGACAATTCAATTTGAAGAGCCTGACCTCGCCGGAAGGCATCTTCATGTGCGCGAAATCGCCCTCTTTGGCCAAAACCTGGGCCATAGCCCCGGCGGAACGCGCGACCTGGCCGCCCTTGCCGGGCTTGATTTCGAGATTATGCACGTTGATCCCCAAGGGGATCCTGGCGAGCGGCAAAGTGTTGCCAACTTTAATTTCCGCGTCGTCCGCGGCGATAATTACATCGTCGACCTTCAAATCGGCCGGGGCGATTACGTAACGTTTCTCGCCGTCAAGATAATGAAGCAGCGCGATTCTGGCCGATCTGTTGGGATCGTACTCTATCGCCGCCACCCGGGCGGCAATCCCGACCTTGTTGCGCTTAAAATCGACCAGACGATATTTCCGCTTGTGGCCGCCTCCTCTGTGACGTGACGTTACCCTTCCTGTATTGCCGCGCCCGCCGGATTTCTTCAGCGGTTTTATGAGCGATTTTTCCGGCGCGCCGTGAGTGATATCCGCGAAATCGGATACCGTCATGAAACGGCGGCCCGGAGTTATCGGCTTGAATTTCTTAATGCCCATAGTCTATCCTCAAACGGTCTCGAAGAGCACTATTTTGTCTTCACCTTTAATCCAGACAAAAGCCTTCTTCCAGTCCGACCTTCTGCCTTGAAACCTGCCCAGCCTCTTGGTTTTGCCTTTAACCCTTGAAACGGACACTTTTTCGACTTTCACGTTGAACGCCTTCTCAATCGCATGTTTGATCTGCGGCTTATTGGCGCCGACCGCGACCTTGAAAACATAACAGTTCTGCTCCTCTTGTAAACCGGTCGCCTTCTCCGAAATCATCGCCTGAATCAGGATCTCTCGTTCGTTAAGCATTTCCGAATGTCTCCTTGATCCTGTTAAGCCCCTGTTCGGTAATCAGGACATTTTCATGCCGGAGCAGATCGAGGGGATTAACCAGCTCCGCCCTCTTGACGTTGAAATATTTTATATTCCTCGATGCCAGCACCAGGTTGTCGTCTCTTCCCTCGAACAGAAGAATCGTCTTCTTATGGTAAACCCCGATCTGTTTCAAATATTCCGCCACGATTTTTGTTTTCGATTCCGGTATTTCTGGAAGCTCGACTATTCTGATATTGCCCTCATTCGCCCTGAGCGAGAAAGCCGCGCGAAGAGCGCGTCGTTTCAAACTCCTCGGTATCGAGCGGTAATGATCCTTCGGCACGGGCCCCCAGGCAATCGCCCCGCCGGTCCAGACCGGTGACGTATTGCTGCCGGCGCGTGCCCGGCCAGTTCCCTTCTGACGAAAAGGTTTACGTCCTCCGCCTTTCATTCGAGCCCTGTTCAGAGTGGACGATGTGCCCTGACGCTGATTGCGCATAAACCCCCTGACATATTCGTGGAGAATATGACCCTTGGGCTCGCTCTCGAACAGAGGACCATCGAGGGCGATCGTTCCTCTTTCGGAACCGTCTTTCGACACCATCCTGGCTTCGGGCATCGCGCTTACCTGGCCTTTCTCAAATAGACGATTGAATTCTTATGACCCGGAATTACGCCGCTGACAAGAACCAGAGATTCCTCCGATTCCACCGCCACTACTCGGAGATTCTTCACTGTAACTTTCTCATTGCCCATGCGCCCGGCCATTCTCAATCCCTTGAAAACCCTCGACGGATAACTCGATTGCCCCAGCGAACCGGGGGCGCGC
>CAZDAH010000103.1:8622-8917 GCA_964503405.1 uncultured Ignavibacteria bacterium
CGCGCAGCCTGTCCGACTGACCGTGAGTCTTCGGGCCTCCGGCGAATCCATGACGTTTTACCGTACCCTGGAAACCGAGCCCCCTGGAAACTGCGGACACATGTATCTTTTCCCCGGGCTTGAAAATATCGGCGGTGAAGGTGGCGCCGACTTCGGGCATCTCCCCACTGTTGAATCTTATCTCGCGAAGATGCCTCTTTACCTCGACCCCGACCTTGCCGAACTGTCCTTTCGACGGCTTGTTTACCAGTTTTGGCCGAACCGGACCGAAACCGATCACTACGGCGTTATAGCC
>CAZDAH010000103.1:8927-10573 GCA_964503405.1 uncultured Ignavibacteria bacterium
ACCCTGACCACCGTAGCGGGATCGATTTTTACAACGGTCGCTCCCACTGAATCGCCGGCCTCGTTGAAGACCCTGGTCATTCCTAATTTTTTTCCGTAAATCGCGTTCATAATCAAAAGCAAACCTTTAAATATATCAAACTTTGATCTCCACGTCAACCCCCGCCGGCAAATCCAGCCTCATGAGCGAATCGATAGTCTGCTGGCTCGAATCATAAATGTCGATCAGCCTCTTATGTATCCGCATCTCGAACTGCTCTCTCGATTTCTTATCCACGTGGGGAGAACGAAGAACCGTATACACGGTCCGCTTCGTGGGAAGAGGCACCGGCCCGGCGATCTTGGCTCCCGTGCGAGTAACCGTTCGGACTATCTCTTCGGCGGATTTATCGAGGGCTACGTGATCGTACGCTTTCAACCTTATCCTTATTTTCTGGCTTTCCATAATTTCCCCGATTCAGAATCCCTATTCTATAACTTCCGTGATTACGCCGGCTCCGACGGTGTGGCCGCCCTCGCGGATGGCGAAACGAAGCTCCTTCTCCATGGCTATCGGCGTGATCACCGAACAATCCATGGTCACGTTGTCCCCGGGCATCACCATCTCACGGTCCTTGGGCAACTGCACGTTCCCCGTCACGTCCGTCGTCCGAAAATAAAACTGCGGACGATACCCGTTGAAAAACGGCGTGTGACGGCCTCCCTCCTCCTTCTTCAACACATACACCTCGCACTTGAACTTGGTGTGCGGAGTAATCGATCCCGGCTTGGCGATCACCATCCCCCGCTCCAGCTCCTCCCGATCCACTCCCCGCAGCAATAACCCCACGTTGTCCCCCGCCTGGGCGTAATCCAGGATCTTGCGGAACATCTCCACACCCGTCACCACCGTCTTGCGAGTCTCCCGAAATCCCACTATCTCCATCTCCTCGCCCGATTTCACCTGGCCCCGCTCCACACGCCCCGTACCCACCGTGCCCCGGCCCGTGATCGAAAAAACGTCCTCCACAGGCATCAAAAACGGCTTGTCGATGTCCCGCTGCGGCTCCGGTATGTAATTGTCGCAGGCATCCATCAACTCCAACACGCTCTTGAACTCCGGCGCGTTTATCGGAACGCTCAGGTCCGATCCCTTGGTCATGGCCTGCAACGCGCTCCCCCGGATAACCGGTATCTCGTCACCCGGAAATTCATATTTGGAAAGAAGATCCCGTACCTCCAACTCCACCAGGTCCAATAACTCCGGATCGTCAACCATGTCCACCTTGTTCATGTACACGATGATAAAAGGCACACCCACCTGGCGGGCCAAAAGTATATGCTCCCGCGTCTGCGGCATGGGGCCGTCCGCCGCCGATACCACCAATATCGCCCCGTCCATCTGGGCCGCCCCCGTAATCATGTTCTTGATATAGTCGGCGTGTCCCGGACAGTCCACGTGCGCGTAATGACGCTTGTCCGTCTCATACTCCACGTGCGCCGTGGCGATGGTGATCCCCCGCTCCTTCTCCTCCGGAGCGTTGTCGATCGAATCAAAATCGCGCACCAAAACCTTCTTGCTCTTGCGCGCCAGCACCATGGTGATCGCCGCCGTCAACGTCGTCTTGCCATGATCCACATGACCTATAGTCCCCACGTTAACGTGCG
>CAZDAH010000104.1:0-8211 GCA_964503405.1 uncultured Ignavibacteria bacterium
ACGGAAGCGGGATTGCCTTCCGAGGTCACGGAGGGAGAGAATGATTAGAGACGCCCTGGGTAAGCGGCCGCTGGCGCTGATATCCCGAATTATCCTCGGGGCGCTTTTCGTTTACGCCAGCCTCGACAAGATAATTCACCCCCTCGCTTTCGCCCAGGTGATCCATCATTATCGGATTGCTCCGCCCGATCTCATCAACTACATAGCCGTCATAATGCCCTGGATGGAGTTTATCGCCGGCGCTGTACTGATTATCGGCTGCAAAGCCAGGGGGGCTAATCTGCTGATTGGCGCGATGCTGATATTCTTTGCGATTATCCTGTCAATAACAGCGCTTCGCGGCATCAACGTATCCTGCGGCTGTTTTTCCACGTCCACGGCGGTCAAATCGAATCTGGTTGTACGAATAATCGAGGATTTGGGGATGCTGATATTGAGCCTGCATATTTTCCATTTCTACAAAGAAAAGTCCAAAGCGTAAGCCCTCGATATATTTGTTCGAATAAAACCGGCGCCCCGTGCTTCGGACTGACTTGGATACACCCAAATAATTTATTCGCGTCTATTCGACGAAAAATCCGGCAATATCGGCCGCGGATTCCATATTGCCGATTTTGCCCTTTACAATTCGAGCTGCGGTCTAATATATTCGCTTCATGGATTCCCGCCTGATAGGTATCGATATCGGCTCCGTCTCTCTGGCCGTTGTGATAACCGATTCGGAATTCAATATTCTCGAATCGGTGAATATCAGACACCGGGGCGATCCGATTGCTTGCGCCATGACGAATATTTCAAAACTGATCCAAAAGCATAGTTCGATCGACTCCTGGGGATTCACTGGCGGAGGATCATCGCAACTGGCCCGGGCCCTGGGCTCGCCGTATATTAACGAGTTCTCGGCCATCAGCGCGTCGGTGGGACGTCTCATTCCGGAGGCAAGATCGATTTTCGAGATGGGGGGCCAGCAGGCCAAGTATATACACCTCTCCGCAGCGACCGGGAACGCTCACGCGACACTGGACGATTTCGCGGCCAGCGGGCTTTGCGCCGCCGGTACCGGCTCGTTTCTCGATCAGCAGGCCGCCCGAATCGGCATAAGTATAGAAGGCGAGTTCGGCGAGTTGGCGGTAAAATCGAAAAACCCGCCGCATATAGCCGGCCGATGTTCCGTTTTCGCCAAATCCGACATGATTCATCATCAACAGAGGGGCGTGCCAGTCGGCGATATCATAGCCGGGCTGTGCTACGCCGTGGCCAGGAATTTCAAGGGAAGCATCGTCAAATCAAAACAAATAGAGCCGCCGGTGGCCTTTGTCGGAGGCGTGGGATCGAATCCTGGGGTGATCAAGGCCTTCAAAGACGTATTCGAATTGTCCGACGATCAATTCATCACGCCGCCCTGGCACAACCTGGCCGGAGCCATTGGCGCGGCCATAATGGCCCGGCCGTACTCGATTGAAATCGAACGATTCAGAGAGATCGGGATCAATACGAAGAAGGTTTTCGTTTCAAGCATGCCGCGCACAACGTCGCTGGAATACAATCATCCGGAGAACAAACATTACGAAAAGACGATTCGGGAGATGGAGCCGCGTCGGGATCTGAAATCGGGTTATTTGGGAATAGATATCGGTTCGCTTTCAACCAACCTCGTATTGATAGGCCCGGAGGGCGAAGTTATTTCGCGACGCTACCTGATGACCGCCGGCCGGCCCATAGAGGTGATGCAGCGGGGCCTGGAAGAGATCCGCGGGGAGATTTCCGACGATTTCGAAGTCTTGGGAGTGGCCACCACCGGTTCGGGACGATACCTGATCGGCGAGCTTGTCGGGGCTGATATTATCCGCAACGAGATAACGGCCCAGGCGACCGGAGGGGTGAGTTTTGTGCCCGATGTCGACACCATATTCGAGATCGGGGGTCAGGATTCGAAATACGTGAGCCTGGAGAACGGCGTCGTGGTCGATTTCGAAATGAATCGCTCCTGCGCGGCCGGGACGGGATCGTTCCTGGAGGAGCAGGCGGAACGGCTGGGAATCGATATCAAGACCGATTTCGCCGATCTCTCTTTCGCCGCCGGGAATCCTGTCGCCTGCGGAGAGCGCTGCACCGTCTTCATGGAATCCGACCTGATTCGATTCGAACAGGGCGGGGCCGAAAAAACCGAGATCGCCGCCGGGTTGGCGTTCGGGGTAGTGCATAATTATCTGAACAAGGTTGTCGCCCGAAAGAAAATCGGGGATCGAATACTGTTCCAGGGAGGAGTCGCCTGGAATAAAGCCGTCGTGGCGGCGTTCGAGACCGTGCTGGGCAAGGAGATAATCGTGCCGCCTCATCATGATATTACCGGAGCGATCGGGGCGGCGATTCTGGCCAGGAATGCTAACATCAAGGCGACGGCCTTTAAGGGATTCGAAATCGCCCGCAGAAAGATCGCTCAGGAGACGTTTATCTGCGAGGACTGCGCCAATATGTGCAATATCACCAGGATCAATGACAGCGGGCGCGAGCTTTATTACGGCTCCCGCTGCGAAAAATACGATTCCGAGCGGGGAGTAAAAGATATCCATCCGAATCCTGTTGCCGTGCGCAACAAAAGGGCGCTGGCGGCTCCTCCGATGGGACCGGTGAAGAGGGAATTGAAAGTCGGTTATCCCCGATTGCTGGCCAATTGGGAGTACATGTATTTCTGGAGATACTTCTTCGCTCAATTGGGCTGTCGTGTGGTGATTTCCCGCAACAGCACGGGCGAACTGATAAAGGAAGGAATCGAATCCGTTGCGGCGGAGACGTGTTTCCCGGTGAAGGTCGCGCACGGCCACCTGCTCGATCTGGCGCGCCGCGATCTCGATTTCGTGTTTCTGCCGTCGATAGTCACCGGCGCGGAGAAGGCCACCGAAAAATCGAAGAATTATTATTGTCCTTATATCCAGGCATTTCCCTACCTGGCGATGGGGGGCATCGAGGATAGGATCGAGCATACGAATATTGTCGCCCCGATAATTCGATTCGACGAGGGGCTGGCGGCCGTGGCCGAAGTTTTACACAGCGATCTGAAACGATTCGGCATCGGCAAACGGGAAATCAATTCCGCTTTGAGAATAAGCCAGGCCGCGTTCGATAATCATAAGAAGGAATTGGTCGAACTCGGACGCGGTTATCTCGATAAGGTCTCCCCGGAGAATCCTGGAGTGCTTTTGATCGGAAGACATTATAATACGTTCGATCCCGGGATCTCTATGGATCTCGCTCAGAAACTGACGGACCTCGGTGTGACGGTCATACCGTTCGATATGGTGGAGCTTCCCGATGAGGAATTCGAGTTTCTCTACTGGCAGAGCGGACGGCGAATTCTTCGCGCGGCCCGTTTGGCCAAAGAGACACCGGGGCTCTTCCCTATTTACGTCAGCAATTTCAGCTGCGGTCCCGACTCTTTCATAATCCATCATTTCAAGAAAATAATCGGCGAAAAACCGCACATGATTCTGGAGCTCGACGAGCATTCCGCCGACGCCGGAATTATCACGCGCTGCGAGGCCTTCCTGGACAGCCTTCCCAGGAAGAAGAAGGATTATCGGGAACCGGAGTTCGCTTATCAATCGAACGGATTCAAGCGCAAGCTGCTCATCCCGCGAATGGCCGATCATGCGGAGACATTCGCGGCCGCATTCAGGGCCTGCGGCCTGGAAGCGGAGGTGCTTCCCGAAACCGACAGCAGATCGGTCGAACTGGGACGCAAGCTGACCGGCGGACGGGAGTGTTACCCAGCCGCGCTGACTTCAGGCGACCTGGCCCGCGAGCTGGAAAAGCCTGATGTAGATCCCAATCGGGTTGCCTTCTTCATGCCAACTTCCGGCGGACCATGCCGGTTCGGCCAGTATCACCATCTTCATAAACAGTTGCTGGAAAATCTCGTTTACGGCGACGTTCCCATATATTCTCCCAATTCTGACGATTCCTACAGCCAGTTTCCGAACACCAACGGCAATTTCCGCAGGCTTGCCTGGCGGGGGTTCCTGGCTGTCGATTATTTGCAGAAATTTCTGCTGAAATCGAGACCTTATGAAACCGATCGGGGCGATGCAAACAACGTATACCGCCGCTATCTTGACGAGGCCGTATCCGATATCGAAAAAAAAGGCGGCGACGGGTTATCCGAGGTAATCCGCGACGCGTTCTACAGTTTCCATGAGATAGCAGACCGCAGGCGGCAGAGGCTGCCGATCGTCGGCGTGGTAGGCGAGATCTATATCCGCAACAACAGGTTTTCCAACAACCGCCTGGTGGAAAAGCTCGAATCGCTGGGAGTCGAAGTAGATTTGGCGAATTTTTCCGAATGGATTCACTTTACTACGGAGATGTACAAAGAAGATTCTATCAGAAAACGATCTTTCAGGGAACTGCTTGACGCCTATACCAAAGGATTCTTCCAGAATAAGGACGAAAAGCGGATCATCAAATACATTCATAGCAGCCTCAACGGCGAAACCGAGACCCCGATCGCGCTGCAGCTCGAGAATGCCATGCCCTATCTCCCCATCAGCGTGGGCGGCGAGGCCAGGCCGGCCATAGGCAAGGCAATCGATATGATGAAGCAGGGTTGCTCGGGGATAGTCAATACCATGCCCTTCACCTGCATGCCCGGCAACATCATGACAGCCATATCGTCGCGGATCTCGAAGAACAACGACAATTTCCCGTGGCTCAATATCGCCTATGACGGCACCTCCGGCGAAAACGACCTGATCAAGCTGGGCGCGTTCGTGGAGAGTGTGCGCTCCTGGGCTTCGGCCAGAGGTTGATCTTCCCATACTGCGCGAATGTGGAGATTCCGGATTAGAAACAGATGATCGCTTAAGAAATTCGCTTCGAAATCGGGTTTTCGCGAGCGGCAGATCCATTTAAGAGTTGCCAGATTCCCCTGTTACCCCCAGAATAAAGTCTCATGAAGATTTCGGCTGAAAAGTCATTTCGATATTGGAATATCGGCGGTTTCTCAACGTATATCATAGGGAGATCATAGTTGTCATCGGCGAACGATCTGCCCGATGGCGAACTTGCGGCAAGGACCCTGGAAGGTCAGGAAGCGGCTTTCCGGGAGATTCTGAGGAGGTATCGAGAGAAGATTCTGGCGGTTTGCCTGAGGATGCTGAGGAACAGGACCGAGGCGGAGGAGGCGGCGCAGGAATGCTTCGTCAAGGCGTACTACCATTTGAGCGGATTTGACAGGACACGCGATTTGGCCGCCTGGCTGGCAGCCATAGCCATAAACGAATGCCTCGACAGGCTGCGTCAGAGAACCAGGACCCGCGGGGTATTCAGGGAGATCTCCGACGCCGAGAGAGACGCTGTTCATTCGCCCCGGGATGAGAATTTCGAGCGGGAATCCAGAGTTCGGGATATAGAAGAGGCCGTGGAAAAGCTGCCGGTCAAGCTCAAAGAGGTATTGATCCTGCGGGCCCACGCCGATTATTCATACGAGCAGATAGCGGCGATATTGAAGATCGAAATCGGCACCGTCATGTCGCGTCTCCACCGAGCCAGGGCAAAACTGACGGAATTTTTAAAAAGGGGTGACAAACAGTGAGCGGATGCGAGAAGATCGAGAGATTAATATGGGAGTATCCCGGATTATCCGCGTCGGATAGAGAGAAACTATCGTCTCATATCGAGACTTGCCCGTCATGCAAAGCCGACCTTGAGTCGATATCCGCGTTGAAAAATTCTCGAGATAATGACCGCGAAATGATGTCGGTGATCGATCCAGTCGCGTTCGATAACGCGGTCATGGCGAAGATCGCGGGGCGTAAGAAGCGGGCAATATCCAGGTCGGATGATCGACGATTCATCCTCAGAACAGCCGCTTCGGTGGGCCTGGCGGCAGCCATTGTGGTATTCATGATCGTATCCATTTCCGATCTTGGCAATCTCCCGTCATTTAAGAAATCGGTGCCGGCAGCGGGCAGGGCGGAATACGATCTTATGGAAATCAGGCTCAAACCGGCAGAGACCCTCAAGGCTCCGCAGGCGCCGGCCAGAGCTTCCGCCGAGAAAGCAGCAAAAGAGGAGCGATTTTCGATCCTGGATAAGCCGGTGGTGTCGCCTTCTCCGGAATCGGTCAATATCGGCGCGGTATATCTTTCCGACGAAAACGTACCCATTTTTTCACAGCAGATCAGGGCATCGATATCCGAGGTGGTGGTAGACACGGGCGTAATTCAAGCCGTGCGCGCCCCGGAAGCGGTATTCGTAACAGTGGAGAAAATGCCGAGGCCGATCGAGATAGTGCCTCCGGAATATCCGGTCTGGGGAATGAAACGGGGGTTGTCGTCGGTGGTCTGGGTCAAGGCTCATATCGACGAGAACGGGACGGTGACGGATGCCGAGGTAGTTTCCAGCAGCACGTCGGGAGCGGGTTTCGAGGACGCGGCGGTGGAGGCGGCATTGAAAAGCCGTTATCAGCCGGCTGAGGCCAATGGCATCAGAATTCCCGTGTGGATCATGTATCCTGTCAAATTTATTTATCGCAGATAAAAAAAGACCCCCCGTGAGGGGGGCCTTGAAACGGACTGGCTTTAAATATCCTCTGGAGGGGGATAGAAGACATTTAAGCGCCAATGCCGCAAATCCTTGTCTAATCAACCGCCTCGATTACGTATTCGTTCCCGGTGTAGTCAGTATTGAATTCGAGTTTAGTGTCCCCCGAGTCACTTTGATTGCCTTCCGCCACGGTCGGCATCTGGGCTCCGCATCCGGCGATGACCGTAATCAGAAGCATCGCCAGGACAGCTAAGCCTATGATCCACTTGTTCATGATGTTGCCCTCCTTTTTAAATGTCAAGTATTATTTATTTTTTCCTCGACGCGGTCTTTTCCGGGCCGTTGAGCTGGTCGAGAAGCCAAGTCGGCCTGAAGGCCTTCTTCAGCTTCTCGATTCTCTCCTTGTTGACCGCGGAATTCGCCTTTATCTCTTTCCCGGCGTCATCGGAATCAACTTTCTTTTCATTGTTCTGGAGCGCTACCTGATCCGACACTTGAATCGCCTCCCCTAATTTATTGAATTACTTGATCTTCAGCATCTTAATGGTTTCCGAAATGCCGTCGCCTGTCATCCTGCAGAAATAGACTCCGGTTCCGACATTCTTCAAACTATTGTCCTTGCCGTCCCAGCCGATGTTGTAGTAACCCGGCTGCATGATTTCATCGATCAGCAACTTGATCTTCTGTCCTTTCAGGTTGAAAACCTCGAGTCTTACCGAGGTCTCTGCGTCAACCTCCATGCTTATCATGGTTTCCGGGTTAAACGGATTCGGAGCGTTGCCTCTCAGTCTGACATTCCGCGGTCGGGTGATGTCATCGTCCCGGATACTTTGCGGTGATCCAACAGCTATGTCAGCCGTCATTGTGACACCTGAATTGCTTATATTAACCACGGAGACTTGTGTTCCGGTTCCCGCGTATGAATTCGAATTGGGCGACGACGCGGCGGAGAAAGTTCTGTTGACTGTGCTTCCGGGATAAGGATCACCTGTGTCGCCGTAATCGATATTCTGTTCGAGCTCCCACAGATTATCCGCTTGCTCGAGAGCGACCAGGTAGTGACCGGGCAGCCCGGATGACGGCCACCATTCGTCGGTGTTGCCCGATTCATTGTCGTCAATATGCCAGATCAACAGGCCTTCGGACGGCAGATAGGTATCGTAGCCTGTTCTCTGTCTGTTTTCCAGCAGGAAGTATTCGTTGCCAGGTGAGCCGTTGGTCCACAACTTATACGCGGACGCGTTTGTCTCGATCCTTGGGAGGCTGATTCCTGTTTGATCATAGGAAGGAACCG
The DNA here is from genome assembly GCA_964503405.1 of uncultured Ignavibacteria bacterium. GTDB lineage: Bacteria > Zixibacteria > MSB-5A5 > UBA10806 > UBA10806 > JAZGHS01. The sequence continues at coordinate 7,838 of CAZDAH010000104.1, forward strand.
TGGGAGCGACAAATCCCAGATAGATCTTCGACCAGACGTCGAAATGGGCAGGCGACGAGCCATTGGTCCCGTTCCAACTTCCACCGGCCATGAGACTCCAACGTCCCACGCCTCGCGATGAGTAATCGGTGTCATATAAATCGGGCAGGCCGAGCACGTGGCCGAGCTCGTGAGAGTAGACGCCCAGAGTGATGTCGCCGGGGGTCAGCCAGTATTCTGGATTGATCGAATAAGTATAAATGCGAACCCCGTCTTTCAACCGAGGCGAGATCGACCATTTATGCGACCAGATGTCGTTGTTGTTGCCGGTGAACTCGGCTCCGGGACCAGCGTGAGCGACGATGAGGCCGTCGACATAACCGTCCGAGTCGTTG
>CAZDAH010000104.1:8221-8582 GCA_964503405.1 uncultured Ignavibacteria bacterium
GTCGTTGTCAAACTGCGAGAAATCGACATAGGGATCGGCCAGATCGACCAGGTCCTCGACCAGCTTTTGAGCGTTTTGAGGATAGGAACCGAGACCGTTTTGACTGTTGACGTAATAAGAGTAAGCTTGCGGCGCGCGGTACCATCCGAGCGACGATGGATAAACCGGAGATACTATATTCAGGTTATTGTAGGAGTTTTCGCTGTAGAAATTGTGCACGCTGCCGTTGACATTGACGTAAACCAGCGTATCGAAATCGGCCGAAGCTACCGAGGCTGTTTTGTCGGAGAAATCGACCAGCAATGTCAATATCTTGAAATTCCCGGTGACCCCCGGTTTGGCCAGGATTCCGGATTCGAGA
>CAZDAH010000104.1:8592-10168 GCA_964503405.1 uncultured Ignavibacteria bacterium
GAGGAGGCATAGCCCAGGCCGGTCCGGCCGTGAATAGCGCCAGGGCAGCCAGCAGGATGGCCGATGTCAGCATCTGTTTATCGAGTTTATTTTTCAACATGATATTATCCTCTTTATCTAAAAATACAAGCCCATGCCGACCGAAAGTTGAGCCCCTTTGGTGTGCGACGGAATCGGCGAGCCAGAGTTGGACATGCCCAGATCGAAATTGAACGGGCCGAAATGGGCGCCGAATCCGAACGAGTAAATCGCTCCCTGATTGCCCCCCATGGCCATACCGGCTCGCAGCGGAAGCTGTTTTATCGGCCGGTATTCTACTCCGGCCGCTATGCGCGGGTTCAATCCAAGGCCGGGTCTGGGGGCAAGGGCCTGCGACCAGTCGACGGACCATGTCAGTTTGCTGTACTGCCTGGCAATTCCCAGCTTGACCACGGGCTGGAGATCGGAGGAGAAGCTGTCCGTGGAGTAGGTAGTGTCAATCAGTGCGTTCTGGCCGCTTTTTTCTACTCGAAGATAGCTGCCGATGTAGGGACCCCAGTAGAAGGTGTTATACCGGCTGAAATAGACCACGATTGTGCCGTGGAAGTATCCGGAGGTGGGTCCCTCCACGATGAGATGGGTCTCGATGAAGAAGTCGTCTCCCTGATTAGCGGGGGGAATGTCGAGGTAAAGAGCGGCGGCGTTGTCAATAGAACTCGAGTGGTCGAACACCTGGGTCGTCGTCGGCATATCCAGGGTCCAAAACCCAGGCCGGTCGAACGATTCGGTTGGCCCGGCAACAGGAACATAGAAATTCCAGGCCGGGTCCTTTGTCCCATCGAACATATCCCTGAACCAGAACTGCGATGCCCCCGAGACACATGCATAGGAGGCGATCGCCAGAAAGGCCACAACGCTCGCCCAAAGACGGGCAGGACGGGTGGACGAAATCGGTTTCATCTTTCTTCTCCTTTTTTGACTGACGCAGAATGGGTCTCTTGGGACTTCTAAATGACGATGGGAGACTGCTCTCCTGGAAGTGTTAAGGGTGGCTCGAACAGCGACCATCGCTTCGGATAACGGGCACTGGTCCGTCGCGCCGCCCGGCGCGAGCCACCGCCGAGAAGCACAGAACACCGGGCAATCCAGAGAATCTCGTGAGAGCCGCTGCCCTCAGTTTTTCCTCCTCTTGCCGGAGCCTTACGTCAGAATTTGAATGTGGTTACTGCGGAGGCAGAAACAAGGGCTCAGGCAGTTCGTCTGCCGATTTCGCCGAGTTCCGTCGCACCTCCACCGCTCTTACGGTTATGATCGGGCGCCGGCCACTATTTGTCCACACTTATTTCCGCACAGCAGGGAGATCGTGCTTGCTACACCACACATCTGGCATCTGACAACCTTGGCCGGAAGCCGATGGCGAACACCAAAGGCACAGCCATTCCGAGCCTGTCGAAGACAGGCGCAGCAGTCCGCCAGAAAGCTGGTTGTTGTCCATCTCCACTTTCTCACTGCGACTGGGACATCACCCTGTAATACCGCTTGCCTGCGGCTCCGATCTGTGCGGGCAGAGTCGCGTTGGTGTTGGTTGTGGGCCACG
>CAZDAH010000105.1:0-3659 GCA_964503405.1 uncultured Ignavibacteria bacterium
CGGCGTTAGAATCAAGCGCCGGTTCGGTTTCTTCGACCGCCGGTTTGGGCTCGGGCTGCGCTTTTTTCGGTTTCTTCCTGGGGCTGACCTCGGCCATTCTTGTTTTATTCGACGGAGTTTCGATTTTCTCCGTCTTTTTCGATTTGCTGACTGTCTCCGCTGGAACCGACGGTTTGTTAGTCCCTTTGGCCGCGGGCATGATGGTCAATCGCACGGGGATGACTTTAGGATAGACATTGGCCTCGCCGCCGGAGCCCTTGAAAACCAACCCGATAAAAAAGGCGTGAATCACGAACGATGTCGCGATCGCCCATCTCATAACTTCGTCTCCGCCTCGGTGACCAGCCCGACGTTCTCTATCCCCATCTTCTTGATCTTGTCCATCAGTTCTATCACCGTGCCATACGGGACGGTTCTATCGGCCCGGATGAAAATGGGACGGAATTTCTTTACCTCCCGGATATTTTTCAGGCGCGATTCAAACTGCTCGGCCGAAACCTTGTACTGATCGATATAGATCTGCCGGCTCTTATCTATCGAGATTACGATGCCGGAGGAAACGTCGCGGGGCGACTCGGCCGCCTTGGGAAGGTCTATCTCCACTCCGGCCTGCATCATGGGAGCTGAGATCATGAAGACTATCAGAAGAACCAGAACCACGTCCACCAGATTGGTCACGTTTATATCGGCCATGGGCCGGTATTCTCTAAGCTTCCTCAACTATCTCCAGCTCCTTCTTAAATGCCGCGAACAGCTCCGATTTGAAATTCTCGATACGGTCGGCCATGACCCTGTTGCGGCTGACAAAATAGTTGTATCCGATAAGGGCGGGTATGGCCACGGCCAGCCCGGCGGCGGTGGCGATGAGCGCTTCGGCTATGGCCGGGGCTACCACCCCGAGAGTCGCCGTGCCGCGGGCCCCGATATCCTTGAAGGCGGCGTAGATTCCCACGACTGTCCCCAGCAGCCCCAAAAACGGGGCGGCATTGGCGGTGGTGGCCAGGAAAAGAATCCCCTTATCAAGCTTGATGGTCTCATCGGAACCGGCCCGGTCTATAGCTTCCTCCACGAGCACGAGCTCATGTTCATTAATCGCCGTTTTCGACGTTGGATTCGAGGAGAACCTGCGGCGTTCAACCAGCCCCGATATCTCGTCGTAGGCGGTCTTGAGCATTCCGTAAAGCGGCGTGGAACCCCTGAATACTCCGCTTTGAAAACTCTCCAGATTTCGCTGACCGCGGAATTTGCGCAGGAAACGGTCGGTTTGGAAATGGAGTTTCCTCGTCTTGAAATAGTTCCAGATCATGATTGTCCAGGACACCACGGACATGAACAAGAGAATTATCATAATTCCCTTGGAAAAGGCAGTCATGCCGGTAATGTCTTCCCAAAGGCCACCCTTGCCGGGATCGGGCACCAGCATTGTCGAAAGATAGACCAGAATACTCTTCAAAAATCCCTCCTGTAAATCATCGGCTGATCAATATTATACCTGCCGGGGAGAATCGTCAAGCGTCAAAATCGCGGATTCCCCTCAATCCCTTTTACGAATCAGAAGCCGGAAATATTCGCCACTGTTCCCTCTATTTGCCCCTATTCTTCGGCTCCCGGCCGCCTGGCGAGCCTGTTTCGAGGGTTTTGGCATGACGACTCCGCCTTCTCGATTTCGCAAATGCATTATCGGTACGATTTCGACCTTTTATCTTGACATTAATTATAAAGAATGTTAGAAAAAATGGCGAAAGATTATGGCAGCAGACAGGCCGGACCGGAGTATTAGCCGATTTCATCGGGACGGTTGGTGCGATTATCGGGCCCGGGGGATCGGGCGAAAGGAGCGCGACATGTTCAGGCGGATGTTAATATTGGGGATAGTAGCGGTTGCGTTGATCGTCAGCGGCTGTTCCAAAGAAAAGGAAACGGCCGTCGGCAATCTCGAACCTGCTGAATATGTCGGTTCCGACGCCTGCCGGACGTGCCATTCTGCAATTCACTCCGCATACGGGCTGACGGGGCATAATTTTATTCTGACAAAAATCGAGGGCAGCGCTCCGGTTTATCCCGATTCAGTCCCCCCGCTTCCCGGTCCTCCAGCCGGCTATACCTGGGATGATATATCTTACGTGGTGGGCGGCTTCGGCTGGAAGGCGCTATTTGTCGACGACAACGGCTATCTGATCACGGGAAATTCTGTTCAGTATAATCTTCGGACCGACGAGTGGGTGGATTTCATGTCAACCGAACTGCCGGGAACCGTGCCTTACGATTGCGCCGGATGCCATTCCACAGGCTATGCAGACACCGGCGCTGAGCATCAGGGGAATATGGCCGGAGTTGTCGGGGGATGGGCCGAGGATGGTGTCGCCTGCGAAAGATGCCACGGCGCGGGAGGCGAACATGCCCTCAACCCTGCGGATGTCCGCATGACGGTGAACGGCAGTTCCGCCCTTTGCGGAGAATGTCATTCGCGCAACGGCGGTAAGGCAATCTCGGCTGAGGCCGGCTTGATTCTCAATTACAGCCAATACGACGAGCTTTCCAGCGCGGGGCATGGCAATGTCCGCTGCGCTACCTGTCACAATCCTCATTTCAGCACGGTATACGATCCGGCGAATGCCATCGAGATTGCCTGCGCTGACTGTCATTCGGTTACAGTTTCGCATGCGGGCCCGGACGATTGCAAACTCTGCCACATGCCCCGGAGCGTGAAGTCGGCGGCATCGTCCGGAAGCGGCCTTTATCTGAGAGGCGATATCAGATCGCACATCTTCGCGATAAATACCGACACGACCCAGGCGCAGTTTTATATCGACGGGGGAGAATATTACTCCAACGGTTTTAACGGTTTGAATTTCAGTTGCCTGTCATCTTGTCACTCGTCTGAAAACCTTGGGTGGGCGGCGCAGGAAGCCGGCGGCATTCATCAGTAGGATCGATTATTGGATATAAAACTCGATAAAGGATAAAAAAATCCCGCCCCAATTGAGGCGGGATTTTAGTTTTAAAGTTCTAAATTCTATCTACCTGCCGCCCATCGTAGCAATCGACTGATTCAGAGCATCAATGGTGTAGTTGGGATTGTGCACTCCGAGCGAACGATCTTCCCGGAACATCTGGTAATTGAAGAGCGCCCCGGCTTCGGGAATAGTCAAGGTCAGCGTATCGCCTGTCGGGACCAAGGCGTAATCAGACGAATCCAGAATGGCGCCGTCAATCAGCAGAGACCTGAGCGAGGCGATAAGCGCCGCCACTGAATCCTGAACGCCATGATAATTGAAATCGTCAACGGAGGCGTGGCAGTCTGATGCTTCACAGCCTTCTACGTAATCATCCCCCTCTTCGTCCAGGCTCATTGTATGTCCGCCGGCCACTATGCCGACCACGGGAGCCATATGACAGGCCGGGCATCCAGCTTCGTAATGGGCAGTTGAATTGTCGTAGGGACCGGAGAATTCATAGGCGCTGTTGCCGGAAAGGGCATTCCCCTGCGGGCCATGATGCGGACCCCAGCGTTTGTTGGATATTTTTACGTCGCCGCTGGCGGGAATTGGAGGACTCGCGGCGCGAGCTTGATGGCAATTCGCACATAGGTTGGCATCGGAGTTTTGACTATCGAACATCCCGGCGCCCTCTCTTAAGGTGACCGGATCGGTTATGCG
>CAZDAH010000105.1:3669-10151 GCA_964503405.1 uncultured Ignavibacteria bacterium
AAGATCGAAATTGTAATTCGTGTGGGGCGCATGGCAAGTGAAGCAACCTATGGCCGACGGATTTTCCGGAACTCCTCCATCGCCAGTTTCGAGATATTGAATGAATCCCTCGCTGGTATGGCAAGGGGAACATGAAGAAGAAGTTTCATGAAGAGTCCCCCCGCTGGCATGAACGGATTGATCCCATTGGGCCGATATGGCTACTATTAGTGTATTATCGCTATGACAATCCACACAAACCGTGGCGGCGTCTGTCCCGGCCGGACCCTGTTCCCCTTCGCAGCCGGTCATTACGACCACGGCCGCCAGCATGATCAGCATTAGTGCTAATGAAATTCGCCTCATCAAATCCTCCCTCTGCTTTTATTAAATTTAAGCTCCCGCACGTTTAATCATTTACTCCAAAGAGACATTTTCCACTTCACCAAGCGTACCGACACGCAATTTCATTCGACTATGATAATTCTCATATAAATGATCGGTATAAGTCAAGGGAAAATGATTAAATAAATGGATTTTTTTCACAATGAATGTGGTATAACTTAATCTATTTATTGATGTTAAGAAGAATAAAATCGCCGGAAAGGGGATAACTTTCACTTTTGCCGACATTATCTTTTCAGAACGACCCTGTCGTTTCAGCGCAGAATACCCTCTAATCTCTGCATCAGTATATTCTCGGGAACCGCGCCTTCGATATGAAGAGTCTCGTTGATGACGGTTCTGGGGACTCCCCTAACCTGGTATTTGATGGCCAGATGGGGAAACTCGGTGGCCTCGACCATGTCCGCGGTAACCAGGGAAGATTCCTGCGCCAGTTTGTGGGCCAGGCTGACCGCCCGGGGGCAATACGGTCAGGTGGGAGTGACAAATACCTGAAGATGAATCGATTTTTTCATCCTTTTGAGAGTCTCTTTCGTACGAATATCCAGGCCTGAATCGCCCGAGGAAGCCATCTTGATAGCGTCCATTAACGAAATGAATTCGTACCCCGAAGGTATGCCGAAAAACCTGATTGCGCCATTAACGTCTCCAGTAACCACTATGGCCGGTATCTTATCGACCTTATGTTTGTCGACTATCTCTTTGTCCCTGACGAAATCAAACGTTTCCAGGCTGATCCTGTCGGAGAGTTCGGCTACATCTTTGAGCATTTGGGTGGTATCGCCGCAATAATCGCATTCGTATTCCTGGGTAAAATCGATCAGCTTCACGGCCCCGCTGAGACTCTCGAACTCTTTACGCACCAAGGCCTTATCCGATTCTTTCAGCATCTCGACCTTCCCTGTTTATGAGGTCGCGGGAAATCCAATAGCCGCGACGCCAGACAAGAAAAGAAATTTCCAAACTACCCGGCGCTCGCCGTCTCGGTCCGGCGCCTTCGGACAAGGGCAGTGGTTCCGGCAAGAATTAGCAGAAGACCCATGAATAGCATGGCCCATTGAGAAAGCGTGGGGACATCGGCTTGCGTATCGCAAACGTCGCCGATACCGTCATCATCCGAATCCTCCTGGCCGGGATTGTAATCGTCGGGGCAATTATCGCAACTTCCATCGGCGCCGTCGCCGTCGCTATCTCCAAGGCAGACAGTTCCAAGTCCCTCAAACGAACCGCCCTGAGCCAGGCATTCGGCTTCCGCGAGTTCCTGACAAGTGAAATCCAGGGGATCGCAGCAGGCGCCGACCGAGCTTACGGCGCAATCATATCCGGTTATGACCAGGTCATCAATATTCCATCCGCAGTAACGCCAGCCGACGTCGGTTTCTCCCATGACGAATCTGATTCGAAGATTCGGCTGGCCGTCGGCCCATGGCGAAAGATCGATCTGCTGCTGATGCCATGAATTCTCGGTGATTTCGGAGCTATTTTCCCAGACCGTAGTCCAAGTCGTCCCGTCGGTAGAGACTCTGACGTAGGCGTGATCGTAAATCGGCTGCTCGACACCGAGCCAGCGATAGAAGTTCAGAGCCACGCCGAAAATATCGGAGCAGTCGATTGCGGGCGAAGTGGCCATTCGTTCGGGAAGATAATTCTCGTAATCGCCGCTAAGATTATAGCCGAGGACGTTGTTAAGGCCGTCGGGAGAATGATCGCTTGTCGGGTCGGGATAGCCGTGCTCTCCCCCGCCTCCCGCGGGCTGTCCGATCCCCCAAAGACCGTCCATTGCCCAGCCGTCGTTGACATCGAAATCCGTCTCATATATTACACTGAAGTTCTCGGCGCTCAGGGCCGAGTATGTTGCGGTCGGGGCCGAAACCGGATCGGTGACGACTGTGCCGACAGTCGACTGCGCGCTCAGATAGAATGGGACTATCGTCGCGCAGCTTATGGCCGGAAATACTGCGTCGTAGACATTGGGGGAAACCACCTGCATGGGGAGGCTCTCGAATCCGGACCCGCCGTCGTAAAAGAGATTGCCGGTTCCGGGCTGCGGGGATTCGGTCCCGGGCAACACTTCCACTCTGAAAGATGTTCCTCCCTGGGGATCGATCAACTCGGGGAGTCCGTCGGGATAATTGAATACGAGAACAGGCGGCGAATAAAGTCCGGCGACTGTCGCCAGCGTCGCCACGGCTCCCTTGACCACTTCGGTTCCGAAATCGAGATCGAGGCGGGAAATGAGGTCGTTTGTGGTATGATACCACGGGTACCAGTCGGGGGCGCTCCAGAGCTGGGCATCGATGGAGAACGGTGCCGGGAAACCATATAGCGAGAAATAATAATGATCGCTGCCGTACTCCGGGCCGCTGGTGTTGACACGCTCCGAATAGGCGAGGGTATATTCATCGGTGGAAATCCCCAAAAGGTCGGCCAGGGCGACTTCGGCCGGGAAATTCTGGTCGCTGAAGATATTGGTATCCCAGCCGTAAGCGCCGGCATAGGAGATCATGTCGAAATTGAAGACCCCGGCGATATTTCGATTCTGACTAAGGCAATATTGAGCGTATTCCTCGGAGCCGATCAATCCCTGCTCCTCGCCTGTCGCCAGAATGAACTCGATTGTACAATCGAGATCGATCTGACTCAGCACCCGGGCCGCCTCGAGAACGCAGGCCGACCCGGAGGCGTTATCCTCGGCGCCGGGAGCCGAAGTGTACGGATTCTCGGAGGTGGCATCGAGGTGTCCGATGATTATATAAATGGAATCGGGATGGGCCAATCCGGTCTTGCGGCCGATGACGTTGTTCCAGGTGTTGCCGCCATACGTGAAGGGGAAAAGCTCTGCGGTGTAGCCGAAACCGGCCAAGGTGTTCTCGGCCCATTGCTCCGCCGCCCGGCACCCGGCGGTATACGAATAGCGTGTGCCGAAATCCTGCATGGTTTGGATATAGGCGGTATACTGCGTTTCGCTGACCAAGGCCACTATAGCCTCGATCTGGGGATCGGTCAACGGCTCGAAGACGGGCGCGGCGCCAGACTGGATTACGGGCCTGGGAACGAAAGAAATGCGCGTCAGACGATGCAGAAGACCTTGAATTGACTCCGATAACGGTCCGCCCGATTTTCCGATCGCCTCATCGCCGTCCTGATATATAATCTCGATCTCGTCTCGAATTTTGTCCAGATCGCTTTCCCTTACCCTGAAAATAAAATACTCGCTGCTTTCGTCTCTTGCGTCGATATACTCGGCCTCGATACCGGGTTTTCCGATTTCCATCAGTCCCTGCGGATTGGCGCCTACCAGATAAATATTATTTAATACGCCGTAGACGTTAATTCCCTCGGTTTTTGCCAGCGAATTCAGCCCGGCGTTTCTTTTTTCGATAACGTAGAGATCCTCGGCCGATGTCAGGGCGATTGACGACAGGATAAGCACGACCGAAGCCAATACAATCCTCGTGTTTGAACGATAGGTCTTCATCTGAACTCCCCGGAGTATTATTCGGACTCCCTTTAACGCGTTTCAATCATATGACTGCGTCACCGGCATGCAATATAATCAATAAAGCGGGATTGTCGAATGAAAATCGAGGATTAATCTGCGTCCCGATCCAGAAGTTTCCTCAATTTCGCAAGAGTATTCAATGCCTCTATGGGAGTCAGTTTTTCCGGATCGATTTTTCCCACGAACTTCCGAATCCTGTCGTCCTCGGGAGAGAACAGCGATATCTGGTACGAGGTATTGCCGGAAACACTCCCCCCTCTATCGTCGGGGGAATGCCCGGCCTCCAGGCGCGCCAGTATCTCGCGGGCCCTGTCCAGCAGACGTTCGGGCAGACCAGCCAGTTTGGCAACTTGTATGCCGTAAGAATCGTCGCAGCCTCCGGGCAGTATCTTGTAAAGAAAGACGATGGAATCTTCCCAACGGCGCACGCCGACCTGAAGGTTGAATATGCCGTCGGATTTGTCGGCGAGTTCGATCAGCTCGTGATAATGGGTGGCGAACATCGTCCTGGCCTTGTGCTCAGGCGTCGACCTCAAATACTCGACCAACGACCAAGCTATGGCCAGGCCGTCGTAAGTAGACGTGCCTCGCCCGAGCTCATCGAGGAGAATCAGGCTTCTGTCGGTGGCGTTATTGAGTATCGAGGCCGCCTCGGTCATTTCAACCATGAAGGTCGATCGTCCCCGGAGGAGATCGTCGGATGCCCCGACTCTCGTGAAAATCCGGTCGCAGATTCCGATCCTGGCCGAAGCCGCGGGAAGGGGCGCCCCGATCTGAGCCATAAGCACCAATAGTCCCGTCTGACGCAAATAAGTCGATTTTCCGGCCATGTTCGGTCCGGTTATGATGGCCATCCGCCTGCTATTTCCGTCAAGCAATATATTATTGGGCATGAATTTACCCGGCGGTAGTATCGTTTCCATCACCGGATGACGGCCGTCCACAATATCAATGGTCATATCATCAGCGATTTCAGGCAGAATATATCCTGGCCGGCCGCTCAGATCGGCGAATCCGGCGAGGTTGTCGATTACGGCCGACGACGCCGCCGAGCGCTGGATATCGGCCACGCGGGTATTGAGTTTGTCGAGGAGCTGTTCGTAAAGATCGAATTCCAGGGCGCTTATTTTATCCTCGGCTCGCAGAATTAATTCCTCTTTCGTTTTCAATTCCTCGGTTATGAATCTCTCCCCGGCCACCAATGTTTGTTTGCGTATATAGTGGGCCGGTACTTTGGCCAGGTGCGGCTTCGTAACTTCGAGGTAATAGCCGAATACGCGGTTATAACCGACTTTGAGCGACCCTATGCCCGTTTTCCCGCGTTCAATTTCCTGCAGATTGCGAATAAACTCCCTGGCCCTGTCGATTTCCTCTATCAGGTTATCCAAATCCAGTGAATACCCCTGCCGAAACAGGCGGCCGTCGGATAGCAACGCCGGCGGTTCGTCGACCAGCGCCCGCTCGATAAGTTCGATAATATCATCCATCTCGGCGATTCCGGCGGCGGTTTCTCCGAGCAATTCTGAATTCAAATTCGACATCAACTCTTTGAGCCGGGACGTTTTCCGCAGCCCCGTATTGAGGCTGGCTATATCTCTCGGTCCCGCTTTCCTCATGGCTATTTTCGAGGCCAGGCGTTCGAGGTCGGGGATACCGCGCAGTGTCGTCCCGATCTCGGACTTCACAGAGCCGGAATCCAGAATGGCCGCCGCGGCTTCCTGGCGCTTCCGTATGGCGTCGCGCTCCCGCAAGGGCGAGAGAACCCATTTTCGAAGCAGCCTTGCGCCTCCCGGAGTCGCTGTCTGATCGATCACTGAGAGCAATGAATTTTTCCTGCCCCCGTATGGGGTTTCCACCAGTTCGAGATTCTTGATGGTGGCCGAATCGAGCTCCATGACGATATCGCGGTCGATTCTTTCGATTGCCGTGACCTGATTGATCCGGCCCATTTTCAGATCGCGCATATAGGTGAAAACAGCTCCGGCGGCTCCGATCGCCGGGCCGACATCCCCCAGCCCGAACCCGTCGAGGCCGGCCACTTTGAAATGAGAGGTGAGATTCTCCATTGCCAGGGTCGAATCGAACCTGTAATCATCAATCGATGTCAGGCTGATATCGGGCAGCAGAGACCGGGCCGTCCTGCCCAGCTCGATTTTCAGCGATTCGGGGACAATTACCTCCCTGGGGCTATGAAACGCGAGATGATCGCCGAGTTTGTCGATTTCGAACTTGTCCACCAGGAAACGACCGGTGGAAATATCCAGAAGTGCCGAACCGATAATCCCGTCGCGGGAGTTGAGCGCGGCCAGGTAGTTTGGTTTCTTGTCGTCCAGGGCCGCGTCGAGAGTGATGCTTCCCGGAGTGAACACTTCGGTGACATCCCTCTTGACTATGCCTTTAGCCTTCTTGGGGTCTTCGATCTGATCGCAGACGGCCACTTTATGTCCGGCCTTGAGGATTTTAGCCAGGTAGCGTTCGAGAGTGTGATGGGGGAACCCGGCCAGGGGCATTTTGCCGGAATCGCCGTGGGCCCTGGATGTCAGGGCCAGGCCGAGGATCGACGAGGCGGTTACAGCGTCGTCGCCGAACAGCTCAT
>CAZDAH010000106.1:0-1360 GCA_964503405.1 uncultured Ignavibacteria bacterium
TACATCCCCCCTACCGTTCGTGAGAGCTTGGCAGATACTTCCAAGGCTATTTATATCACCGAGGGCGAGAAGAAAGCACTTAAGACGGCACAGGAGGGACTCTGCTGTGTGGCATTCCCCGGCGTTTGGTGCTGGAAGTCGCGTGATGATTCGGGGGAAAGTCGGGTCATCGAGGATCTCAATTGGATAGAATGGAAAGATAGAAGCACGTTCATCATTTTCGATTCTGATATTCAGCACAATCCATCGGTTAGGGAAGCCGAAAAGGCATTAGCGCAGGAGTTAACCGACCGAGCTGCAAGTGTAAGATCAATCAGGCTCCCAGAAAAAGACGATGCAAAAATCGGATTGGATGATTACCTCGTCGATCACACCGTCATTGAACTGCTCCAACTTCCTCAAATCGATCCGCTTGATGAGAAGCCAGGCAAAGAGAAGGTATCGAAAGACACTCAAAGCACAAAGCTAGTCGAATATGCATCCGATTTCATCCTATTCCACGACCAGTACGGTGAGCCATTCGCATTTATAAACGGCGAAGCGATATCGATGAACTCAAGGAGAATAAAGCAATGGCTATCCAGAAAATTCTACTTGGCGGAACGCAAGGCGCCAGGACTTGACGCGATCAATCAGGCATTGATGACACTGGAAGCCAAGGCTATTTATGTCGGAGAAGAAATCCAACTTCATAATAGGATTGCTCGACACCAGGGATCGATATGGTACGATTTGGGAACCGGGAAAGCCGTCAAGATATCTCCGGGCGAATGGGAAGTTGTCGATGCTCCTATTCTGTTCAGAAGACATTCCCATCAAAAACCGCAGACTACTCCAGTACCAGGTGGCGATCCCAATGATATTTTCAGATTTTTGAACGTCAGAGAAGACCAGAGGCTTCTATTGTTGGCCTACCTCATTTCGTGTTTCATACCCGATATCCCCCATCCGATATTTCATCCATACGGACCACATGGCGCGGGGAAATCGTCGGCCTGTGTGGTTATCAAGAAGCTCTGCGATCCTTCCAAGACAAATATCATCATCTTTCCGAAAGAAAAGACAGAATTGGTACAAGTTCTCGCTCACAACCATGTATGCATTTTCGTTATCATGAGCGATCTTCCCGATTGGATGTCTGATATCTTCTGCATGGCCTGCTCGGGAGCGGGTTTTAGTAAGCGACAATTATTCACCGATGACGAGGATATAATTTACGAAATAAAGAGATGCATCGGGTTAAGCGGAATAAACCTCCTGACGGTTAAACCGGATATTATGGATAGAAGCATTTTGCTCCACCTTGATAGAATCGCTGGAAACCGGCGAAGGGAAGAAGGCGAGCATTGGGGGATTTTCG
>CAZDAH010000106.1:1370-2733 GCA_964503405.1 uncultured Ignavibacteria bacterium
CGAAAGCTATGGCGTCATATCGATCCGTGCATCTCCCCTACCTTCCAAGAATGGCTGACTTCGGCAAGTGGGGCTATGCCATCGCGGAAGCACTCGGCCTAAGCGGATCGGATTTTCTCCTGGCCTATCAAAACAATATCGACAACCAGAATGAAGAAGTCGTTCAGGGTAATTCCTTGGCGCAGGGGGTCATGATCTTTATGGCAGAAAGAGAATCGTGGAACGGAACGGAGAAGCAAGCCCATGAGGAACTCCTGGCAATCACAAATCCGGAAAAATATGATCCCACATTTCCCAAGAGTAACCGATCACTGCGTAAACATCTCGAACGTATCAAGGCGAATCTGCTGGATTACGGTATATCATACACAATTGGTGCCCGGAGCAGAGACGGGTATCCAATCAGTATACGTAAAGGCCAGAATTTTGGTTCATTTGGTTCACTTGATTCACAGGCGTTGGTGGGTAAGGACTTAGCAGGTGAACCAAGCGTGAACGAAGGTGAAGCAAACAGACAACCGGTCATATTTGATTCACCCCCTAACCACTTGAAAGACAACATGTATGAACTTGATGAACCAAATGAAGCAAACTACCAAACTTTGGGGGGACATTCAGCGATTCTGCCTGGGAGATTCGACGATCTGCCACCTGATGTGCAGGAGAAAGTCGAGGAAAGGGCGGCCATCATGGAATTTGAGGGTGGATTAAGCCGCAAGGAGGCGGAGTTGGCGGCCCTCATTTTGGCCGGGGAGCCGACATGAAGGACCAAATATGCAACAAAAGGCAACGTGAAAAAGGAGCAAGTGATGAGATTGTTGACAAAAATAGATCGATCTGAAGTTGTTGAGACCCGTTCTTGCTCGCTGGTCGGGGCAGCTGCTTTCCCACGCAAGAGTATATCCGGGATGGGATTATGCGAGACGATCAGGCGCTGAGGCTCCGAGACCCTTTAACTGGCGAATACGATATCGCTCGGGCATTATCCGATGACGATCGCGTTCAACGACGGCTTGACAGGGCCAGAACTAGAGAGCAGAAAAAGCGAATCGCTCAATCTGAACGGGCAAAAAAGGAAGCTCGCAGGAAGCGGGAGGGGCGAAAGCGCAAGAACATCACGGACTACCCTGTTTTGAGGGATAATTGACCTTATGTATCAACGACTTACAACGGACGCAATTTGGGGGAAGGCAATTTGATATTTCCAATTCACCACAATCCGGTAATCGCCTATAAATCAATGACTTGGAGATTTAACCAAAAACCGCCAAATGAAGCCTGACGCCTTTCAAAGACTGTTGACCGTAGAGGAGATCGCTGAATACCTGCAGGTCAAGCCCTCCACAATCTACCAGTGGACGCA
>CAZDAH010000106.1:2743-6362 GCA_964503405.1 uncultured Ignavibacteria bacterium
CCTGGCCGGTCTCCGCCTCGAGCTGTTTGTAGAGCTCGACGCCGTACATGAGCAATCGGGTGATGTTCAGGCTGAGCCAAGTGGATAGGTGGGTGGAGAGGAAGGCGGTGGAAGGGAGGACAAAAATCCAGCCACGTATATATTCGGAATTTTAGACCTGCAGTTAACTCAAGTTCGTGCTACAGAAAAATAAGCCGGGCCGCCTTATTGACGACCCGGCTCTTTCCCCCCGGCAACCCACCCCGGGTACCGATCCGAGGGCCTGATTCCTTCGCGAAGGGACTATTTGAGCAGGAGCATCTTTTTCGTTTCTGTAAACTCCCCGGCCTGAATCTTGTAGAAATACATCCCCGATGCTTGATCGCCAGCATCCCATGTAATATCATGGTATCCCGCTTGAAGGTCAGCATCCACAAGTTTCGTCACAGATTGACCGAGCAGGTCATATACCTCGACCATTACATGAGACGCTTCCGGTAACGAGAAATTTATCGTGGTCTGGGCGTTGAACGGGTTGGGATAGTTTTGAGCCAATTCAAAATGATCTGGTATTGGGTTAATATATGGCTCAGGTCTAGGTCCAAACCGGGGTTTGTGATTTTCTAAGATCAATACGCAATCACTTCCGACGAACTCCGTTCCATCCATTAATCGTCCGGTCAAGGATAAAGATATTTCATCTCCGTCCTCTACTTCTCCCAAGGCCGCTACTATCTGCTGGGCGTCAAAGTGAAATACTCGGTCGGAAAATCCGTCGGGACCCAAAATACCACAGTCGCATTCATCCTGCGGGTCCGGGACGGGAGCTGCTATGTCTTCCGGCAAATGCAGCCTGGCAATCGGTGAAACACCCTCTAACAAAACTGTGGAGAAATCAATATCAAGAACATCGAAATCCACAGATCCAAGCACAGCCACGGGAATAATGCCCTTTTCCTTAACATTGAGTGGATTCGGGCACGAGCCGGGCTTGATGTCGATGTCGACTGACAGGGAACACCCCTGCCTAGCATAGAACGCGATATTATCAAACCTGCCGGACGTGTGCGCACCTGGAACTTGAAATGTTCCATTTGGTCTATAATTGGAGGAGCCCAAAAAATACATATATTGGCTGAAGGGTCCGACGCCAGAACCATTTAAGGAAACAAAGTCTTCCCCGGTATCTCGTATGTCGACATCTACTGACAGCGTTTGAGCATCGCTATCATATTCTATTACTACGTGATACCATGTGTTTAAAACCCAATCTATGCCATACTCCGAAGCATGTCCAGCTCCATCTAGATCGATCCATGAAACGTGTTCAGTCATACCCTGATCATCGTTAGAAAAATAGAAGTGCATAAAGCTTGGCTTCTCTGTATCGAGGTCGGTATCAAAGAGGCCAAAATGGAGACCGCTTGCGTACTACGAGTAATCTACAAGGTAGTCAAAGCTCAATAAAAATGATCCTCCATCAAAACCAACACAATGATAGGCGTAGTAACCACCCCCGTTGACGTTGTATTGGTTGGCGCGATATGTTTCGCCTGAGGGCTCCCAGTAGAAGTAATCAGGATTGTTGTTTGTCCAAAGCGGATCGCTGGAAAAATCCGTTTCATAGACCATATCCCAACAGACCTGGGTATCATCTATTGCAAACGTCATATTGTCGATATAGGCGGTCTCATGCCTATCGCTTGTCACCCACTCTCCAGCCATTGATGCGCCCAAATATTGCAGGTCGCTGGAGAAACCATAATTCATTGTAGTCTGCCAACTTAGCACAGGGTTATTGTCTCTCGTAACTTCCAACGATAAGGCCATCGCTTCGGAATCGTACGTTACTTCGACATGATGCCATGCGCCGTTTAGCATAAGGCCGGCACCCGGCCCGGACCAAAAATGTTCTCCCCCCGAATTGTAAGTGTCTATGTAAATAGCGCCAACACCAGGTTGATCGTATCCACCGAACATTACGTATAACCGCTCTTCGTTGCTAGGGCCGTTGCTGTATCTCGTCGGGCCGAACAAACCGATATCTATATCACCGGTCTCCCAAGGGCCTCTGACGGGCATGACGTCAAACGTTAGACGAAACGATTCCCCATTATAGGATAAATCTCTAGTCGCCCAATCCCCACTATTCGTATAATTATCAGTGAAGAGCGTTTGAGAGCCGGAATCCCAGTAGTATCGCTCCGAATTATTCGTCGTCCATCCATTCAAGAAAGGGTCACTGGAAAAATCCGTTTGATAGATCGTTGACCAGTTTTGTGCGGCTGCTATTTCAAAAGCGAATGCAACTAAAGCTAATAACAGAATTATTGATCTTAGCGTTTTCATTTTGTTAACCTCCATTAATTTGCTTTTTTACCGTTCACTGAGTAGCCACAAGTCCTTTCATTCATAGGCAACCCTCCTAGTAATTGTTGATTACATACCCCATCCATTAACATCATCACGAACTGGCCCATGTCGAATATCTTTCAATTCCGATCTTCATTTCTCAATTTTCGCAGCGACCGGCAATTAACGGCCCTGACTATAGTCATTAATACTCGGTCCGGATCGAGAGGTAGTTCGATGTAGTCGTAGATTTCAGTCTTTATTGCCTCCTTTCGGTTTTTAACATCATTATCATCAATTATTACGATTACTGGTCTTTCCGTCTTAGCCACAATCTTCCGCAATTCCTTCAGTGAAACCCCATCAAATGATGATAAATCAACAATGATGCTATCTGCTTTATTTTGGTATTCCTGAGATTCATGCCAGACTCTTTCCGCAACTATCTCATACTTATCTTTCAAAATTATCTGCAGTGCCTTTATTAAGTCATTATTGCCGCTAATCAACAGTATCTGGTTCATCAGACCTCCTATTCTCGTTTTCTCTCTAATGAACTTATGACGAATTTCATGCCAACAAGCTGATGAATGGAAAGAAATAAGGTGCTCTTCCTAACTGTCTGAAACGCATACAATTGTAGAAAGCAGAAAAAATCACTTAGAACTGAAATCTTCTTGAAAACCAGCAAGGTGCTAAAGACGGTTGTCACCGCCGGAGTTTCCCCGCCAACAAAAGTATGCAGTTTTAACGGGTTAAATTTCAGGCTTCTTTAATGCCCAGGTTCTTTATCAAATTCTGCAGATGCTGACGGCTGATAGTCAGCTTGCGGGCTGTTTGGGAGATGTTGTTGCCATTCTCCCTCAATTTTCGATCAACAAATTCCCGTTGGAAATGGCGCATGGCCTCCTTGAAAGTGCCAGGTTTTTCCGGTTGCGGAGGGACTACTCCAAGCATAGCCGCTACATCATCGGCATCGATCATTTCGGAATCAGTGAATAAATACAACGATCGGACCACATGTTTGAGTTCACGAATGTTGCCAGGCCAGTTGTAGGCCCTCATGACTTCGATGGCACTATCTGAGAGTTTTCGAGTTCGTCCACCAGCCGGTGAGTTTTCGTTTACTTCACTATCGAGAAAGTGCTCGGCAAGAAGCCTTATATCCTCGGGCCGTTCCCTTAACGGTGGGGCATTGATCTTAATGCACGACAGACGATAATAGAGGTCCTCTCTGAATTCGCCCGATTGCGACAGTTTCTTGAGGTCCTTGTTCGATGCAGCAATC
>CAZDAH010000106.1:6372-10133 GCA_964503405.1 uncultured Ignavibacteria bacterium
AACGTCGGAAGGACAAAGGTCGATATCGTCAAGCAAAAGAGTGCCCTTATCAGCCAATTGAAATCTGCCGAGCTTATTCGCAACCGCGCCAGTGAATGCCCCTCTGAAATGTCCGAACAACTCCGAATAGGCCATGGGGCCCGTTCGGCCGGGCACGGTAGCGAAGACGAATTTATGCGAATACCTTTTGCTTTGCCAGTGCAGGTGACGGGCGACTATTTCCTTGCCGGTCCCGGATTCTCCGGTTATCAGGACGGGGTCATTGACCGTGGCCACCTTCTTGATCATCTCCCTGATTCCGGCAATTTCCTGGCTCTGGCCCAGTAGAGGATAAGCCGCCAGCTCGTCCTGTATCTTCTCCCGGAATCTCAGAAGGACAAGGTTCCGGTCCACGGCGTTTCGTACGGTTGTGAGAAACTTATCAGCGTCGAAATTATCCTTAGAAATATAATCGAATGCTCCGAGACGGGCTGCCCTGACTGCCAGGGAAGTATCATTCATTACGGTAAAAATGATCACAGGAATTTCAGGATACTTTTCCAGTAGTATCTTTAATAAGGGAAGATCCTCTTCGTTCTTAAAGTCTGGCAGACCAAGATCAAGAATAACGCAGTTCGATTGATTTTTCTCAAAAATCCGCAAGGCCTTCCCGCCGGACTCTGCAATAGTTGGATTATAGAATTCAGCGAGCTTTCTGGCGATAAGCCCCGCCCACTGACTGTCATCCTCAATTATCACAACCGAAGGTTTCATATTTCCTCGACAGGTATATAAATTGTGAAAGTTGCCCCATTACCGCGGTAACTGTCTACCTCTATCTTGCCTTTATGGGCCTCGACGATCTTTTTAACTCTATAAAGCCCCATTCCCAGGTTTAAGCTCTCCTTGGTTGAAAAATTAAGGTCGAATATTTTTCCCAGATTTTCCTTAGCGATACCATTGCCGGTATCTGAAATAGAAATGAACGCCGATCGAATCAGTTTCTCCCCATACTCCTGTCTGAATAGTATAGAGGCCATACCGGTTGAGATTGTTATGTTGCCAGCCGTCTTGCAACTCATGGCATCGATAGCATTATGCAATAGGTTATCCAAGGCCATTTCAAAGTGTTGACGATCCACCGCTACTTCATTGACGGTCAAACTAGGCTCATAAGTTAGAGTCTTTCCTTTGGGGAGCGACGGCCTGCGAATCGTCACAAAGTCGCTCAGGAATTTGTTCAAGTCGGTTTTGACCGGGTTGAATTCTATATCCTTGACCACGCCCAGAAACATGCCGATTCTATCGAGCGACCTCCTGACATTCTTATCAGCCGCCTTAATTTCCCCGATCAATTCCCAACGCTTTGGCTCGGCGCCGCTGTCAAGTCTTGACGCCAGGGATGAAAGCTGAGTAGACGCCAGACCGCTGGGACCTTTTGCGTCATGAGCAATACCCTTCGCTAGGGTCATCCAATCCTTCCGGCTGATATCTGGACGCTCTATTGTTAAGACATATTCCACCAATTTTTCTTCTTTTATTTTTATAGGTATTATCCTTACGTCGAATTCTTCTTTTTGATTCCTTGAATCAATATTTATGCTGAATTTTTGAGAAACGGAAAGGCTTAGAGCTTTTTCGATTTTTGTTAATAGATCCTCATGCTCTGGCTTATCAAAAAGAGAAGAAATATGCCTGTTCTTTAGATTTTCGAGCCTAAACCCCAAATATAGTCCGGCAATTTTGTTTGAAGATATTAATTTCTCTTCAGCAAAGTGCAAAACACCAACGCTCTCGTCTCTCATAATCGACTCATAAAAAGATTGCAATTCTCGATTCTTACGCTCGCGAATTGTAATCAAAGATACTAATAAGGCTATAATTATAGATAATTCGATAAATCTCTTATAATTAGCGATATTTTTGAAAAAATAGCCAAAATTACCGTATTTTGGAATTCCCGGAACAGCAAACTTAACGAAAGCTGTTTTATTAAATGACTTTTCATTGGTCCAGAAAATCTTCGTAAGCTTTACCGCTTTATCCTTCGAGAATACTATGATAGAACGGGATCCGGCCATGGTGCTATTATGATAGCGTGCAATGACATCTAAATTCCAGTCGAGGATATATGCTTCTCCACCTAAAGTCGTTATAAAATATTCTGGTTTCCCATCGAGATTGATATCTTCAACTTTCGACAGATGGATGGATTTGTCGAATTTCGTCTCCCTTAGGAATTTCAGATCATCGTTGAAAATCCGAATTGAGTTATCCAAATATTGTAGGATAATCTCTGCAGAAGCCATACCTGAAAAGCAATATGAAAAAAGATTGGTTAATTCGCCGTTCATTATTAGGCTATCAATAAAATCTCCATATAACCCATCAAGCACATAGATTCCGGTTTGTCGCGGTTCTTTAATATAAGTTATAGCGACGCAAAGCCTGGGGCTTTCCTTATTCAGGAATGATATGGAACAACCTTTTACGTCATTTGATTTCGGAACAAATTCCTTCATCCATAATGCTTTACCATAAATATCAAGCGCCGTCACTCTTACCCTGTCATCAGTTAACATTCCCTTTTTGGCGCCGTTAATCGGCGCTGACCCATACACAATTATTTCAGGAATCTTGTCTCCATTCAAGTCATCGAGATGCGCGTCTACCTTATTGGCAAAATCATAAGTCCAGTTCTTATCTTTCTTCTGAGTATCATATGCAAAAACTGATCTTGGGTAAATGTCATGTCCTGTATCAACTGAGAAAAAAAGCTCGGGAAACTGATCTCCAGTAATTTCATAGCTGCCTATGAAAGTATATGTACCATCCCAACCATCTAGAGAATTTAGATCTATTCCATTTTTAAATCTTATGCTATCGGCAATATTGAAAGTACCATATAGCAAACCAGTCATTATATAGAACGTATGACCGCTATCGTCCTTACAATTTATTATGGCCTCGAGGTTCGGCTCCGGTCGAACTTCGGAAAAGTCAATCAACTTAATTTGCTTATTCAACATCATTGAACGCCATTTATCATTTCGTAAAGATCTAAATACTAAATTGTTTGTTCTTCGATTAATTGTAGTAAAATCATCGTAGCCGTCCTGATCGATATCCATATTCGTTCGAGCCTCACATTCGGTACTTTCATCCTCAAAATATTCATCAAGGTTTATTTCCGGACCTTGAACAAAAGCAAATTCCAGGACTATAAGGATTACTAGGACGGAAATGATAAAAATTGCGAACTTCATCAAGAAAAATCCGTTTAAATTTTTCTGAACCACAAAATGTCAAATCGATTCGACGAACTTTTCATAGCCCGATATAAAATTAACGATTTTATCAATAAAAGGCAATACAATTATTTGCGATATTTATCAAATTATTTCTAATTCAAGATATGATAAATTCTCTTTTAAAGACCGGTTAGTTAGCTAAACTCCAGCTTTTCCACCGCATCAGCCAGATGATCCGGGGCAAGATGAGCGTAGATCATTGTGGTTTGGATATCTGAATGTCCCATAAGCTTCTGGACGGTCGGCAGATCCACGCCCTTCATTACAAGGTGGCTGGCGTAGGTGTGGCGGAGGGAGTGAAGCTTGGTTAGGCCTTCGATTCCGGCCTTTTGGGCAATCCTTATAAGCAGTTCCCGGAGCTTGTCCTTGATTCGGCTACCGTCCCGGTGCGGGAACACGAATTCACTCTTCAGGCGCTTGTCGTTTTCTTTTTTCAATCTGGCTAAAAGGTCATAAGTACCCTGGTTGATC
>CAZDAH010000107.1:0-5470 GCA_964503405.1 uncultured Ignavibacteria bacterium
TTCTTCAGGCCATACTCTCCCTAACCAACGAGGTCAGTTCCCTGCGTCATCTCATAGAAACCGAGCTCGAAAGAATGAGATTTTCCGAAAACGGCGCCGCCGCTTCGCAAAAGGGAAGATTCGAATCGGTGAGAATGGACGAAGCCGAAAGAGAATTGATCATCAAAGCCCTGGCCGAAACCGGAGGCAATCGGAAACAGGCGGCCAATATCCTGGGAATCGGCGAGCGCACGCTTTACAGGAAACTCGAAAAATACGGACTGAAATGACGCGTCTCTCCTCAATATTCATATTTTACGTATCGCTGACATCCTCGGCGGCCTTTGGTCAATGGTACGATCGAATTCAGACAGAATCCGACTGGGAATCATATTTCCGGGAGGGTTATTACGATTACAACACATATCAGATATATCGCGAAATTATCGAAAGCGATAACATCGCCGATACGGCGGAGTATATCGTCTCTTCCATGGGTTCCTCGCCGGTGGAGATAGCCCGCTCGGGTTCGAATCCGGGCACGGCGCGGCCTCTTGCGCCGCAGCCGGGGCGGACCCTGCCTCTCCCGGATTATCTCAGAATTGGCAGAAAAGTCCACTCCGGCGACAATCGCGGGTATGTTACTATCGGCCGAAATTCGGATGGTTTCTCGACTCGCCTGAAATTCGACGACGAGAACGGTGAATGGAAAACGGCCTACCGGCATCTTGATCTCAAGAAGGGGCGGCTGCAGGTGATCCTCGGTAATTATACGGTGAATGCCGGCAGCGGGGCCGGCATCGGACGATTCGATTATCGGCCGGTTTCCTTCGAGCCTGAATTCGCGCGCGGAGAAAATTTATTATTCCCGGACAACAGTTATTACAACGGAATCAAACTCGCTTATGGCTCGTTGACCGCCCTGTTCTCGTCGAAAAAATACAACGATGTCCGCAAAAACGTTGGAGGAGGATTCTGGTCGGGGAAATTCGGCGCCCACGTGTTGGGTTTGTCTGCCGCGGCGACATTCCTGAATTCGGATTCCGAATCGCGCAAATTGGGCAGCGCGTCCGTTTTCGCCGAGCTTTACGAGGGGAGACTTGCGGCCGAAATCGCCTATGGCGAATCCGGCTTCGGCTATTGTCTGCGGACGAATGAAAATAATTTTCTCGTGAAAGTCTGGCATTATGATAATAAATATATCAACTTGCAATCGTCCGGTTTCGCCCATCCCGATTACGAATCGTTCAGCGACGATCGTTTCGAAATCTCCTTTCGCCAGCCGCAGAAAGGGGAGACCGGATTCTACACCGGATACGGCCTGATTTTCCGCCGCCTTCGAATCTCAGCCTCCACTGAAATCTGGAAAAAATCGCCGGCGAGCCGGACGGCAATGTTTAATTCGCTGTACGGCCGCTTTGAATTGAATCGGAATTTCTCGCTGAATGCCGGTCTTTCTCGCAGAGACAGTTACTTTGCGGAAAGGTCGACGGTCGATATCGGCGCAGACTATTCTCACGGGATAAGAGTTGAGGCGAGAACGTATTTAAGAATCGCGAGCGGCAAAATAGACCATGATGATTCAAAATATCATCTATTCGTCTCCATCCCGGCGGCGGAGCGAATTGTTTTACGGGGGCGAATTCGCTGGAATTACAGCGGCGATTTTGATTTCTTCATGGAGCAAAAAACAGAAATAGCAGGCGGGCTGTGGCTTTCCGCCACTTACAGATGGAACAACGATTATGACGCCGATTTGGGGCCGTTCTTCCTGATACTGGACAAACGATGGTAAGATCGATCTTATTCCTCCTGTGCCTGGCGCCGAACGCGTTCGGGCAGATAACATTGTCCGAAGTCCTGTCCAATGAGCCCGCCGGCAGGGTCAGGCTGGAATGGATCGAGCTGTTTAACAGAGATTTCAACGAAGTCGATTTAAGCGGTTTTATCCTGATAGTCGATTCCGATTCCACCGTTTTTCCGCCGGGAACAATCATCGAAGGTCAGTCTTTTGCCGTGGTCGCCAGGCAGCCGCTTCCTCAGGACGGCTCTGACTCTTTCGAGGCTTACTGGGGAGATTCTTCCGGCGTATGGGGGGATTTCGAATTCGAGAATTATTCCCTTCTGGACGGAAATTTCGGTCTGAATAATAACTCTGGAACCGTTTCCATAGGCCATACAGCGGGAGCAATCCTCGATCAGTTTAATTGGAACTCCCCGTCAGACGACGCCCGTTCGGTCGAAAAAGACGATCTCGATCTCGATTTCACGGCCTGGCATGATTGTTTCGACCCCTCCGGCTCTACCCCGGGCAGGGCCAATTCCCTGATTCCCTTGTCGGGGCCCGAGACTTTCGCTGTAAATATCCAGCCCCGCGTAATGTCGTCAGGCGAATTGATAAGATTCAACGTCACCGCCTTGATTCCGCCCGGATCGAAACTGAGCATAGACGTTTACGACGATAGCGGCTTAAAAAGAAAGACACTGCTTTCGGACGTCGAATCCGTTGTGATCGAGACTGCCTGGAACGGACTGGATGAGACGAACGCCAGGTTATTGCCGGGGATCTATATTATTGTGGCCTCCTTATCCGGCCGTCGGGCTGATCACAAACAAATCCCGGTGGTTATCGCCCCATGAAAAAGATCCTGATAATTGCGCCGCTCTTGACTATAACCGAGGCGACTGCTTCGAGTTTCGATGACACAGTTCTCTGGCTGCGGGAACTCGGGATATCTCAGGCCGGAATCGGCGCGGATCCTGGCTCGATTTGCCTCGCCGATTTTGAGATTTACGCCGCCTATACGAATCCTTACCAAATAGGCCGGCTCCGCTGGAATGACTTGTTCTTGAAAAAGGGATTTGAGTCCTGGGGTATCCACGGCAGGTTCAATTCATACCGTCTGGAGGAATACTACAATCGTTACGGCTACGAGCTGGGTTCTGCTTTCAGGGCAATCGATTCTTTGGTTCTACTGGCCGCGCTGAGACATGAAGAGGAAAATTATGCGGGGTTCGGCAGTTTCGAGAAACGAGAAATGGATGCCCGGTTCGCCTATCGGCGATTCGGCTTGTCGATCGGCGCCGGATTATCCGGCATCGTCTTGAGCGAAGATCATGATACGGGCAATTCGGGCAGGGTCCGGGCATGGGGTTCATGTTCGTATGAATTCAACCGCGCCATTTCCCTGACGGCCGGCGTCAGGCGATTTTCCAATGGGACGACGCGCTGGCTGTTCGGCCAGGATCTGCGCGTCTCAGAGGAATTGAACCTGACTATCGGCTACATGAACCGCCCCGATTTAATCTTCGGAAAGCTGATTGTAAGCCATGGATCGTATCTTTTCGAATTCACTTATTATTCAGTAAGCAGTTTAAACGATACGGTGATAGTCGGCATCGGCTACAAGAGGTAAAGAATGATACGGGAACAGCTTGAAAAGCTGGAGTTGGAGACGCTGGCTCAATATGCGCTGAAATCGGCGCAGTCCCGCGGCCGAAAGTACCCCGAGCCGAAACATCCGTACAGAACCGAATTCCAACGGGATCGGGACCGCGTTGTCCACTCCACTGCTTTCCGACGGCTGCAGTATAAAACCCAGGTGTTCGTCAATCATGAGGGGGATCATTATCGGACAAGGCTGACCCACACCATCGAAGTGGCTTTCATTTCCCGTTCAATCGCCCGCGCGCTGCGGCTCAATGAGGATCTGACCGAAGCATTGGCCCTGGCCCACGATCTCGGCCATACGCCGTTCGGTCATTCCGGCGAGGACGCGTTAAACGAGATACTGGCGCATAGAGGAGGTTTCGAGCACAATCGTCAATGTCTGCGAGTTGTCGATCTAATCGAGCGGAGATACCCTGATTTCCCTGGGTTGAATCTGACTTATGAGCTTCGCGAGGGGATCTTGAAACACCACGCCGATCATGTCGAACCGGAAATACCGTCGGATTTGCGGAACGGATTCGGCTCGTCCCTGGAATCTCAGATCGTGAACATTGCCGACGAAATCGCCTATAATTGCCACGATGTCGACGATGGCCTGGCCAGCGGAATAATATCTGATGCGGGTCTCGGCAAGCTGACGATTTGGAGAAAAGGTTTGGAATCGTTATCGAAAATGGGGAAAGATGTGGACAGCCGTCTGCGCCGTCATTTTATGGTCAGGTTCCTGATTAACTACCTGACCTCCGACCTTGTGCTGAACTCCCGGGGCCTGATCTCCGAAAAATCGCCCGCCAGCGCGGATGATATCAGAATTAATCGCTGTCGCCTGATAGCTTTTTCCGATACCGTTATGGGCGAGAATAGCGACCTTAAAAAATATCTCGGCGTCAATCTATACGCGAACGAGAGACTTCAGGCAAGGGCGGCCGAATCTCGCAATATGGTGGAAAAACTGTTCTCGTATTATGTAAACAACCCTGACGATCTGCCCGCGCATATAGAATCGGAAACGGACAAATACGCCCTCGAATTGGTAGTTTCCGATTATATCGCCGGAATGACCGATCGTTTTGCCGCGGCTGAGTTTGAAAGACTAATTCTGCCTTCGACTTGATTCGATTCGTGATCAATTCTATCCTGTTATGACTCATGGCGTTGACATTTATCCATTACGCGAAAAAAAACTATTTTTCCGGCTCGATTATGCCCTTGACAAGAGTAAAGTAATCTTTATATTATCTGTGGTAGTAAATATGAATTAGGAGTCTTAACTTCAATACTCAAAAGGAACTTGCTCACGATAGCCGATGTATTGAGTTGGTTTTTCGGGTGCGGGTTATCGCTTGAGCGCCATTTGATAAAGGAGGTCATAGTTCTTGCAGAAAGCCAACAATTCCTGATTCCTCAAAAATCTTTCAATGGAGTAAGAGCATGAAAAGATCGCTGAAGATCTTGATTGTCGGTCTGGCCGCGCTTGTCTTGGCGTCTGCTGCTTACGCCGGTGAGTACAGCTCCGATTTCGAGCTTTACCTGGCGGACCATCAGCAAGATGAAATGATCGGCGCTGTCATATCGATGGTTGACCAGGTCGACCTGGAGACGCTGAAGCAGGAGCTTTACGCCCGTCACGCCGACAGGCGCGAATGGCATGAAGCTGTCGTGCTGGCTCTTCAGGAAATGGCCACAAACTCCCAGCCCGAAATCCTGGCCCAGCTGGAAGACCTCGCTTCACAGGGCATGGTGGCGAAATATCGGGGCCTCTGGATAAGCAATATCGTGCTGGTTACCTGCACCAGGGAAGCCCTGGATATTCTCGTGGCCAGAGGCGATGTCGAGGGTATCTACCCCGATTATGAATTGGAGAATATCGAACCTGTCAGCAAAGGCGACGAGATTCCCTCGATTGCCGGTGTCGAAAACGGTCTGCGGGCCATACGGGCCGACGAGGTCTGGGCTATGGGATATACCGGCGCAGGACGTTTGGTCAGCCATCTCGACACGGGCGTCGACGGTAACCATCCTGCCTTGAACGCCCGCTGG
>CAZDAH010000107.1:5480-10050 GCA_964503405.1 uncultured Ignavibacteria bacterium
TGGAGAGGTTACGATTCCCGTTACGAGAATAACCCGGAATGGGCCTGGTTCGATCCATTGACCCAAACCGATTTTCCCTTTGACTCCGGGCAGCACGGTACCCATACCATGGGCACGATCTGCGGCCTCGGACAAAGCACCGGCGATACTATCGGTGTGGCCTTCGGAGCCGAGTGGATCTCCTGCGGCGTTATCGACAGGCAGTCGATTCCGCGCACTGTGCAGGACGCGCTCGCGTCATTTGAATGGGTAGTCGATCCCGACGGAAATCCCGGAACCGTTTGGGACGTCCCTGATGTCAACTCCAACTCCTGGGGACTGGTTACGGGTCATGGTTATCCTCCCTGCGATCAAACCTTCTGGGCAGTTCTCGACGGCTGCGAGGCGGCTGGTATAGTGGTCGTTTTCGCCGCTGGCAACGAAGGGCCCGGCCCGAATTCCCTGAGACGGCCCGCCGACAGGGCTACCACCGAAATCACCAGCTTCTCGATCGGAGCCCTCGACGGCAATAACAACAATTTCCCCATTGCTGGATTCTCCTCGAGGGGACCGTCGAATTGTACCCCTTCCGGCGATCCCACATTCAAACCCGAAGTCTCCGCTCCCGGGGTGAACGTTCGCAGTTCGATCCCCGGAGGCGGTTACGCCGGCGGCTGGAGCGGCACCTCCATGGCCACTCCGCACGTCGCCGGCGTTGTCGCCCTTATGCGCGAGGCCAACCCCAATCTGACCTCCGAGCAGGTTCGCGAGATCATGCTGGAGACCGCCTTCGAAGTTCCCGCGGATGTAGTCCCAGGGGAAGACAACACTTACGGGATGGGCATGGTTGACGCCTATGAGTGTGTCATCCGCGCGCTGGCTTTTCTCGAAGGCTGGGGCACGCTGGCCGGTTTCGTTACCGATCTGGGCAGCGGAGATCCGATTCAGGGTGCCACGGTCAGCATTATTGATCGTCAATGGAGCGCCAATACCAATGGCGCCGGTTATTATCGGCTGTTCGCTCCGGCCGATACCCTTTGGGATATCAGGGTCGCGGCAGCCGATCACCTGCCCGTTTTCGATCAGGTGATGCTCACTGAGAATGAGACTACATTCGTAGATTACGCTCTCGAAGGCAAAGTCACCGTCAGCCTGAGCGCCTCATTCGCCAATCCCGAAGACGTTTCCTACAGGTCGTTTTACATCAAAGGAAGCTGGGACAACGACGGCTTCTACGATCCGGCCTGGTCGGGCGATTTTATCGCAATTACCGACGATAACGATGACGGCGTTTTCACCGGCCAGGTCATGCTGGCCCGCGATACGGAAAATACCTACAGCTGGGCAATTTACAGCGAAAACTACGCCGCCGAGGCGGCTCGTCTCGACGACGGCGCCGATTTCGATATTCCTACGCTGGTTCCTCCTGTTGTGCCCACGCTCGTGGTGAATCCGTCCGGCTCCGACAACAACTGGATCATTTCGGTCGAGGGCGATAATGGTCTCTCGCTCGACTTGATGCAGGGTGTCGACAATAATCCGAACAAGTGGGGCGCGGCCACCGCTCTTGTCGGCGGCACGACCTACACGTTCAGGTTTCATGTCATGCACTCCGGCATCGCCAGTTATGGTTCCGGCGGCGTTGGCGGCGCGGACCTGAGCTACACGCCAGAAATCGACGGCTCGTTCGATTTCTATTTCAATGATTACGATGACAGTTACCTTGTTCAGTTGACCGGAACAGAAGGCCCGCCGACCTACCTGGCGGCGCAATCCGGCCTCGACGGTCACATTCCCGTTTCCTGGCTGCCTCCCGGCACGATCGAGTCGCAGGAGATGTCCTACGACGATGGCGCGCTCATGAACGGTTATTACTATTTCGCTTACGATAACCTCATGGCCACCATGTTCGAGCCTCAGAGCCATCCGGTTACGATTGACTCCGTCCTGATTCACGTCCTGACCGAAGGCGATCCCTTCTGGCCCTGGCCCGATGGCAACCCCGATCCGATAGGTGTTTCGATTTACCTCGATAACGGTTCCGGCATGCCCGAAAACGATCCTGTCTTCTATACTGAGCTGACCGGGGAACTTGGCGACTGGGTCAGAGTCGACGTTAATGAAATCCTGGTCTCCTCGGGTAACTTCTGGGTAGCCATGAACAACCTTGCGGGCGGCGGCGAGGAAGGTATGGGTCTTGACCTCTTTACCGATTACCCCGCCAATAAGTGGGCCCGCGAATTCGGAATTTGGGGTCAGCAGGATATCTACACCGGCGATCACATGATCCGCGCCAAAGTCTTCGGCGGCGGAAGATTGTTCTGGATGGGTTACGATGCCCAACCTGCCGGTCAATTGCCGAGCAATACTCCCGTCTTTATGGATCCCGAAGGAACCGAAGGGCTCTCGAGCGTCCCATTGCCGGGTCCCGCTTCCGATTCGAGAGTCACAATTGACAGGACATCTTACTATCCCAACGTCTCCCGGGTCAATCCTCCGGCCGGATCCGACACTCAGGTTCTGGCAGGATACAACCTCTATCGCGATACGGAATCAGCTCCTTTCGACAGGGATCTGATGATCAACAGCGAGTTGATAGAGGTCACTCATTACGATGACTGGGGCGACGACCCTTACGGGCCCATCATAAACGGAGTGCTTTACTACTACCAGGCCTCGGCAGTTTATGATATCGGCGAGGGACAGTTCGTCGAAGTAGGCCCGTCAAACCAGGCCACCGGTATGGCCGTTAACCATCCGCCGACGGCTCCCGACAGCCTTGTCGGATCATCGCTGGCCGATACGGTTTACCTGTCCTGGAACCTGGCTGAAGACTACGATATTGCTCAATATCGGGTCTTCAGACGCGATTACGGCGGCTCCGATTTCAACCTGGTCGGAACCGTGGATCATCCTATGAATACTTTCAGCGAGATATTAGATGTCGACGGCATATACAGATACAAGGTCGCCTCGGTTGACGCCGAAGGAATGCAGTCGAGCGGCTATTCCAACAGCGTCGACGTTCCCATCGGGGCCATCCCGCCCCGTCAGCTGACAGCCACAACCGACCTTGAATTCAGGGTCGATCTCGAATGGCGTCATCCCGGCAGACGGCCGCTCTTGCCCAACATGAACGTCCTGGTCATAGCCGCCGACGAAGCCGGCCTGTTCATAGGCGAACTGCAGGCGTTCGACGACGTCGATATTGTCGACTACTTCGACCCCAGAAACGGCACACCATCGCTCGACGAACTCGGGCAATACGATATCGCCGTTGTCTGGTCGAATTACCCATTCAGCGACCCGACCGGTTTGGGCGACGTCCTGGCGGACTATGTAGACGGGGGCGGAGCTGTGGTCCTTTGCCAATTCTCGTTTGGAGCGCCGAATTGGTTCCTTCAAGGAAGGATGGCCGATGAATACATGCCATTCTCCCCAGGAAACATTCAATATACACCTCGTAACCTCGGGGATTTCGATGACGGCCATCCTATAATGGACGGAATCGGCGGAATCGGCGATATGTATATGTCCAGTGTGTCGATTGTCAATGACGGCGAATGGGTCGCTTCGTGGGATGACGGCACGCCTTTTGTCGCTTACAGCCCCGAGGTCAACGTCGTTGGCATCAACGGCTACATCGGCGATTCGCGGCAGTTCACGGGCGATATGATCATGCTGGTTCACAACGCCATGAATTACGCTCTGGGCGGAGCCGAAGTCATTCCCGATAACTACAAAGTCTACAAAAGCGATAACCCCTCAGGACCGTTCAATGAAATCGTCCAACTGCCAGGAGATCAGAGAGAATACACCGACGCTCCCCTGCCCAATGGAGTCGATTATTACTACTTCGTGACCGCCATTTACGCCGGTCCGGAGGAATCCGATCCCTCCAACGTGGCCCTGGGACACGGGCAGAATCATCCTCCGCTTCCTCCGGAGAACCTCGAAGCCGTGGTTGACGATCGCAACGTCAACCTCACCTGGACGTTCGACGACGCCATGGGCGACCTCGATCACTTCAATATTTACAAGAAACTTGTTCCCGGAGGCAGCTTCGAATACGACGGTTCCTCGACTGATATGAGCTATACGATAGTCGTTCCCGTGGGCGAAGACGGTACGTACGCCATTGCGGTCACCGCTGTCGACGACGGCTCGCCTCAGATGGAATCCGCCCATTCGGGCCAGGTGTTCGCTTCGGTCGGAAACCTCCCGCCGGTCAACCTGCGCGGGCAGAACGACCAGGACGGAGTAGTTCCGCTGTGGTGGAATATCCCCGGTCTCAGGCCGTGCACGACCCTGTTCTACGACGATGGCGCGCTCGTGAACGCCTACTACTACTTCGCCTATGAGAACGTCATGGCCAATCAGTTCGTGGCCAGCTCGCCGGTGGAAGTTGAGACATTGTGGGTACATGTACTCACTGAGGGCGATCCCTTCTACCCATGGCCCGACGGCAGCCACGATCCCGTGGGCATCTCTTTGTGGGACGAGGACGGCGGCGGCTATCCCGGCGGAGTGGACCTGACGAAGCTCTTCGTCCGCTACCGGAGAATCCGGGTGAAGGTGATCGAGTGAGGGC
>CAZDAH010000108.1:0-2532 GCA_964503405.1 uncultured Ignavibacteria bacterium
GTAGGGAAAAAACTGCTATTTTTACGAACTTGGAGATTTGTCGGAAGTATAAATTTTTCTGACAACGGGCTTTAAGCGGGCAATGAGATTCGATGAACTATTCAAAAAAAGGAAAACGGCATGGTTGAAGCCATCGGCTTAAGTATGAATTACGGCCAGGTGGTTGCCCTTCGGAACGCCTCGTTCAAAGCGGTCCGGGGAGAAGTGCTCGGGCTTTTAGGTCCCAACGGCGCGGGCAAAACCACCACCATGAAAATACTCACGACTCAGATAGTGCCGACGTCGGGCAACGGTGTTGTGGCAGGATTCGACTTGCTCAAAGATCCCATACAGGTCCGCAGGAGGGTCGGATATCTGCCCGAGAACCCGCCTCTCTATCCCGAGATGGAGGTCGCGGAGTATATCGATTTTGTCGGCCGGGCACGCGGGCTCACTGGGGCCACGCTGAAGAAACGTATCGACTACACCGTTAACGTGTGCGGTCTGCGCGATGTTTACCGGACCACCGTGGGTGCGCTATCCAGAGGTTACGCCCAGAGAGTAGGTTTGGGGCAGGCTTTGATTCACGATCCCGAGATTTTGATTCTCGACGAGCCGACGTCGGGATTGGACCCCATTCAAATCATCGGGATCAGGGATCTGATCAAATCGCTGGCTCACGACAAGACGGTCATTTTCTCCACACATATCCTCCAGGAAGTGGAAGCGATATCGGACCGGGTGGTTATTATCAACGAGGGTTCCATCGTTGCTGACGGCACCATCGACGAGCTACTGGTCAGCGTGACAAAAAAACGGCGATTCACCCTCGAAGTCGCCGCATCTCGATCCGATCTGACCGCGGCGCTGAACGCGTTACGAAGCGTCAACGCATTCGAATTCAACGTTGTGGATAAAGGAGGCTTCGCCTCCGCGTCGATAGAGTCGGAAAGCGGCCGGGATTTATGGTCGGCCTTAAGCTCGGAAATTCAGAAAAACGGCTGGGCTGTGAGAGAATTTACGCCGGAAAAAGGCTCCCTGGAGGACGCTTTCCGGTATCATGTGAAATACGGCGCGCGGGATAAGGCCGCCGGCGGTGAATCCGGAGGGTACGCGGAATGAAGAACATTGCGACTATTTTCAAACGCGAATATTATTCCTATTTCAACTCACCCATCGCCTACATCTTCATCGTGGCCATACTGGCCGTCTGTTCCGGCCTTTACATGTTTTTCTTCTTTTTCGCGGCCGGCCTGGCGGAAATGCGCGATTTCTTCGCCATTAATTCCTGGCTGATGCTCTTCTTCTTGCCGGCCATCTCGATGAGGCTGTGGGCCGAGGAGCAGAAGACGGGTTCGATCGCCCTGTTGCAATCGTTGCCCATGAAACCGCATGAGTTGGTGGCCGGGAAATTCGCCGCCGGCCTCGGATTTTATGTTCTCTATCTTCTGGGAACCCTCCCCATCCCGATTGCGATAGCGTTCCTGGGCGAACCGGATACAGGACCGATAATCGGCGGTTATCTCGGGCTGCTGCTTATGGGCGGCATGTATACCGCGATCGGGCAATTCTTCTCCGGGTTGTTCAAAGACCAGATAACGTCGTGGGTGATGGCGGTTCTCGGCTGCATGGCTCTGCATTTCCTCGGCTGGCTGCCGGTAGCCGCGCAGCTCGATTCCTGGATCGGCGGGATGGGTACTTTCCTGCAGCGTTCAGTAGGTTCCCTGGGTCATTTTGAGAATATGTATAAGGGAATAGTCACGCTAAACGACATTCTCTATTTCCTGTCTTTCACTTTTGCCCTTTTGCTTCTGAATTCTCTCACGGTCGAGCAAAGGATGCGTCGCAACGCCGATCTCACCTTCTCGGCGGCGGCGGTGATACTGATCGCGGTCACGGCGATATTCAATATCGTGGTTTTTCGGCTTCCCCTTGGACGATTCGATACGACGGAAGGAAAAATTTACACCATCAGCGATTCCGCCAGGAATATCCTCAAAGACCTCAAGGCCAAAGTCGCCATTCGATACTATGTCACCCCGGAGGAGGAGATGCCGCCGGGGATGAAAGATATTCAGAGAAACATTTCCGACAAGCTTGCTGAATTCTCCAACATATCCGAAAAAATCAAATATGAGGTCATCGATCCGACCGCGGACTCGTCGCTGCAGAGCCAGCTGGCCCAGAAGGGAATTACGCCTTTCACTTTGCGAACTACCGAGAGGGACGCGGTGGGAATCAAGAAAGTTTTTTCCACCCTGACCATTTCCTATCTGGATGAGCCCGACGAGATCATTCCGCAAGTGCTGCCGGGCAGCCTGCCCACCCTGGAATACGATATCTGGTCGAGGATTTTCAGGCTCGATCAGACCGAAACTCCGACTGTGGCGGTGGTCGCCCCCTACGAACCGATCGATCCGCGTTATAACGATCCGAGAATGATGGAATTCATGCGTCAACAGGGTCAACGGATGCCTGAAAAGCAGGATAGATATATAAATATGACTGAACCCCTAAGACAGCTGGGTTACAGCGTTTCACGGATGGAATTGT
>CAZDAH010000108.1:2542-3993 GCA_964503405.1 uncultured Ignavibacteria bacterium
GGCCCTGTACTCCGGCGTGAACGTGATTCTGGCTGCCCAGGAATTCAAATACGAATACAACCCGGGCGGGCGCGGCGACGTTATGATCATGCCCTCGAAAAGCGATACTGGTATCGACGAATTGCTCGGCGAGTACGGGATTGCGATCAGCGATAAAATGCTCATGGACAGGCAGAATCAGATCATCAGTATCCAGACCCAGGGGCCGACCATCGGCGGTTTTCTGACTTTGCCTGTATCTATGGATGTCCAGTCGCCGGTACAGGTGAAAGTGTCGCCGGATAACATGAACCAGGACCTCGCGTTCACCGCCAATCTGGGGCCGATGGTTTATCTCTGGGGATCGAGCCTCGAAATAGACAAAAACAAGATCGACGAATTGGGGCTGGACATCACTACCCTGATCAGCTCAAGCGACAATTCGTGGGAAATGGATTATACCGGGATACCGTTGACCAGGGCAAACGCCAATCCGTCGTCCGCGGATGAAACAAGATCGCGGCCTCTAGCGGTGATGCTCACCGGGCAGTTCCCCGATCCTTACCGGGGCCAGTCTCCTCCGGCATGGCCTGATCTCGCTGACACAATTGAACAGGCTTCCGGCGGTCAGCCGGCGAATCCCGCCCCATCGAAATTGATGATTATCGGATCGAGCGAGATATTCACCGATCAATTTATCCCGGAGAGCAGGTATCGCGGGCAATGGCCGTCGCACGAGGACCTGCTCTTAAAGGCGGTGGAAGGTTTCACTTTAAGCGAAGATCTTCTTCACATCAGAAGCAAGTCGATTCAGGTTCGTTTCCTTGACGAAACCTCGCCGCTGGCCAAGAGCCTGTGGAGGTTATTCACGATCCTCCTCGCTCCGGCGATTATCATCACTTATGGCATCATCAGAATGCTCATGCGGCGCGACAGGAGACAGGAATACAGGCGGTTAATCGAGCAGGCCTCTGGAGGCGCGAGATGAACAAGAGAATGATTTATGTCCTGGCCGGCTTATTTATGACTCTGCTGATTATCTCTTACGCCCAGAGAAGTTTCGATAAGGCCACGGACTCGCCGGAGTCCCTAAACGAGCTGAGTCTCTCCTTCGATGGCGGCTCAGTGAATAAACTCAACGTATTCAAGCAGGATTACCCTGATTCCGGACTCTATTTCGTCAAGGGGGATGACGGTTGGCTGCTGGCCAGTGAGTTCAGCGCACCCGCCAGGGAATCCGATGTACAGAAATTGATCGATGATCTCAAAAATATCAGCGGTTCGGTCAGGGGCGAATCGGCCGATCTTTTTCCCGAATTCGAAATCACCGACGAGAGGGCCCTGCAAATTGAACTATTCGATTCAGACGACAACAAACTGGTTCATCTCTATGTTGGCAAAGGGGGAAGCGGACGCGAGTGTTTTGTAAGGCTGGCGGGATCGCCGGTAACCTACCTGGCCAACGAGAACTT
>CAZDAH010000108.1:4003-9566 GCA_964503405.1 uncultured Ignavibacteria bacterium
GAACGCCCCGCCGGAGAAAAAGCTGCCCACCGACCGCTGGGTCGAGCTCAAACTCTGCGATATCGAGCGAGATGAAATACAGTCTCTCGAGATTATCAATGATAAACAAACCTTTGCCTTCGCCAACCTGGAAGTGCCGTCGGAAGATACTCTGACTCCTCCCGCAAGAGCTTGGACACAGGTTTCTCCCGAAAGAGGGACAAAGCTCGAGGAAAGCAAGATCCGCGCGCTTTGGTCGACCGTCAGTGGCCTGAGAGCCAAAGCGGTTACGGATCCGGCCAGCCGGGCCAAATTCGGCCTCGATAAGCCGAAATACAGCCTCGCTGTCGCTGATAGTCTCGGCCGCCGGGTGAGGATCGAATTCAGCGACCCTGTAAACGAGGAAGAGGATCGATATCTTGTGGTCGAAGGTCGCGCGGCGGTTTACGGGATCGACAAGAGTAGTTTTGAGCGGGTATTCGTAAAGCCATTCGAATCGGCTAAATAAGATGGTTCAGCGCGCTGGATACCGCTGGAGATTGCCTCCGGCGGTATTCTGTTTTGGAGGCGGCATGTCAGGATATATTGGCCTGTTTTGTGATAAGGGCTATTGAATGTTCATCAACGATCTTGGCGAATTCGAATTTATCGACCGAATTAAAAGTCGATGCATCAACCGCGAAGAAGGCGTGCTGGCCGGTATCGGCGACGATTGCGCCGTCTTCCGGGCGTCCGCTAACCGCGCCATCCTCCTGACAACCGACATGCTGATCGAGGACATTCATTTCCGCCGCGATGAGATCCCTCCGATTCTTCTCGGACGAAAATCGCTGGCGGTGAGCATATCCGATATCGCCGCCATGGGCGGGAGGCCGAGAGAGGCCTTTATTTCAATCGGAATTCCGGGCGATATTGAAATTGAATTCCTCGATAAAATATATGCCGGCTTGAAGACTATCGCCACTGAATACGAATTCAATCTCCTGGGAGGGGATACTGTCAAATCTCCGGATCGACTGATAATAAATATCGCTCTCACGGGCGAAATCGATGAAGGCGAGATTCTGTATCGAAACGGCGCCAAAGCGGGCGATATCATATTCATCACGGGAATACCGGGCCTTTCGTCCGCGGGACTCGATCTGCTGCGGCAAGGAAGGGATTTTGTCCATCGAGATATATTCCTCAAAGCCCATTTTGACCCGAGCCCCCAGGTTAAGGAAGGAAGACTGCTTGCCGCGTCGAAGCTGGCCAATTCGCTCATAGACGTCTCCGACGGCCTGGCCGCGGACCTGTGGCATATTTGCAAGCAATCGAATGTCGGCGCGGTTATGGAAATGGCAAAGCTGCCGATCGCGGACGAGCTTGCTGATTACTGCGCACTTTATAATCTCAAAGCGGAGGATTTCGTGCTTCACGGCGGGGAGGATTATATCCTGTTGGGAACGGTGCCGGAGAAGAAATCGGAGCAACTTCGTTCAAGACTTCAATCGGACAATTGCGCTTTGTACCCTATTGGCAGGATAGTTGAGGAATGCTCCTTGTCTCTACGGCGCGCCGATAGTGTCATGGCTCGTTTGGAACCGCGCGGTCATGATCATTTCAATTAGTACGCCAGTTATCCCATTTGTCCGGCCTTTTTGTCCTCACTCGATTCAGGGATTTCCCTTATCCGTTTGTCGAATGGATCTGCTGTACGCCATGCATATTGATTCAGTCATGCCGAATCTTATCAAGGGAGATAGATCGGCGACAGACTCCTATGAGCGGTCGAATGACCGCCTCGAAACGAAAACAGCCATCTCGATACCGCTGGCGCATCTCTCTATACTCTTTTGACTTGACTTAACGACGCGCGCCTCTTAATGAATGGGCATGAGAGGCGTTTATCTGCTTGCGGCGCTTGTCGCCTTGAACGCGGAGCGCGCCATGACCGCTATTATCCATGTGGATGACAGAGAAGAGGGTATCCGGGGGGCGGGCTCGATGGAGAATCCCTATCGTGATTTGCAGACCGCTATCGATGGGGCCGGCGACGGCGATACCCTGCTGATTTCTCCGGGGCAATATGTTTCGCAGAGATTCTCTTTCAGAGAAAAACTTTGCGGTAACTGCCAGGAACACATTACCGACGTACAGGCCAGCCGGGGCTTCCTAATAGAAAATAAAGGACTGACCATCATCGGATCGGGGAGAGACTCCACCGTCCTGGTCACCAACGCCGGCTACGGTGTCCTCTTCCTGAGAAGCTACGATTCGGAGATCTCCAATCTGAAAATTACGGGAGGAGCGCGCGATCTCGATGGCGCCGCTACCGACGCCGCGGTCGTGGTTAAATGGGGGAGAGTGACAATTAGTCAGTGCCTGATCGCGGACAACACCGATCGCCCTGATTCGGTGGCTGTGGGGATCGGCGGGGTGATGGGCCGCGAAGGATCGGAGTTGTTTATTGTCGAAAATATCATAATGAATAACACCTGGGACGGCGTGGCCTTATACCGGGGCGCCACGGCCTACATCGCCGATAATGAGATCAACGGAGGCAGAGGCGCCGGGATCGGCATAACCTGGGATGCGGCTGCCGTTGTGGTTCGCAATCGAATATCCAACTACTGGAAGGGGATAGGTTCGTTCGGAGATACCAGGGTGGTCTGCTCGAACAACGTCGTATTCGATAACCTCGGCTGGGGAATCATCGCCACCGGGACGTCGTACATGGACGCCACGAATAACGTGGTTTATCATAATGGCAACTGCGGCATGGCAATCTGGTCCGACGAGTGCACCGGGCGGTTCTCCAATAATATTGTAGTTGAAAACGGCTGGCGGGAACATTGGGTTTGCCCCTGTGTGGGAATCTGGAATTACGGGAATCTTTTCAACTTCGATATTTCCTATAATAACGTCTGGAACAACGCCGCGGGGGAATACGGAGATATGCCCGATTACTCGGATAGAAACGGCAATACTAA
Organism: uncultured Ignavibacteria bacterium; assembly: GCA_964503405.1. Taxonomy (GTDB): domain Bacteria; phylum Zixibacteria; class MSB-5A5; order UBA10806; family UBA10806; genus JAZGHS01. The sequence continues at coordinate 6,955 of CAZDAH010000108.1, forward strand.
TATCGACCCTGCATTTATCGATACCGACAGCTTCAGACTGAAAGCAGAATCGCCGTTGATCGACAAGGGCAACCCACTGCTATCGGATCCTGACGGCTCGAATTCGGATATGGGTATCTATGGCGGCCCCAGGGCGATAATTCAAAGCAGAAAATAAGTTGACAGGCAACAGACCAACAAGTATAGTTGATAATGATTATGATAATCATAATCGATAATGGAAAAAGATAAGGCTCTTTTGATGCCCACGGGGGTAACTTGGAAAATAGTTGGATAGAGAGAACTTTTGTCGCCCTGGCCGGATCCAACCCGATATGGCAGGGCTTAGCAGGCGGACTGATCATCGCGGCATTTAATACCATCGGCGCCCTTGTCGTACTGGTCTGGCGAAATCCGTCGGAACGAATCCTCAACGCCGCCCTCGGTTTCGCCGCGGGCGTAATGCTGACGGCCAGTTTCACCAGCCTGATATTGCCGGGTATCGAATATGGAGGAGTATGGCCCGTGATTATTGGGATGGCGCTTGGAGCAATATTCCTCGATCTGGCTGACCATCTCACTCCGCATCTTCATCCCATAACCGGCCCGGAGGGGCCCCAGACAAAGAAAATTCGCGGAGTCTGGCTGTTTATTATTGCCATAACACTCCATAACGCGCCGGAGGGTCTTGCAGTTGGAGTAGGATTCGGATCGGGTGACATACCCAACGCTTTGAAACTGATGATGGCCATCGGAATCCAGAATATCCCCGAGGGATTGGCGGTGGCCGTGGCCGCGCTGAGCGTGGGAATGGGAACCTATTTCTACGCCAGTTTCGTGGGTGTGAGAGCGGGCCTGGTGGAGATCCCGCTCGCCCTTTTCGGCGCCTGGGCGGTGACGGTGGCTGCGCCGATTCTGCCATACGCTATGGGTTTCGCCGCGGGGGCCATGCTCTATGTTATCAGCGACGAGATAGTCCCCGAGACTCATCGTCCGGGGTTCGAGCGGCTGGCCACCATCGGCACCATGCTCGGAGTGGTGGTCATGCTCTACCTTGATGTCACGCTGGGATAATTGTAGCCGGGGTTTCGAAGAGACCCCGGAACTATAGCCTAAGCCAAAGGTAAGATGCGATGCCAAAACCATTCGGCCAGGAGATCAAGCAGCGCACTTTTGTCGCGGTACCGGCTGAGAAAATCTATGATACCATAACCTCCGGCGACGGCTGGAACGCTTTCTTCACCCACGCCACCGAGATCGATCCCGTTCCGGGCGGAAAGATGGTTTTTCGCTGGAAAGACTGGGGGCCGGATCACTACGAGTCCAGCGCCGAATGCAAGGTGCTCACGGCCGAACGTCCGACCGAGTTCGCGTTCGAATGGTACCCCGTCGGGAAAGATAACCCCACCACCGTGCGATTTCATCTCGAAGCCAGAGACAGCGGGACCGTAGTGACGTTGACCGAATCGGGCTACCCGGATACCCCGAAAGCACGGGCTATGATCCTCGAATGCGCCTGCGGCTGGGGCGAGGCGGTGACTTTGCTCAAATTCTGGCTGGAGCATGGGGTGCGGTATAAGTGACAAGATATATTATGCGTCAGGATGGAGCGGTTGCCTCATCCTGACGTATTGTTGTCATGCTCTTACAGCGGCGGGCAAAGCTCGCAGGGCAGCAGCTCCGGCGCGCCCGTCTGCAGCTGTGAAAATCCGGCTATCACGTCGGCGATATTAAAAGCGCATGTGTTATTGAGATCCATGGCTACCGCCCAGAAATCACCGCTGCCCGGAGGACACTCGCACAGCAGGGACGGGTCGGGAGAGCCGGTCTGCAATCTCGAAAACGCAGCGATTATATCGGCCACGTTGAAGATATCGTTGCCGTTGTAATCGCCGATGACATAGTCGCAGCCGCCGCCTCCAAAAGGCCCGAGGCTGCCGTCGGGATTGATATTCTGCAAATATATATCGCCCATATCGCTGCGTCTGTCGCCCCAGACCGCGATAACCTGACCGACTCCATTGTCGGCCACGTCCATATGCAGCTTCTCGCTCATCACCAACGACATCACCGCTGGCGACGTATCCCATACCGAGTTGCCGTCAAAATCGACCTTGATCGCGTAAACGAGGTTGTTGACTGCGTCGACCGATTGCTGGTAAACAACGATCGCCCCGTCGTCCTGATAGGCGGCGTTGATGCCCATAACCGCCTGCCCCGACAAGGGCGCGAAAGTAACCCCGTTGTTGCCCCATTGCAGTTCGCCGTTGACGTTGAGCTTCTGGCCCTGCATCCCCCATGTGGTCTGGTCCAAATTGGTTATCAGATAGAATACCAATACCTCAGAAGTCAGCGAGTTGTATGTCAGCGTCGGGTTCATCTGCAGCTCCGCCCCGGACAGCGACAGCTGCACGCCGTTCGCGGTCCACTCGGCGATACCAGCCGAAGTGACATGCTGAACATAAGCGTGGTGAATCATGTTGCGCGTGTCGTACCAGAAGCAGAACGCGCCTCCCGCTTCGTCGGAGGCGATTCCCGAATCCATCCACAGGGCGATTCCCCCGGCCGTATTCACCGCCACGCCCTCGCTGCCCCAGAGCGCGTTGCCGGAAACGTCGAATTTATGCGCGTAA
>CAZDAH010000108.1:9576-9869 GCA_964503405.1 uncultured Ignavibacteria bacterium
AGTTCTGGCCGGATGACAGATAAACCTGCACGATAACTCCGTCGTTGTCCGCCGGGGCGACGTAGGGTGCGGCCAGTCCATAAGTGGAGGTCAACGTAATAGTCGCCGGGTCCCACAGGTCAATGCCAGCCATATCGACCTTACGCAGGTGCACGACATTATCTTCTGCCCAGGCAAAAACCACGTTGCCGTCGGTGGTGACGCAGACCTTGGGGTCCGGCTCGAATCCGGCGTTATCGGAGACAGTCAAACCGTCGGCGCCCCACAGGAAAACGCCGTCGGTGCTGATGCAA
>CAZDAH010000109.1:0-9336 GCA_964503405.1 uncultured Ignavibacteria bacterium
AATGCCCGCGCCACGCGATATCGCGCTGGTTGTACCGTCCAAAAATACGCAGCGGATACAGGAGGCGCATATAACAATCGGGCATATAATAATCGAACTGGCGGAATCGAGGCTTTTCGGGATATGATCGCGTGGAAGGCGAACTCGAAATCAAGCGGCGCGAAGCTCATTAATAACCGTTCGATATAGCCGCCCGGCCCGATCTATAATGCCGCCTTTTCGCCCGAATAATCTCCGGCTCTGATGGCATCGAACATAATATGAAAGAGAACGATAAAAATCGAAAGCCGGAGGAGATTCAATACACGGGCAAACTTCTGGCGAAAAATACAATATATAATCTTCTGGGGCATGTCTCCCCGCTATTGGTGGCGGTAATCGCCATACCGCTTTTGATCGACGGTATGGGCAAGGAGCGGTTCGGCGTGTTGACCATGGCCTGGATCGCCGTGGGATATTTCAGCCTGTTCGATATGGGAATAGGGCGGGCAACCACCAAGTTCGTGGCGGAATATTACGCCCGCGGTCTCCAGAAAAAAATAATGGGACTGGTGAAAGCGTCAATGCTGATGCTCCTGGCTTTCGGCATTATCATGGGCGCGGTGCTTGCCGTAATTACCCCTTGGCTTGTCGGCGATATGCTAAATATTCCGGAATGGCTGCAAAGCGAAGCGGCGGTGTCATTTTACCTGCTTTCGCTTTCCATGCCCGTCGCCCTGCTCATCGCCGGATCGCGCGGGGTGCTGGAGTCGCAGCAGCGTTTCGGAATCATAAACGCCATAAGGATACCGGCCAGCGTGGCCACGTTCCTTATCCCCGTGGCGATATTGCCCTTCGCGAATAATTTGATCCCCATCGTGGGGACTCTGGCGTTGAGCCGGGTGGTTGTGCTGCTGCTGCAGATTCACTATTGTTATAAGGGCATTGCGGCCCTCGGAGGCGAGGGACGGATGGATAGAGATTATTTCGGAAGTCTGTTATCATACGGGGGATGGCTTACTGTCTGTAATATTGTGGGGCCTTTGCTGGGCAGCATGGACAGGTTTTTCATCGGGTCGCTGATCACGCTGAACGCGGTCGCTTACTATGCCACCCCATTCGACGTGGTAACCAAGCTCTTTATCATACCGATAGGAATAATGGGTGTGGTGTTTCCGGCTTTCAGCGCGTTCTCCGCCGCTCAGGAGGATCGACTGGACAGCCTGCATAAGAGATCGTTGAATTATATTATCGTTACGGTCGCGCCGGTAACGGCGTTTATAATAGCCTTCGCCTTTCCACTGGTCGGTCTCTGGCTGGGGCCCGATTTCATGTCGGAAAGCGCGCCAGTGCTGCAGCTGCTGGCGGCCGGGGTGCTGTTCTCGTCGGCGGCCAGGGTTCCTTTCAACGCGGTCCAGGCCATGGGACGAGCGGACCTGCCTGCCAAAATGTTCCTGCTGGAACTGCCTGTTTACGCCGGCGCGGTAATTTATGTGACCAAGAATTTCGGAATTGTCGGCACGGCCGCGTTGTGGCTGGTTCGTCTCGTGCTCGAACTCGGTTTATTCGCTGTTCTTTACAGAGCGGTTGCCAGGAGGGCCGACCACAGAGTAAATTACGCCGTGGTCTATGTCTGGCTGATCATTACTCAAGCCCTCGCCTATGCTCTGGCGCTGGTACCGGATCTCCGGCTGAGAATGGCGGGTTTTACTGTATTTGTGGCGGCGCTGGGATATTTGTTTTACAGGCTGCTTTTCGACGATTTCGACAGGATGCTTGTTAAGGACGGTATCTCCAGGATGAGACGAGGGCGGCCTGGCTGACGTAATGAAGATTCTGCTGCTGACATACGAATTCCCTCCTGTTTCCGGCGGAATCGCCACCTATTGCGCGGCCCTGGCTTCCGCCGCCGTAAAGCGCGGGCACCATGTAACAGTCGCCGCCTCAGGGGGTTTTGAGAGGGATGATTCCGAAATGGAGAATTATTCATTCGAAATTAAGCGTTCGGGGAAGGGGATTTATTCCGCCGGCAAACTGCCAGCCTTGATTTGGAGAACATACCGATGGGCGCACCGCGGAGGATACGATCTGATTCACGCGGTCGACTGGCCGCATATAATGGCTCTGGCCTTTTTGAATCGTTTCAAAAGCATTCCGTTCGCGGCCACATACTACGGCAGCGATATTCTCATGGCCCCCAGCTCCAGGCAGATCAGATTTCTCGCCAAAGATCGATTCTTTTCGGCGCCAGCAAGGATATTCGTCATAAGCGATTTCTCGATGAAGCTTCTGCTGGAACATAACAGGGGGATCGATCCGAATGCCGTTATCATGACACCTCTCGGCGTTGATTTTGAGCATTTCGCGAATCCGCGGGGCAATTGCGATTTTCGCTCGAAATATTCGATTCCTCATGGCAATAAGATTATTCTGACAGTCGCCCGACTTGATGAACGCAAAGGGCATAAAGCCGCGCTGGAGGCCATGCGAACCCTGCCGGCAAAGATTAAGGAAAGATTATCTTATATAATAGCCGGGACCGGAATCGATAATAAATATTCGGGCGAGCTTCGATATCTGGCTGACCGGTCCGGGTTCAACGTGATATTCGCGGGCCGTATCGACCATGAAGACCTGCCCTCGCTATACGCCGCCTGCGATATTTTCTGCATGGTCGGCCAGCCGCATCCGGGAAAGGTCGAAGGCTTCGGCCTGGCTTACCTCGAGGCGGCCGCGGCCCGACTGCCGTCAATCGCGGGACGAATCGGCGGAGCGCCGGAAGTAGTGATTGACGGCGATACCGGTCTGATAGTGGAACCGGGAGATATCGAAGGAATAGCGAGAGCGATCATAACCCTGACGGAAGACGAAAGTCTGAGGTTCGAGTTGGGACGAAAGGCGCAAGAGCGCGCCAGGGGGTTCACATGGGAGAAATGCGTCGATCTGACCTATGGGAGCGCCGCGTAATGGACAAGCGATAATGCCATGCTGATTTCCGGATTTCCAAGCTGGGCCGCGTATTTGTTGAGAACCAGAATTATATACGCGAAGTCCGCCACCAGACGATATTGCCTCCTGTTCGACCTTATTCGTGCGAACAGGATCAAGACGATTATGGAAATAGGCGTTTACGACGGCCGCCGCGCGCTGGAGATGATTTCCACCGCCCGTATTCATCATCGAGCGAAAGAAATAACATATCTCGGTTTCGATCTGTTCGAGCAGATGGATGACGAAATTTTGAGAAAAGAGATGTCCAAACGTCCGCTCACCCTCGATTCGCTGAAAGCCAAGTTGAGCGCGACCGGAGCGCGGATCGAATTGTTCAGGGGATTTTCCAATGAGACTCTGCCCGGGCTGATTGAAAACAGGGATAGTTACCCCGGTCCGGGACTGGTTTTTATCGACGGAGGGCACGCGGTGGAGACGATCGAATCGGATTGGAATAATGTGCGTAAATTAATGACGAAGGACACGATAGTGGTTTTCGACGACTACTATGTCGAGCGCCCGGATATTACGCCGCGATTCGGATGCAACAAGATCGTCGAATCCGCGGGGCCTGAATATAAAGTCGAGTTTCAGGAAAATATGGATACCTTCGAGAGGGAAGAGGGGATATTGAAAATAAGAATGGTTACAGTCACGAAAAGGTAGCATGAAGGTCCTGATCATAAACTCCCTTTATCGTCCCAACGAGTTAGGCGGGGCGGAACGATCGGTGGAAATAATGGCGAGGGGGCTGAAATCTGCTGGTTTCGAGCCGATCGTGGTATCCACGGCCGAAAAGGACTCGACCGACATAATAGACGGTATCAAGTGTTATTACCTGAGGATTCCGAATCTCTATTGGGCAAAGAGCGCCAAGAATCAGCCGGGATATAAAAAACCGTTCTGGCACCTGTATGATTCTTATAATTTGTCGGCCATCCCGAGATTATCGCGCGTGCTGGAGATCGAGAAACCGGACCTGGTTCACACCAATAACCTCGCAGGGTTCTCTGTCTCGATCTGGAGGGCAGTCGCGTCGCGGGGAATCCCGATCGTCCATACCATCAGGGATCACTATCTCCTTTGCCCCAATGCCGCGATGTACCGAAACGACAGGCGATGTGAAAGTCAATGCCTGCGCTGCAAGTTTTATTCGATTTCCAGAAAGAGATTTTCAGCTTCGGTGGCGGCCGTAATCGGCGTGAGCAATTTTATCTTAACGAAGCACATAACGCCCGGATATTTCTCGGGCTCGCGTATCAGGAGGCGTATCTATAGTTCCGCGGCGGAAAAGATCCCGGAGCGGAGTCGAAAAGCCGGAAGATACGTTACTTTCGGATACGCGGGCATGCTGGCCCCGGCGAAAGGGATAGAATATCTTCTCGCCACATTCAAGCGGGCCGATTTGAAGGATGCGAGGCTCCTCGTCTTCGGGAAGGGTATGACGGAAGATTACGAGCGAAATCTCATAGAGCGATATCAATCGGAGGCGATCGGTTTCAAAGGCCGCGCAACGCCGAATGAAATTTACCGGAATTTCGACGTGACCGTGATACCCTCGCTCTGCGACGACGCTTTCCCCCGTGTGCTGGCGGAATCCTTTTCCGCCGGAATACCGGTGATAGCGACCTCGAGAGGGGGAGCATCGGAGATGGTGGAAAGCGACAAAACAGGATTTACGTTCGATCCGTCAATCGATGGTGATCTCGAGAATAAATTGAGAATATTTGTTGATGACAGCGGATTGCGTGATCGAATGAGGGAGAATTGCCTGGCGGAGGCCCGGGAATTCGAGATCGATCGGACAACGAATAAGATAATCGCAATATATGATGAGTTAATTCGATAGATAATCGATGGATAGGCGGTTCGGGGCCAATTATGCGCGTAGGAATCGACTGCCGAAAAATTGACGACGGCGGAATAGGGGTTTATCTTCGAAACCTCCTGAGCTGCTGGAGAGAATCGGGAGCGGCCGCGCGGTTTTACCTCTTCGGCGACCCGGAAAAACTCAGGGTATTTGGCTCTTCCGGCGAATTCGGCGAGATTATAGAGCACAGGTATCGTAAATATTCGTTTTCGGAGTTGATGTCATTTCGGGAGCCCCTGCGGAAATTGAACATCGATCTGTTTTACGCTCCTCACTATACGCTGCCTTTCCACCTGCCCTGCCCGTCGGTTGTCACCATCCACGATCTGATTCATCTCGGGCAGCCTGTCAGGTATGGAATAGCGGGGAGAACTTATGCGCGATTTATCGCGGGTCACGCCTGCAGGAAGAGCGATGCGATTCTGACTGATTCAGAGCACTCGAAAAAAGATATACTATCGTTTTTTCCAGCCGTCTCGAACAAGATATCGGTGATATTCCCCGGAGTCGATAGAAAAATATTCTGCCGGATCGAAACTGAAAAAGTCATGGAATTCAGAAAGGATAATGGCCTTCCCGATGATTTCGTCCTTTATGTGGGAGCGCTGAAAGCTCATAAGAATCCCCGGGCGCTGGCGGAAATAGCCGACAATCTGGGGATTCCGGTTGTAATAGCGTCAAGCGACAGGCTGTTGTTCGAACGAAACCTCCTTCCCCTGGCGAAGAGGAGGGAATTGCTCGAATTTCGCCTGGTCGAGGATCAGGGGCAGTTGGCGTTATTATACAACGCGGCCCGGGTATTCGTTTTTCCGTCGTTCTACGAGGGATTCGGTTTGCCTCCGCTGGAGGCCATGGCGTGCGGCACGCCGGTTGTCTGCTCGAACAGGACGTCGCTGCCCGAGGTCGCGGGGGATGCGGCCTTGACGTTTTCGCCCGATGATTCCGGGGAGATGCTTCGAGCGGTGGAAGACTGCTGGCATAACCGGGAGACTCGTGTTAGATTACGCGAGGCCGGGCTGAAGAGGGCGTCGATGTTCAACTGGGCGGATACGGCCTCGGCGATATTCGCCGTTTTCCAGAGGGCTGTTTTGCAATGAGAGTGGCGCTGGTACATGACTGGCTCAACGGCATGCGCGGCGGGGAAAACGTACTCGAGGCGATCGCTTCGATCTTCCCGCGTTCGAAAATCTGCACGCTGTTTTGCGAATCGGGAAAAATCTCGCCCGAACTGCGCAAACATGAAATAGCAACGTCATTCATCCAGAAGTTACCCGGATGGCGGACGCATTACCGTTATTATCTGCCGCTGTTTCCGCGGGCGATCGAGAAATTCGATTTCGGGGAGACGGATTTGGTAATTTCCAGTTCGCATTGCGTGGCCAAGGGGGCCGTAACCGGCAGGGAAAATCTGCACATATGCTACTGTCATTCCCCCATGCGCTACGTCTGGGATCGATTCGATGATTACTTTCCCAAGGATAAAATAAATCCGGCGGGCTATATTGCGGTTAAGTATCTGACGAACAGGCTTCGACGCTGGGATCTGCGGACGTCGGGGCGGGTTGATCTGTATCTGGCAAATTCCAGCTTCGTAAAACGGAGAATCAACGATTATTATGATCGTCCGGCAAGAGTGATTCATCCGCCCGTGGATACCGATTACTTCACCCCGGGCGGAAAAAACGACGGGGAGTATTATCTCATGGCCGGGGCGCTGGTTCCGTACAAGAGAGTCGACCTGGCAATAGAAGCGTTCAGGAATTTTCCGGATGAACTGGTGGTTACGGGGGACGGACCGGATTTCATGCGTTTGGTTAACAACGCCCCCTCAAATGTTCGATTTACCGGCTGGATCGATCGTGAGACTCTCAGGGAATACTACCGAGGCTGCAAGGCGCTGTTGTTTCCCGGGGTTGAAGATTTCGGGATCGTGCCGGTGGAAGCGCAGGCCTGCGGCAAACCGGTGATCGCGTTCGGAGAAGGCGGGATTTTTGATACGGTTATCGGGCCCTACGCCGACCAGGCCGATAATTACGATGGATTCAAATCAGGGATATTTTTCAAATCCCGGACGTCCAGGGCAATCCGGGACGCGATCAGAAAGTTCGAATCGTCTGCTTTTGATTTCGCCTCGATCCGGGAACACGCTTTGAAATTTTCAAAAGCCAGATTCTTCAGAGAGTTCAACGCGTTCCTGGAAGAATCGGTCGGCATTTTTCGCAACTCCGGCAAGGAGATGATCGAAAGACGATTGATGAAATGAGAACGAGATTCCCATATTTCGTGCCCATCTTTTACTTTCTCGCGGATATCGCGGGCATATTCATATGCTTTTACCTCGCCTATGAGATCAGGTTCTTTTCGGCCGTTACGACAATATTCCCGGTAACCAAGGGAATTCCCAGGCTCGGATTGTACCTGCAGGCTCTTATCTTCGTGGCTTCGGTCTGGATATTCATATTCGCTCTGACGGGGCATTACCGCCGACGATCTCCGTCCTCCTTCGATCGCTTTTGGGAGACGACACGCGGGGTATCCTCGGGCGCGATTATCATAATAGCCACCACCTTCTTCTACAGAGGCGAGAGTTTCTCGCGGCTGGTCATGGGATTCGCCTGGATTCTTGGAATCGCGGCGATCCATCTGCTCAGGGAACTGGTCTACCGGGCGGAACTGGCCGCGTTGCGACGCGGCCTGGGAGTGAAAAAAGCGGTTTTCGTCGGAGACGAAAAAAGCGGACGGCTCCTGTTCGATAAGCTCAAAGCTCAGCCGGCCTGGGGTATTTCGCCCGAGGGTTTCATCGGCGGCGACGAGACCCAATATGATTATCTTGGTCCACTGGGGAAAGCGGAAGAGATCGTAAAATCACTTGGAATCGATATAGTCATATTCAACCTGCCCCCCGCGCGGCAGGATTTCATTATCGACTTCGTTTTGAAAAGCGAGAATCTGAAGCTCGAATATATGATGACCGCGGATATCATGGGGATCATGGCCTCGCGATCGGAATCTGGCCAGATCGAAGGTATCCCCGTATTGCGCTGGGGGAAAACACCTATCGAGGGTTACGCTCGTGTGGTCAAGCGGATTTTCGACATAGTATTCGCGGCCATCGGACTGATTGCGCTTTCGCCCGCGGTCGCCTTGATCGCCATAGCCGTCAAAATCGATTCAAAAGGTCCCGTCTTGTTCAAGCAGCGGCGCATCGGTCGCAACGGCCGGGAGTTCATGATGCTTAAATTCCGATCCATGGTCAAAGCGGAGAATAATTTCAACAACGAGGGCTGGACAGTCGAGAACGATCCGCGCCGCACCAGAGTGGGCAGATTTATTCGCAAATACAGTCTCGACGAACTTCCGCAGCTTTGGAATGTCCTGAACGGCCGGATGTCGCTGGTGGGGCCTCGTCCGGAGCAGCCGGGCTACGTGGAAAGATTCAAAGACGATATCCCCCGCTATTTTCAGCGGCATAAGGTCAAATCGGGGGTGACCGGGTGGGCGCAGGTGCACGGCTTGCGCGGCAATACGTCCATCGCCGAGCGCACCAAGTACGACCTCTATTACGTGGAAAACTGGTCGCTGGTGTACGATATAAAGATAATCCTGTTGACGTTAAAAAATATCCTGAAAATCCCGGGAGCATATTGAATACCGTCGACGGCCGCGCCGACTTGTTCCAGGCGTAAATCTAATTTGATTAAAAGGTTAAATATCCGTTTGCTTTGAAAAATTGGCTTCGGCAACGAGGCGACAGAAGGGGAAAGGACAGAATTAAATCGCTTGACTTTGCCCGGTTTTGAATTAATTTAACGACTTGTCACGGCCGGAGTTAAACCATCCCGTCTTTATTGGAACCGGGATTTGGTCGGAGGAGTAGTACAGTTATGGCGACGTCAAGGAAAAAATCAAGCGGTCCCGATTTTGCCAGAAACAACTATATTGTCTTGGGAATCGGATTATTCCTGGTGATTTTGGGATTTATTTTCCTGGGCGCCGGAGATATCACGTTTGCCCCGATTTTGCTGGTGCTGGGTTACTGCGTGGCCATACCGATCGGGATACTATTGCCGGCAAAGAAAGACGATAAGGGCGGTTCAGCCGCCGGCTCGGACGGGTGAGATTCAAGTCGGGCGGTTAGCTCAGTTTGGTTAGAGCGTCTGCCTTACACGCAGAAGGTCGCTGGTTCGATCCCAGCACTGCCCAGTTTGAAATTTGAAGAGTAATCGGGGTCGTAGTTCAGTTTGGTTAGAACGCCTGCCTGTCACGCAGGAGGTCGCGAGTTCGAGTCTCGTCGACCCCGCTTTTTAATATAACTCATTGTAAATCATAAGTTTATATACTTCAAAAATTATCGTTTTGGCGCTTTTGGTCTTTGCATAAATATCTGTTAAAATTATATTGCCTAATCCATTATTATTATTCTATGGGCAAAATAGAAATATGAGCTCATGTCAATAGTTGTGTAAATTCATTTTTCTAAGCAGCGACCATTTCGC
>CAZDAH010000110.1:0-8707 GCA_964503405.1 uncultured Ignavibacteria bacterium
CTCCTCCAGCACCCATTGGCCCCAGCGCTTGACGTCTTCGAGGAGTTTGTTCTGGACCTTGGTTTTGACCAGACGCTTCTTGCCGAAATCCTCGACCTCTTTCATCACCTCCCCCGGCTTTCCATATTTCTGCGGGTATTCGAGGGTGCATTTGAGGATCAGGACGGCGACCGGGTTGATATCGCTGGCGTATGTCTCGCATCCGAGGCGTAAGGCTTCCAGGGGGATGGCGCCGCCTCCGGCGAAGGGATCAAGTACTTTAGGCGGTTTGCCTCCGTTGGCGGCGAGGATATCTTTCCTGGCCTTATCGATTATGGTTTGATTGAGGGAGTTCTCCCATTTAGAAAGTTCGGTAATAAACTGTTGTTTGGCATCCCATTCCTCGGCGCTTTTGGCCGGGGGGATCAAGGCGGCATAGGCTGTCGCCCTCGAAGATGCCAAAGGGCGCCGCGCCCACCAGATATGGAGAGTCGAGATATGGCCGTGACGGATATTTTTCTCTTTGGCCGAATGAAAACTGACTGCCTTCACGGGGAAAGCGTCCTCGATGTAGCGTCTATTATTATCCACTCTCCCTCTCTCCTTTTGCGGCGATTTCGCTGAAGGGCACCATAAACCTGACAGCTTCTATCTTCTCCTCCGCCTGCACGTTTTCGGCCGGGTTTTTTATAGCATAAAGTTGAGGAGTTGTCATCGTATTCATTACCGCGTAAAGATAGTATTCGTCTCTGAATCTTCTGGCCTTGAACCATTCGTTCTGGGTCAGGGCCACGGCGTCCTCTCCTGATCTTCCTTTGACCTCAATATAGCGGATTTCGTCGTTTTCGCCAACTGACCGGATATCGAAACCGAGATTCTGCGCGGAGACGTCCTCGGGAATCCTTCCAGACTTGACTTCATATTCCATGGAGATTTCCATCGCCACGCGCTCCACTTCGGGATCGCTTTTCATGGCTTTATGAGTACTGGGGGCAGGCAAGACCTTGATTATGCCCCTAAACCGGGGGGAGCTCATGGTCAAACGCTGTTCCTTTTCGATAAGCTCGTTAAGGTCCCTAAGGGCTTTTTCGTATTCGGCTTTTCTCTCCATCTTGTTGTTTATGACAATATCCACCTTCTCGCCCTGATCTCTTCGCGCTATGAGGGGGATGAGGTCGCCGTCGAGGGTGACAATGAGGTGCTCCAGCGATTTGATCCCATACTTTTTCTTGATCTGCGCCTGCCTGTGTCGTTCCTCCAGGAGTTCAGCCTTATATTTTTCCAGATCCCCGATTGCCCTGGAAGTCGCTTTTGACTTTAGGGATTCGACATCGACAGTCGGTCTTTCTCGAATTTCGCCCTCCACCAGATCCCAGATAATCGACGGGGCGATAGATTTGACTTCATTGTTGGCAATATATAGGGCAAACAGCCTCTTCCCGGCAATACTGCCGGTGCCATCTTTGATTTCCCCTTCGTAGAATAGGATATGACCATCGATTAATCGGTCGGGATCTATGTATATGGCACCATTCAGAAGGCTGCTGGAGAAATTCCGCTCTATCCAGATCATAACCGCCTCGAAGAGCGGGTGACCGAAGGTGAGAAATTCGGATTCCGGGTTTTTGAAAGAGATATCTTTGTCGAAGGTGGCGAGGGGATATTTCTTTGTCAAAGTTCCAAATGATCGCTTGAAGGAATCTTCTTCTGAAATGGTCCTGATGTCGAATGGGATCGAATCAATGGAAAGAAAACCGTCTTTTCGTTCCCTCCATTTGCCTTCAGCCTTGGTAAAAGCTTTCTTGAAGAAGCTTTCAGTATATTCGGGAATGAGCCTATGTTCTTTGGCTCTCTGGGCCATCTCTTTTATCCGCGTATAATCGATATACCTGGTAGCGAGGCTTTCCCCGAGATTATCTTTTACTTTCGCGATATATTCATCATCGACGATTATATCTATCTCGGTTAGGATTTCATCGATGTCTCTGGCGTTGGCTGCAGCCTCCATCAAAAGCTGCGATAGGTTAGTGTCGTAAAGCACGTCGCTTAGAACGTCAAACACCTTATCGCTGCCATAGGCCTTTCTGATTTCATCGAGTTTTTCGAATAGTCTGCTTAGAACCCGACCTTCCCTGGTATCGGATGCCACGAGATTATAAACATAGACTTCTTTGGTCTGGCCGTACCTGTGAATTCTGCCCATCCGCTGTTCGAGTCTGTTTGGATTCCAGGGAATGTCGTAGTTTACCATCAAATGGCAGAACTGCAGGTTGATACCCTCGCCGGCGGCCTCCGTGGCAACAAGTATTTGGGTTTCGTTCTTGAATACTTTCTCCGCATTAACCCTTTCTTCGAGCTTCATGCCGCCGTGAATAACGTTGGTTCTATACCCCCAATCGTGGATTTTTTTCGAGAGATAATCAAGAGTATCTTTCGACTCTGTAAATATCAGGATTTTCTTATCGTCGCCTTCCGGGTATTTTTCAGCAAGAGTCTTGAGAGAATCTCTTAGCGATTTGAGCTTGATCTCCGTCTCTTCCGAAACGATTTCTTTGGCCTGATCAATCAAACCATCGATTGTTTCTATTTCTTTTTCCAGCTCTTCTCTATTTTCAGAAACACTTAAAGTTTCCCAGATTCGTTCCTGCTCCCAGCGATCCTTCTCACTCATATCTTCTATCACATCGAAATCGAACGTTTTTTCAGAATTTTTGACGAATTTGTCGGCGTCCTTAAGTAATGCCAAAAGGCGGTCTTTTCTACGTTGAAGGGATTTCAAGAGCGCATAAGTACTTGATGCCAGTCGCCGCTGGAGAATAACCAGTGCAAACGTGATATTGCGTCGTTTGTCCTTGGTAAGGGCTTTATTGTATTGCTCATTCACATATTTCGATAGTTTATTGTAAAGATTCTTTTCCGCCGGAGAATTTATTCCGAGATTGAACGGTACCGTTTGAGCATGCCTTGGCAGGAAGAGCGGTCTCCCCTCGAAATCCTTCATCTCTTCTTTTACCCGCCTTATAAAGAGGGGATTGTCATTATTCGCTATGGAATCCTCGAGCATATCATTGGTAGCGAAGAAACCGGGATCGAGAAGATCGAGAAATAGCCTGAAATTGTCCGGGTCTCCTTTATGCGGGGTAGCCGTCAAAAATAGAAAATGTTGCGTGATATTTGACAATACTTCGCCCATCTTATAGCGGGCAGTTTTATCGGTTTTTTCGCCGTATTTATAGGCGCTCATCTTATGAGCCTCGTCGACTACGATCAGGTCAAAATGCGCGGAAGACAGAGATGGTAAAACATCCTCTCGCTTTGCAAAGTCGATTGAAGTTATGATCTGATTCTCACGTCTCCAAACGTTCTCAGCGTAAGCCGCATCAAGGTGGCTTCGGTCGATAATGAGGAATCTCTCTTCGAATCTCTCCGTCATCTCACGACGCCATTGGTCTTTTAAATGTCCGGGCGATACTATTAAAATCCGCCTGACAAGATTGCGGAGCTTTAATTCTTTAATTATGAGCCCGGCCATTATAGTTTTCCCGGCGCCAGGATCATCCGCAATTAAAAAACGTATCCTTGGGAGCTTCAGAACATATCCATAGACGGCCTCGATTTGATGGGGTAAAGGATCGGCCTTTGAGGCGTTCATGGCCAGAAGCGGGTCATACAGAGAAGCGAATCGGTATCGCATCGTTTCAAGAGCCAGAAATATCTTCCAAGGCTCTTCGGAGAAAGCTGCCTTGGCACCTTCGATAGAGAGCTTTGAAAACTCCTCTTTGGTAATAATGGCGTCAACGTGATCCCGGGATATTATAGTAGCGCCGACAATATGAATATATTCCCCGGATTCTTCTATAAGTTTTATTTCGACCGGTTCCCGCCAATTATGGCTCCTCACAATACTGCCTGACTTGATCATTATTATTTCCTTAGCCTACTACCAATATTTGCCTTAATTATTTTAAAAGATATACATAGACAATCGTTATGTCAAGAGTGCAGATGTCCAATATTTGACATCAAACCTTCCAATAAATTTATTAGATAAGATCATTTAGAATTCCTTTCAAATCATTTATCACAATCCCAAAACTGGTAAGATTCGACATCTGGTGTGCCAGCCCGCGCTCCCAATATCTCGATGCCTCATCAATCCGTTCCGGCTGGAAAAAATCATCGACCCGCGGGGCCGGTATGCCTTTATCCTGGCACTTTTTCCGCATAATTTCAACCATAAGTTTAGCTGAGAAATCCTCCCAGTAATCCCTTAGGAGAATCCAAACATCATAGTAGTCCCGGCTTTTGCCGCGTTGGAGGATGCTCCTAAGCTTTTCGGCTATGATTTCTTCCAGCGAATAGACATACACAACTGCATCGATATCATCGGGATATTGTTTTATCAACGATTTTTTCGGCAACGTGGATGACAGCCTTTCATTAAGAGCGATATCTACTCTGATATTATTCTTAAGGCCGCTGGTTTTTCTCAGGGGGCCGTCATATCCCAGCTTCAATTGGGCGCTTGCGATTGGCATTCCCTGCCTGGGATATTGAGAATACTCGATTACTCTCATCGTCATACCGAACAAAGATTCAACCATATTTACCGCGATTTTAAAAAGCTGATTGATTTCGTCGGTTGAAAGTTCATTTCGTGAGGTAAAATCCAAATCCTCCGAAAACCGCCATGTGGGAAAATAGCATTTTTTGAGCGCCGTACCGCCTTTGAATACCAAATTACTTTGAAATTCCTCTATTTGGGCCAGGGCCATTATTGTTTTTGAAAGAACATAATCTTTTTCAACTGTACCCGGCCCCAGTTTTGCGCTCGCAGCAATTGTGCGAATATAATCGGCTTCGATCATAGGCTAATGCGTTATCCATTCGGTCAAGTTCTTAGGATCGACATTTATGGCAAGTTTCCAGGTCGGATCGATCTTACCTTTTATTTTCTGATGGAAAGGGTCGAGGGTAGTTACCCCAGCATTCACATTCGCAAGCAATTCCTTACGAATTGCTATTTTATCTATACCAAGAATGTCAAGCAAGTATCCAAGTCGTTTGATAATCGCTCCGTTTTTCATTCGAAGCGCATAATCAGGCAGTTTGGCAAAATCGATTTCATCTCTGCCGTTCCAAAGGCCTTTTGCCACTTCCACGATCTCACCGGTGTATCTGGGCTGGTCAAGGCAGTCAATAATGGTTTTTTCCCTATCGGACATGGTGATTTTCGTATTGCCTATCCAGTGATCGATATAGCCGAAGAATTTATCAGGACGAAGTTTCACGAATTTAAAAGTCACGCCCTGCACTTCAAGCGTTCTTTTAATTTTGGTCGAAGCTACATAGACAGTCTTGGAAGGCTGTTCTGTCCAACCGTAATACGATAATGCGGTCCAATAGCCAATGTAATAGGGCATTATTAGCTGAGAGGCAATGACAATACTCTCCTCGGTAAACTCACCCGTTTTCCAAGCGACTGGGGGGACTAAAATATACTTGGATTTCTCAATGCGCTTAATCTTGCGTTTCTTAGCCAAACGGTGGGCCAGCTTTGCAGCTGCAATATGGTCAATTGCCAAGAGGTCCGAAACTTCTGCAATCGAAAAAACTCGGAGATTGCTTGCTCCTATGACGGCTATGAATTCTTCTTCTTTTGGGCTTATTCCTGGCATTTAATCCTGTTTAACGATAATACCTATAATCTGGAATAATGGTATAACGAAATTGCAATATTGTCAACAAAAACCTATGTTTACCTTAATAAAAAGAGGGCAGGATAAATAACGGATCGAAGCCTCTTGTTGTGGGCCCTTTCCAATGAAAATCACCCACGGGCTCCGATCCTATATAATAAGTACCCTCGGACCTGGACGCTTCACAAAGCAGGTGGACGACATATTCCAGGGGGAGATGGGCTGGCCCGAATCTAGCCCCTCTGGCATCTCTTGACATGCAAACATAGCTTATCTTGATGGGCCTTGAAGAAAAATCGCGGCGGAGGAGTACAGGATTTCACATCCCCGGATGATCAATCGCCCGGGCGACGTTTAGACGTAGTTGCGGGAAGTCGGAAATGGGATCTATCGCTCCGAAGTACGATTATGAATATCAGGCATTCCCGACGCAATACACCAGCATAATTGACTGAATTTTAAGCACTTAGCTCGATTCTGCCGGATTTTGTCCCCAACACAACCAAAATCATAGAAAATATTCAAGATGATTGGTTTTTCTAATGCGTTGTCATACACGTACATAGAAGATTATGAGAATGCCGAGCTTGCGGCTTTTCAAAACTATAAAAAACTGTAAGAAACAGCGCCCCTAAAATCTTATTAAATTGGATTCAAATCATCATAATTCAATAAGTTAAGTGATGTCTAAATAAAAAGCGGGCTTTACTTTCTTTATTAGTCAGTTAAATTGGCCTGCCTTCCAATACAAAAATCTGCAACGAGCAGGGGGTAAACCCGCTGATTTGGACAGATATTCATCAATCTGCTGACGCTAAATCGCGCCACCGGGCTGCTTAGACTCTCATACATATATACCATACATTCAAAATCGTCCATTCTTGTAATTATTTGTCGTGCAATAAATTAACAGGGTCTATATTCTCAAAATGTAAACACTTCCACGGATACGGAAATGCCGCGATTTATCCATGAATCCCGGTTCTTCTAAAGAGCGCCTCCTGCATATCGGGGGTCGTAAGGAAGACAAATACCTGTTCAGACCCGTAAGGCTTAAGTTCAGCCAGGTAATCGTGCTTTTTGCTGGAGCCAAAAATTGTCGCCGGGATATTTCCCGTAGTTCTGATTTTCGACCCAAAGCACGAAGCAATAAGAGGGTGCATACGAACCCCTTGACCCTTTTTGCAGTACCGATGGAAGCGATTAGATTTTATCCAATATTTTACATTGAAGGGAAATTCGGAATTTTGGGATCAGCATTCAGGTAAGCTACCGCGCATGGCGATGGATGATATTTCACATAGTTGATGGCTGTAGCTTCAAAGCTGGCATGATACCTTTTGGCCAACGCTCCGATAGCCTCCAGGCCCGGCGCAAGGCTATGAATATCGTCGTAGAAGGCCTTTGAGGGGAAAATCAGCCCCGCCGCGTACTCAAAAGCCTCCTTCTCCCCATCCTTTAGCGAGTCAACATCCAGCCCAAGATCGTCACAAAGATAGCTCTTTCCCATATGCCACGGAATATCGAAATGACCGCATTCATGAAAGACGCTTAGTCGCTGTCGTGTAGACTGCTCTTCCTCCCTGACAAATATGCGAGGCTTATTGTCACCCAGATACAGGAATGACGGCACTTGTATTTTTATCCCTTTTTCCTTCTCCAATTCAATTTCATCCCGGGGATTTATCAGATGGAGATCGATCCCAAAATATTCCAGGATCGGCTCTACCAATATCGGCGGTTCTTTCAGGCCGACGTCTTTGAGCACCCTATCTGCATAATAACTAATCCTGCTTGCAGGGTAGTTCGGCCTCGCAGTTATGATCATTTCCCTCCAGTTTTTTTCCGTTTGGACAAGAATTCGACATACTCTTTCAGCTGTTGACGCTGCTCCTCGGACAACTTTTCGTAACCTCTGAAGATGACCTGGGCCGTTTGATCAGCTGCCAGCGTCTCGTCGAAGCCCATCCGGGGACTCTCCCCCATAATGAAATCAATCGACACCCCTAAAGCGGCTGCCAATGATCTTATGGCATCCGATTTAAGCTGGCGGACTTCCCCACTTTCCAGCCGAGAAATCGTGGCCTGCGTGAGCCCGGTTCTTTTGGCAAGTTCGGCCTGGGTGTATCCCTTCTCTTCTCTTTTAAACTTAATTATGGTAGCCAGATCCATAAATGACTCCTCCAGGTTTTGGATCCTATTTGCATTATAAATATACGTCATTGCATCAGGCCTGTCAATCAGAAAATTCGGCTGGATTCGCAAAAAAGCGAATATTGTGGCAATTCCACGAATAACGATTTATTTTTTGTTGACACGATTCTGAGACTTATTTATCATCTTTGCGCTATGAAAAGGACGGAGGGAAGAGTTGTGGCCAGAAATATGCATCCTTGCATAAATATTATTCAAAAGGAGAGTTGCTAGTGGTAAAGGTAAGTCGTGATATTAAGCGGAACTACCGGAATGAAGTGCTCCGCAAACGGCTGCAGGCAGGGTTCAAAAGCCAAAAAGATTTCGCTTTGAGCCTCAGGATCTGCCCGTCCGTTCTGAATGAAATTGAGTGCGATAAGCGGTTTTTGTCGGCCCCGGTCGCGTTGAGGATGGCAGAAGTATTGGGATGCAAGCTCGACGAGCTTTACGTGAGGCGCAATAACGGATGAACGACAGTAACGTACTCAAAAGTGAAGCCCTTCAACGATATTTATACAGGAATTGGTTCCCTCTCCCTATAGCCGCCGGGGTAATAATAGCCACCCCTCGTCAAGTCTCGGAAAGAATCATCAAGAGAGCTCAGCAAGATTCAAGAAGATAACTAATGAAAACTAAGGAAATGACAAGCAACATGTTAAACCCGCATCACCTTGAAGATTTATCAAAATCGGGGCTTTCCGAGGAAACCATCGCCGACGCTAAGATTCGGTCGTTTTCAGCCCATGAGGTCGCGGAAGCGATCGGTTTTAATCCCTCGAACTCCGGAGGCCTGGCCTTTCCATACTATCGGCCGGACGGTACTGTCATTGACAACT
>CAZDAH010000111.1:0-1926 GCA_964503405.1 uncultured Ignavibacteria bacterium
CTTCTGCCCCATCTCCACGCCGTGAAGATAGACCTAAAGTCTTACCGCGAGAATTACTACCGTGATATCTGCGGCGGCCAGCTCCAGCCGGTTCTCGATACGCTGGTCATCCTGAAGGATTCGGGGATCTGGTTCGAGATAGTCTACTTGATGGTGCCCACGCTCAACGACGCCCGGGCCGAAATCGAGGATTTGTGTGGATGGATCGCGAAGGAACTCGGCCCCGACGTCCCCGTGCATTTCACCAGGTTCTATCCCAATTACCTGTTGAAGGATCTGCCGCCGACCCCCGTCGAGAACCTGGAAACCGCTTACGATATCGCCCGCGACAAGGGGCTCAATTTCCCTTATATAGGCAACGTATACGGCCACGACGGCGAAAATACATATTGTCCCGGATGCGGGGAGATTTTGATTAAGAGAACCGGCTTCCGGATTGACAAATCGTCGTTGGACGACGGCGCCTGTGCAAAATGCAGGCGGACAATTCCCGGCCGCTGGTCGTGATGAGCGGCAGACGGACTTATTCTGACGCTGTCTACCTCGGCATCGGCTCGATCTCAACTCAAACAGTTCTTCTAAGATTCATTCTTGCCTCGCCCAATGGAGGAGAGTTCTACGCTTCCCTGGCGCTGGGAGGCTGGATAGCCTGGGTCGGCTTCGGGGCTATTCTTGGATCGAAATTGCGCGAAATAAACCGCGGCCTCATCTGGCTGATACTCGGCCTGATCAAAATGCCCTTGGCCCTGATGATTTTCATATACCCGTCATTTTTCACGGGGATTCTCGATCCGCTGCGTTTCCTGCCGCTTGCGTTTATCGGCATGGCCGTCCCGGGCCTGCTTTACGGGCTGATTTTCGCCGCCCTGACTTCTTCGCGTATGAGATCGTCGCGAATTTACGGCAGCGAGGCGCTCGGCAGCGTGATTGGGGGGACGCTCACCGCCGTTTGGGTGCTGGCCGATTGCGCCGATTTCGGGTTGCTGGCTATTATCTCGGCCGTGGAAATTTCCCGGTGTTTCAGAGACGAGAAAAACCTGGCCGTAGCCGCGGCCGGGATTATGATCGCCATTCCCGTCGGCTCCCATTTCGATCTGACGGCCTCGCGCCTGCGATGGAGCGATTACGTCGTGGATGACGTTTCCACCGGGTTTTCCGGCCGCTGGTGCCTCCTTTCGCGATTCGGGCAAATTACGCTGGTCCACAACGGAAGCCAGGTGGCCACGATACCCGACCGCCCTTCATCGGAGGAACTGCTTCTCTGGCCGTTGCTTTATCGCCCCGACCCGCAAAATGCGCTGCTTATAGGTTACGAGGGAATCATGCTCGGCCGATACCTTCCCGCCGATATCGACATATTATCTCTTTATACGGACAAAGCCTTCATCAGGCTTGATCCCGCTTCGCATTCGAAATATGTTGTCGCCGATCCGCTGGAATTCACGTCTGATCGTCGCTTCGATTTGGTTTATCTCAATCTTCGCGGATGCGGGACGCTTGCCGACTACAGGCGGGAGACAGTACCCTTCGTCGCCCGCTTGAAACAATTCGTTTCCGAAGGCGGCGTGCTCTATATCAGCGCGGCGTCGGACGAGAACTATGTTTCTTCTCATCTATCGGAATATCTTTCGTCCCTTTATAATTCGATCGGCATAAGTTTCGATTCGGTGTCGGTTATCCCCGGACCGAGGATCGGATTTGTCTGTCGGGATATTAATGAGATCCCGGTCGGCCTCGATCCGCTTGACGCCCTCGACAGTCTCGATATCGATTCGCCTTATTTTAACGCCCCCCTGATTGTCAACAGGCTGATGCCGTATCGCCTCTCGAGCCTCCTGGAGTCGCTGAAATGCCATTCCAGGACAAATGAAATCGGCAAGCCGGAATCCGTTCTCAGTTATATGCGCTGGCAAAATTCGGTCTTCG
>CAZDAH010000111.1:1936-8022 GCA_964503405.1 uncultured Ignavibacteria bacterium
TATACGATTTTCCGTACCTGCCGCTTGCGGGACTTATCCTCGTACCCATTATAATTTCGCTGGTCAGGCCGACTCCCTTTGTGTCGATATCAGCCGTCACACTTTTCGGATTCGCCGGTATGGCCTTTGAGATCGCCCTGCTATACCTGTTTTCCACCGTTTTCGGGACATTGTATCTGCATATAGGATTCTTGATAGCCGTATTCATGGCCGGGCTTGCCCTGGGGGCGGTCGCGGCGCGTCGAATTAACCGCTTTTCTCTGCCCGTCATGATCATCGTATGCGCGATTGCCCTGGGAATGTTGTTCGGATTGCCGGCGCCGCTTTTGGGATTGAAAACAGCCAGGATCGTATTGTATATGATTTCCGCTATGGCGGGATTCGCGGCGGGCGGCGGTTACGGCGAATTCGCCGATCGCCGGAACGCCGTTTCGGCCGGGGCAACCTTATATGGCGCCGATCTTTATGGAGCGCTCACCGCGGCCGTCGCCGGGCCCGGTCTGCTTATGGCTTGGGGGATTGGCAATGTCATGATAATGGTTGGGTCTGTCGGGCTCCTCCTGACCGCAACTTTATTTGGCCGTCGAGAGTAAAAATAGAAAAATAGAAACCGATGCTTCTTTAAGATTGTTATCTATACGGAAGCTTGAATAATATGGAGGATTAATGAAAAGTAGAATCAAGATCGGATCGGCGGCCCTGGTCATTCTGGCGGTTATTATCTTCTTCGCCATTTCATTCGCCCAGAATTCCGGGGATTCCATCTATTCGCTGGTCAAACTCTCTTCCGATATCGCCTTCAAGATCAACGCCAGGTATGTCGACGAGCTCGATATTCAGGAGTTGATTTATTCAGGCATAAGAGGCATGATCGATACCCTCGACCCCTTCTCCGAATTCCTGGAGAAAAGGGATTTCGATCATCTCATGGAAGCGACCTCCGGCAAGTACTCCGGTCTGGGCATGACCATCTTCATGAGAGACGACTGGGTCACAATTGTGGCTCCGATGGAGGGTACTCCCGCCTACAGAATGGGATTGAGAGCCGGCGACAGGGTCGTGGCCATTGACGGTCTGTCCGCCAAGGGTATGTCCACTCAGGAAGCGTCGAAGCTGATGAGGGGAGAAGCCGGCACCTTTGTCACCCTGACCATATCCAGAGAGGGTGTCGATGAACCGTTGGAATACTCGATCGAAAGAGCGGTGATCACCATTAAAATGGTTCCCTACGCAGGTGTTATCAACAAGGGCGGGAGCAAGATCGGTTATATCAGGCTGGCCCGTTTCGGCGAGGAGGCCGACAGCGAACTCGATGACGCCATAAAGAGCGTTCTTTCCAACGATATCGACGGTTTGATATTCGATCTGCGTTCCAACGGCGGCGGACTTCTGAACCAGGCCGTCGAAGTCGCCAACAATTTCCTGCCCAAGGGATCGGAGGTCGTCTACACCCAGGGTCGGATTTCCGATCAGAACCGCAAGCATTTCGCCGCCAAAGACGCGGCCATCCCCGATATTCCTGTCGTCGTGCTGGTCAACGAAATGTCGGCCTCCGCCTCGGAGATCGTGGCCGGGGCCATCCAGGATTCCGATAGGGGAGTCATTATCGGCAACACGACTTTCGGCAAGGGGCTCGTCCAGCAGATATACCAGCTTACCGAGGGCTCCGCCCTGAAACTCACTACCGCCAAATGGTACGTGCCTTCCGGAAGATGCATTCAAAAAGATTCCCGTTCCACACGTCACCCCGAAGACATGGCGCTTGAAAGCGATTACCTCGCGGTGGATTACAGTCTCAAAGAGGTATTCTACACCAGGGGCGGACGAATCGTTTACGGCGGCGGCGGTATCACTCCCGATATAATCGTGGAATACCCGGAACTCTCGCCCCTCTCCATGAATCTCGAGCGGCTCTCGACCTTCTTCGATTTCTCCATCCGTTACACCACCGAGCATCCCGACCTCCCCTCCGATTTCGAGGTTACCGACGAGATGATCGCGGAGTTCAGGGAATTCCTCCGGGAAAAGGAATTCACTTACAAAGGACGCCTGGAGAAGGCCTTCGAAGAATTCAAAAGCGCGGTTGATACCGTCGGCAGAACCGACGATTTCGCCGCCGAATTCGAACGGGTCGATAATTTGATTCGATCCGACAAGGACGATGAGTTCGATCGCAGTCTCGAATATATCAAACGCGGCATCAAACGCGATATCCTGACAAGGCTGCACGGCGAATCGGCGGTCTACGACCAGATCGTGCTCAAAACCGATCCCTACGTGCAAAAAGCCGTGGAAATTCTTGTTACCCCCAGCGAATACGCCAGCATACTTGGCGGCTGATATCTGCTATTCTCGGGCATTCTGAAGCCGGCCATATTCGGCCGGCTTTTTTTATTTATTGTGATATTTTTAACTTAATCGCTTGACAAAAAATTGGATCCGAAATAAAATCTCCCCGCGCTCCGGAGGGGGAGCAGGTTAAAGAGGGTATTCTTCGAAGCCCCGATTTGTTGTATAGCAGTACGGGTGCGTAAACGAAAGCTCCAGGAGCCGTTTGACCATGCCGGAGGCGTGGTGAGCAATAACCTCAAGGAGGGAGAGGTTCATTATGATTTCCGCGGATAAAGCCCTGCGTATCGTGCTGGATCATACCCGCACGCTGGAAGCCGACACCGTACCGGTGCCGCTATCATTCGATATGGTCCTGGCCCAGGATATAGTCGCCGCCGACGATTACCCGCCGTTCGATAAAGCCACTATCGACGGTTTCGCCCTGCGCAGCGCCGACATCGCCGCCAGTGACCGCGTCAAACCGTCCACTCTCATTCTCGACGGCGAAGTCAGGGTCGGCGACACTTGGGAAACGCCCCTTCTGCCCGGCCATGCCGTGAAGGTGGCTTCCGGCGCGCTGTTGCCCGACGGCGCCGATACCGTGATCTCCGGTGACTACGCAGTTCGGGAAAGCTCCAAAAAGGTCAAAATATACAAAAACGAAAAACCGGGCGAGCATATCGTTATCAAAGGCGACGATATCGAAGCCGGTTCGCTGGTCTTCCCCAAAGGACGAATCCTCAACGCCGCCGATATCGGCCTGCTCTCCGGACTCGGTTTCCATAATATCTCCTGCTACCGCAAACCGAGGGTCGCCTTCTTCGCCTCCGGCAACGACCTCATCGCCCCGGAATCGCCCCACTGCCAGGGCAAATTCCACCCCAGCGCCTTCTACGCCCTGCACGCCCAGCTGCTCAAATACGGCGCGCACGCCCTCGATTTGGGTATTTTCAAGCTCGATCCCGAACTGGTCAAAACCAGGATCGATGAGGCCCGCAAGGGCGACATGATGGTTGTCACTTCCGGCGGCTCGTCCGGCGATTTCGATTACCTCAAAACCATCCTGCAAAAATACGGCATGGACCTCAAATTCTGGCGCGTCGCCATCAGGCCCGGAAAACCGTTCGTCTTCGGCATGTTCGACGGCATCCCCGTCTTTGGCATCTCCGATAATCTGTTATCGTCGATGGTCGTGCTGGAATATTTCATCCGTCCCAGCATCATGAAAATGCAGGGCAAAGCCGAGGACCGCCGCATGGAGGTCAAAGCCCGACTCGATAAGGATATCAAAGGCAGCGACGGCATCACCCAGTTCATCCGGGCCGAGGTGCGTCTCACCGCCAACGGCTTTATCACCCTCCCCCCGCATATCCCCGGTGTCGCCGCCGGCGAGTTGGTCAACGTCCAGATCATCTCCGACTATTTCGGCTCGAATTAAATCGTCGCACCCCGCCTCCCCTGGATTCCTGCTTTCGCAGGAATGACATGAATTGCCGTAGGTCGGGTTCCGAGCGAACGAAGTGAGCGAGAAACCCGACACCCCCCTGCAAAAACCCGACACCAAAGCCGTGGGTCAAATCCCCCCGGGATTTGACTATAAAGCCGTAGCCGGGATCTTGCCCCATAGACCTCTCCAGCCCAGAGACCCCGGAACACCGCTCCTTTCGGTTGACACAAATAACAGCATATGCCATATTACATCATCGTTAGGAGGTGAATACAGGGACCCTGCCCTGATAGCATGAAAGAGGGGCATGCCCGCGCCTGGGGAAAAACACGGGACGGCGACTTATCTCGCGTCGGTCGATAATTATCTTTGGAGAGAAAGATAATGAGCATAATAATCAAACTAAATTGCTCGAATTGTGGTCAATTGCACGAAGTGCCTCTAAAGAAGAGAATGAAGGGCAGCTTTTTGATCGAAATTGTGTTGTGGCTGTTTTTTCTAATTCCGGGAATAATTTATACGATCTGGAGATATACTTCACAGGATATGATAGCGACTTGCCCAATTTGCGGAAAGCCTACGGTATGGTAAGCACAGATCTAATTCTCGTGCGGTCGGGTGGTGTCTCCCGACGACGCCAGGTGTCGGGACAGTCGACTCGGCAGCATAGGGATTAGAATTAACGAAAGGAGTATGAAATGTTGAATAGCAGATTTCATGTAATGGTCTTGGTGCTGCTGACAATCATTCTTGGCTGTGGCAAAGACACGAGTCCGACCGAAAATGCGCCGCCGGAAACGTATGACAGAGTATTCATTGAGAGAATAACGATTCAAGAAATTCCGTTTACAGATGGACAAGGTGCCGGCTGGG
This sequence comes from uncultured Ignavibacteria bacterium, assembly GCA_964503405.1. GTDB lineage: Bacteria > Zixibacteria > MSB-5A5 > UBA10806 > UBA10806 > JAZGHS01. The sequence continues at coordinate 6,588 of CAZDAH010000111.1, forward strand.
ATCTCATGACCGGCCCCGACGTATTCGTCGATTTTGGCACTTCTTCAGCCATTGTGTTTAGCCTTCGACCATATTATCGGCTTGACGTATCCCCCTCTGATTTGCCGATTCAATGGTCTTTAACGCCAAGTTACGAGATCACGAATTGGTCCACAAACTACTATGTCTATATTTATGATTATGACGAGACCGGCGACGATTATATCGGGGCACCATTCGGTTTTAGCATCAACTCCGTTATTGCAATTAATGGTTACGCCACCTCGATTACCAGAGAAAACGGAACCGGGACTATCAGCGTTGTCGTGTCACTTAGATGGCAATAAATGCAGAGCTCCAAGGAACTTTTGAGTGTCGTCAGGTCGCCTGACCTGACGACAACACAATCAAAAGCTAATGGGAAAGTTAAAGGAAATCCTATATAGTACCGCTTCCGACAACGACGGCAATTTAGTAAACGCAGAAGACGCGCCGAAAGGCTATAAATATTATTGTACCGAATGCAAAGGTGAATTTATCTTAAAGAAAAGCGAAAAAAGAATTAAGCGGGCACATTTCGCACACAAAATCCCCGCCGAAAATTGTACTCCCGAAAAAACGCTTCATAATCTTTTCCAAAGGCAATTGTTCGATATTATCTCAAAGAGACTATCGTTAGACCTACCATTGTCAATCAAATGGCAATGTTCACATTGCGAGGAAGCGCATGAGGGGAATCTTTTGAAGAGAATTAACGACGTGAAATTAGAATATGATCTTAAAGACTGCAAACCAGATATCGCTTTATTAGATGCTGAAAATGGAATTCACTCCGTGATAGAAATAGTCGTGACACATCAACCCGAGGATAACGCTTTACAATATTTTAGAGAAAACAGCATAATCTTAATAAAGATTATTCTCACCAGCGATGAAGATATGAAAAGATTGCTGCAGAGTCCTATATACTTGGATGAAATTGACATATGTCTAAATCAAAAATGTAATAGGTGCGGTAAATATATGCACAAATCGTATCTGCATATTATTGATGGATATTGTTGGAAATGTCATGCCGAAATGAAAGTGGCAATTAAGGGTTCCATTCATAATCTTATACACGGTCCTGCGAAGTTTACAGACAAAGAAATTAATATCGCGAGGCAACATGGGGTGTCAATTACGCAAAAATATAGCGATACCGTCAAAAGAAGATATTTGGCCAATACATGTCTCAAATGTAATGGATTTGCGGGTGAATTCTATCTCGGCCCGAATTACTTTATGCCGGCAGTGGCTGGAGATTATGAGAGAGAAATGATAGAACTCGGATATAACTGTATCCATTGTCTATACTGCGGTGAGTAGTAGCTCGAAACCCTTCACGGTTTCGACACCGCTTTCGAAAGAATAAACCTTCCGCCCCCCTCACCCCGCCCTCCATCACCCGCCGCCC
>CAZDAH010000111.1:8032-8577 GCA_964503405.1 uncultured Ignavibacteria bacterium
CGCGCTCTCGTTCGACGAGGTCATCGTGACCACGTTCACCGCCGGGGCGCAGAACACGCTGCCGCTCTGGATCTTCGGGAACATCCGCCTCGGTCAGCAGCTCCCGGATGCCCCGCAGCATCGCCGGGGATCACGTCCCGTTTCTGGTATAGATCTTTTGAATTACCTCCTCCATCGCGCGGATTTCCGAGTCGGTGAGGAAATCGAAATGGCTCTCCCGTTTTCGGGCCGCAAGGCGGCCGTTGTTCTGGATGCAAAAGCGAATAAACAAATCGATTTTCTGATCGGGCATATCGACTATTGCCTGCATGGCAGCTTTGGTCCGATCGTAATTTACCAGAAATACCAGTTCCTCGGCCAGTTCCGTATCGATCGCCTTTTCTATGAATTCGAAGAGCGCCTCGGCCTGCGCGGTAAAATCGATATAGCGATACCAGACAGCCGCGTCATTTAAGACCGTTAATCGGCCCTCCGGGTCAAGCGAATACTCGGTCAGGAGCATGATGTGCCTGGAAAACGCCTCCAGGGACTCGTCGTATCGGGCG
>CAZDAH010000112.1:0-5374 GCA_964503405.1 uncultured Ignavibacteria bacterium
ATTATGGAATTCAATTCGCTTCCGGCGTATCGCCCGGGTTTAGTTACGAACGGCAGGATTTCCCGTTCAATCTTCCCCCATATCACGTTCTTGTGACTCAACCTCTTCTCCTGTATTCCGTTCTCATACCATATCGTCGCGAGCGAATATACCTGGAATATCGGCCTTAATCAACATAAGCGGGGAACAACAGCTTAATTCCACTAAATCTCCCTGTCGGATAACACGAACTATTTTGCCTCTCTGATGGATTTTGATGGATTGACAAACCAGTATCGTCGCGGTATATTCTCAGAATTGTAAATCCCCGGTTTGAGGGGAAAGTAAGTTCGGTTTCGAAGGGAGAACCAATGGCGTTATCGAAAGGCGGCTGGGCTGCCGTGATCATTATCGGGTTGATCTTCATAATCGGTATTAGCCTGGTCTCGATGTATAATTCGTTGGTACGCAAGGACGTACGTATCGAAGAAACATGGGCTGAAATAGACAATATGCTGCTTCGCAGAAACGACCTGATTTCCAATCTCGTAGAAACGGTCAAGGGGTACGCTGCGCACGAAAAGGAGCTTTTCGAAAATGTCGCCAACGCCAGAGCGAAGTTGGCGGGATCGGCCACAATTCCTGATAAGATAGGCGCCGCCAACGAGTTAAGCGGTTTTATGGGAAGGCTGCTGGCTATCGCCGAAAACTATCCCGTGCTTAAGGCTAATGAAAACTTTTTGAAATTGCAGGATGAACTGGCCGGTACCGAGAATCGAATTGCCGTAAGCAGGACCCGCTACAACCAGGCCGTCAAAGATTTTAATACAGCCATCAGGGTATTTCCCAAGAATCTCATTGCCGGCTTTTTGGGATACGGCGCCAAAACGTTCTTCGAGGTAGCAGAAGAATCGAAAGCGGTTCCGCAGGTGAAGTTTTAGTTTCTACGAGAACTGTAAGATATGATTTCCCTTATAAATATGGGAGGTCAATCAAAGCATGCAGGCCGGGCGGCCGCTCTGCCGTTGATACGGCGGAGAGGAAAGTCCGAGCTTTCAAGGGCGAGGATGCCTCGTAACGCGAGGGGGCCCGGTTCGTAAGCGCCGGGTCACGGCAGCGTCGCAGAAAATATACCGCCCCGAGGCTCGCCAAGGGGTAAGGGTGAAATGGCGGTGTAAGAGACCACCGGATCCGCCGAAAGGCGAATCGCACGGCAAGCCCCATCCGAAAGAAAGGCCAAATAGGAGGAGAGAGGCGGCCCGCCTCGTTCGATCCTCGGGTAGGCCGCTAGATCCCCTCGGCGACGTCGGGACCAGATAGATGGCCGCCGCCCCGAAACGACCGCAAGATCGTGCCGGGGTACAGAACTCGGCTTACAGGCCTGCTTGATTTGCAAATTAGATTTTTGGAGTGATAAATGGACTTGAAATGGGTAGTCCAGCCTGAACCAGATCCCGTTATTTCCCGTCGGCTTTCCGACGATCTCAATGTTCCCAAGGTAGCATCGCGCATATTGGTCTCGCGAGGCATAACTGATAGCCTTCGAGCCGAACGATTCCTCAAACCGAGCATCTCGGATCTGTTCGATCCTTTCATGCTCTCCAATATGCATAAAGCCGTTGCCCGGGTGATTAAGGCTCTGAAACAAAACGAAAAGATCATGATCTACGGAGATTACGATGTCGACGGGATTACAAGCACGGCGGTAATGTTCCTCGTATTGAACAGGCTGGGCGCCAACGTCACCTACTACCTGCCCAATCGTCTGGTGGAGGGGTACGGAATCTCGGAGGACGGCCTGGTCGAGGCCAAACGACGCAATATCGATTTGCTGATCACCGTCGATTGCGGAATCACCGCGGTCAACGAATTCGACTCGGCCCGCAAAATGGGAATCGACTGCATTATCACCGATCACCATGAGCCGGCCGATCGTATCCCCGACGCTCACGCTATTGTCAACGCCAAGCTCGACGGAGAGTCCAGTCCAGGTTTCGAACTCTCAGCCGTGGGAGTGGCTTATAAGTTCGCTCAGGCGCTCTACCGCGAACTCGGGCAGGACGAGACCGAATTGGAAGAGCATCTCGACCTGGTGGCGCTTGGCACCGCCGCCGATATTGTGCCCATGGTCGGCGAAAACAGAATCCTGACCAAATTCGGACTGGATCAAATTGCCCGGACAACAAAACCCGGCTTGAAGGCTCTGATATTCATCGCGGGATTGATGGGCCAGAAAATCGGGACAGGTCAGGTTGTCTTCATACTCGCCCCGCGCATTAACGCCATCGGGCGCCTCGGCGACGCCGAGCAGGCAATAAAACTCCTGACTACCAAAGACGAAAATAAAGCCACCACCATAGCCCGCATTCTCAACGCCGAGAACCAGCGACGCAAGAGTATCGACGAGCAAACGCTGAGCGAAGCTATCGAGCAACTCGAAACCAAAGTCGATCTCGCCAAAGAACGGGCAATCGTTTTATCGTCGCGCGGCTGGCACCAGGGGGTCATCGGTATCGTCGCCTCGAGGCTGGTAGAACGATATCATCGTCCCACCGTCATGATCGCCATCGACGGGGATGAGGGGAAGGGTTCGGCCAGGTCCATTCCGGGCTTTCACCTGTACGACGCTTTGAAGGAGTGCGAAGGGGACCTCATTCGTTATGGCGGGCATAAGTACGCCGCCGGACTATCCATCGCCCCGGAGAAAATAGACTCGTTCAGAAAGAATCTGAATAGAGTCTCGGCCAAAATGCTCAGCGACGAGGATCTGATTCCAAAATTGAGCATTGATTCGGAAATCGAGATCGAGACAATCGATCAGGACCTGGTAAACGTCCTTGAACGGTTCGCGCCGTTCGGCCCCCAGAATATGCGTCCGGTTTTCGTAAGCGCAAACAATGAGATAGTAGGCGCTCCGCATATAGTGGGGAAAAAGCATCTGAAATTCAAAGTCCGCAAGAGCGAGAGGATACTCGATTGTATCGGTTTCAACCAGGGGGACTTCCTGAAAAGCCTGAATTATCGTCCCCTGCTGATCGATATGGTCTTCGTGATTGAAAACAATTACTGGAACGGCCAGAATAAAATACAACTGAGAACCAGAGACATAAAACTCTCAAAGTAAGCGTGATAGTCCCCGTTTGGCGCTGCCTGCGCCTGACGCCCGATCTTATTGCGTCCCCCTCCCCGGCCGCGTCCGCGAATTCGCGGGGAAATTATAGATTTTACTTGACAATGAAACCCATTATCAGATTAATTTCAGGCCGTCCGGAGCCATAAAGTACGGACAAGAAAGACAGGACAAATCGCAACAGGGCAAGACCGAAAGGTCCATGTACATGGTAAAGGAAAATCAAAACAAGGAGGAACACATGATGACTAAGTATCCTTTACGCTGGCTATTCGTGGTCGGAGCGATTGCGCTTCTGGCCGCCGTTTACGCCTTCCCTTTGCAGAGCCAGGGGAAAGAGGGCGCCAAAACCGAAACCGCCGCTTTTCTGGTGGTTTCGCCGCATACGGCCGAGGAATGCCTGGCCGCGCTCGATCAGATCGCGGCCACGGGCAAAGATGCCCTTAACAACTGGTATTGGGGATGCATGGAAGGGGATCACACCGGCTACGAAATCGTCCAGGCGACAACCTCCACGGAAGCCCTGAAAATCGTCCCGGAGAGTCTCCGCGCCAAGGCCGAAGCCACCAGGCTCAACAAGTTCACCGCCGAACAGGTGGCCTCGTTCCATAAGATGAGCAAGGAAAATAAGTAGGAGATTGACTTCCTGCCGGGATGGTTTGCATTACATCCCGTTCGATCCCGACATGCTGGGGCCGGAGGAATCCGGCCCCTCCATTATTTCAGCAGCAATATATTGCTCGTCTCCGCATACTCCCCCGTCCAAGCCCTGCAAAAATTCAGGCCGTATGCATTTATCCCTTAAGCGATCCTTCTTAACGGCTCCTTTCTTTTCCTCAAAACCGCTGCCGTCCCGACAGCCGTCAACGTCAATCCCATAATTATCATCCCCCATTCGGAGAGGGTGGGGACTTGAGCCTCTGATGTCGTCTCGATCGTCAGCTTCGGATATCCATTACCCTCGGTAACCCAGAGCCCGCCGAACGCTTCGGCCCGTAACGTCAATCCGACAAACGATTCCTCGGCGTTGACAAGCTCGGTAACGAACGCCGTCACCTCGAAGCTCAGAATTTGCCCGATTTGAGGGTTGGGCGCGGCGATCGAGTAGAGAACGTTGCCGTCCCCGGCCTGGAAATCGGACAGCGCCGCGACCCCGTCTGCCACATACCCGTCGACAGCCAGGCTGGCTGGAGTCTCGCCGTTAACGCCGCAGCCGAAAATATCGATTTCCGTGATCATCACATCGAGCGTGGCGGAGCTGATGAACTCTCCGGGGGGGACGCTGAAAGGCGAGATATCGAACTCGGCCATCGAGCGAGCCTCGCACTCCGTTCCCAGCAAAACGTCGTTGAAGGTGGAATACGGTCCGTTGTCACCGTTTCCGTCGAACGGGTCGGCATCGATGACCTCGAAATCCACCGCCGGATCCTCGATCGTAAATATCGAGTCCGCCAGAGCCGCTGCACCTCCAAAGGCAAGAAGTAAAACGACTATCATCATTTTTCTCATAACCGCCTCCGTATCTTACGGTTGATTTTTTCAGCCTGCTGGTTCGGCCAGGGGATAATAAAATACGATATTTCGATTTCAGAATTCATTGACACATGCATCTTCGCTTTTCCTGACAGCCGCAATGAATATGGTGATGCAAGTGGCGGCCCTCCTCATAATATCCTCCCGCCGGGACATTTGATTCAGGCGCCGTCCGCAGATGAAAGAACACTTACCTGATTACATGGATACAAAATTCGATGATAAAGTCAAGGGATTTCTGGCGTCTATTGATCGAGCCGGTATGGGAGGATTACTTCAACAACACCATCTTAAAACTCTCGCAAACCCCTCCCGACTTCAGCCCGGTATTTGTCAAATCCCGGGGGGATTTGACCTACTTCTTGAATTTTGATTGAATCTTTACTCGAGATAGATTAGTTTAACAACTTGAGAGCTTTGGGACGTCCTTGCCTTTGCGAAATAGATTCCACTAGACACTCTTTCGCCGAAGGCATTCGTGGCGTCCCAATTTATTTTGCCATTTTCACCCCCTTCCAAAGCAAATGTCCTTATCAGTTTCCCTTGAATATCATAGATACCGATCTCACCTCCTTTCAGATTAGAGTAGTTAATCGTCGCAGAGGAATTAAGGGGATTGGGATAAGCCGAAAGCATGATTCTGTCGGGGCGATTCGTGTCCAGGTCACCATCAATCCCCGTTTCTGGTTCGAAACGTTTGTAATAAATATCTCTCCCGTAGTCGGGCGGCGG
>CAZDAH010000112.1:5384-7169 GCA_964503405.1 uncultured Ignavibacteria bacterium
GCCACTTGATCGCCGCCGTCTGCTCCTTTTGCAGCTGCGCAACGACCTGCGGCGGCGGGTTGTCGTTGTACCAGACCACGTGAAGCTTCCCGCCGTCATAAGCGATCCCGGGGGCCAAACTATGCTCTTCGTCGTAGGTTAGCCTCTCGTAGGGACTCCAGCTTGTCCCTAAATCAGTGGAATAAGAAAAACAGATTTCATCGTTGTCCAATCCATAGGCTGGGTCGCGGTCGTCCCAGACCGCCCAGAGAGCATCTCCTTTTATGGTGATAGATGAACCAAGTACCCAGCGATCATAGGAAGCATGGGATTCCGGCATCCAAGTATAGCCGCCATCGGTGGTTATGCGGACATAGAGGTCTCCCGGAAAATGATACCATTCCCCTTCATCCATCCAGCCGACCGCAAAATTGCCGGATTCCTCATCACAGGCCACACAAGTGTGCTGTGCTACGGCAGTATCTGGCGAGGAAAGCTGCATAACGTCAGACCAGCTTAACCCCCCGTCATGGCTGACGACCGCCATAATCTCATGAATGTATCCCAGGGGGGGCATGTCAGCGGCCCAAATGATATAGAGGCTATTTTTGCAATGAGCCATGTGCAGGAAATTGGCATAAGCCACTAAATGACCTACCGTCTTATTTTCGCTCCATGAGCTCCCCATGTCGGAGGAGTAAAGAAACCTCAGCGGATGCGTGCCGGTCGAATCATGCTCCCGAGAGTGATAGACGGCGTAGATCGAATCTCGGAAGGCGGCAGTTCCCAATTCATATAGCTCAATGCCATCGGGGAAGACGTATGCCGGGGGTTGCCAGATTTCACCATCTGCAGACGACGTGAATCCGATATTAGCTATATAATCCTCGCGGGTTACGTCCTCCCACCCCACGAAGATATAATCGGGTGTCAGCCAGAGGTCTTGGCGCACGCCGTAGTGGGTGGCAGTATCCTCCAAGTTTCTGAGTTCTGACCAGATGTTGCCGCCATCGGTGCTCCGAATGTAGGAAATGTGTTTGGGCCAGGTGATTTGTTGCCAAACCACATGCACCGTATCACCTCGGGCGGCTACTTGAGGATAGATCTCAAAATTCCTATATGTCAGCCGAGTGTCCTCGCTCCAACCAGCGTAAGTAGGAACGGCCAATAAAAGGACCATACTGATCTTTAAAACGTATCTGAACATATTCAAAGCTCAGCAGCCATTAAATGGCTCAATCAACCTTTCTTGGCTGAAATTAACAACTATTTCGAGAATTCCTACTCGATTTTTAGAAGAAATTGAATTATCAGCCATATTTGAACTTCCTCGTTGCCTGCAAGCGCAAGTACTTCAGCCACTTACGAGAATTATCAGCCCAAACAGGGATATAATATCAGCGGGAATCCGCCTGATTCTCCAATCTTCCCGGGGGGAGGGAATATGTAATGCTCCCCATTTAGTACGTAGGTCAAAACCCCTGTGGTTTTGACTTTCCTGGCTGCCTCCTATTTTCGTCAAATCGCAGGCGATTTGACCTACTTCAACAACACCATCTTGATATTCTTGATACTCTCTCCCGCCTCCAGCCGCGCGAAATAGATCCCCGACGGAAAATCGGCGGCATCCCAGACTACCTTATGCTCCCCAGCCTCGCGCGTACCCTCGTATATCGTATCCACCCGCTGGCCGAGGAGGTTGTAGATGGAGATGACCACCTCGCCCGCCTTCGGCAGGGAGTAGCTGATGCTGGTGGCAGCGTTGAAGGGGTTGGGGTGGTTTTGGGAGAGGGAGAAACCCAATGG
>CAZDAH010000112.1:7179-8532 GCA_964503405.1 uncultured Ignavibacteria bacterium
TCTATAGCGGTTTCCGGCTCCCAGCGGCGGTAGTAGAGGCCGTCGTTAACGATATGATAGACTATGTGAATAAGGCCGTTTGAAAGGAAAATATCGGGATATAAGCCACGAACCTCTAGATCCGTCAAGATTTCAGGAGATTGCCAGGTCTGCCCGAGATCGTAAGATCTACGAATAATTACAGCATAATTTTCTGACATCGAGTCTATTCGACCGTCGAAAGCTGTTATTATCGTATCTCCTGAAATCGCGACTCTTGGGAAATAGTTTCTGTTGGAAATGGATATATTTATGGGATCCGACCATGTCCAGCCCGAATCGGCTGATACAGCGGCATAAACCCATGAACCATCCCCCTCCCATGTATTGTTGTCATGATAAACAAATGCCATGTGACCTTCTGACGAAGCGTCGATGCTCTGGAACCAATTAGCTCCCTGCGTGACTAATGAATCATTATGAATCCAAGAATATCCATTGTCTGTAGAGAATAGTAAGCTCAGTATTAGTGGTTCCGCGATAAACTCGGAATGTTCTACTAAAACATAAGGTTGGCCGAAAAAATAATCTATCAGAGGTTCCGCTATATCGTTATATATATGAACAGTTTCAGGTTCCGACCAATTTATCCCAAAATCGGTAGAATTGACAAGATAGACTTCGCCTGTAAGCTCTATTACGTTGCAAATAGATATAGAATTCCCTTCAAATTGGGCCGAATAATAGCCCAGCCATGGGTTGTAATCTTCATTTTGCCGCGGTTCCTCCCAGGATTGACCGAAATCGGTGGATATGTAAAAGGCGAGATTGCTGTTCGACAGTCCATAGATGGAGTAAATCATGAGAGTATCACCTTGGTATTTCAAGTCTCTCCAGTCGTAGGGAAATCTCCCGTCCGGCATGACAAATTCATCTTGCCACGTTGTGCCCCCATCGAGACTCCGAATGAATCGATCATCCCCGTATATTACAGCGATAGAATCTCCCTTCGCGGCTATCCGAGGACCTGGAGGAAGAGGGGTAGTAGTGTCGATTAATACCGGAGGGGACCAATTTGCTTCAGAATACGAAATCGCAAATACCATTATAGAAAGGATAAATAAAGACTGATAAACGAATTTCACTTTAACAACATTCCCTTCTTAGTCAACGACGTATGCCCCACATTAATTCGAAAGAAATATATGCCCGAAGGGACAACTGTGCCTGAATTATCCTTGCCGTCCCACTTGCAATTGTATTCACCTGGTAATTGTTGTCCGATTCGAATGGTTTTCACACTTCTTCCAATAATGTCGAAGTACGTAGGTCAAAACCCCTGTGGTTTTGACTTTCCTGGCTGCCTCCTATTTT
>CAZDAH010000113.1:0-2316 GCA_964503405.1 uncultured Ignavibacteria bacterium
TCCGGATACCAATTTAGTATCCTTTCCGTGTGTCCGTCAAATCAGGGGAAGGTCACTCGGACCAATTTGACGTTAAGGGGAATAATATAAATTCGTAATGCAGACCGGGATCTCGATTCTGAATTGCTACAGGCACATAGATCTCCGAATAAATTATCTCTTTACCGGAAATCTCATTCGGCAGGGTGAAGCTGAAGGCGAACCTGCTCTCGGCGGTGTTGTCGATTGAAGAGTTCAGCACCACGCAGCGATCCAATCCGACCGTAACCTCGGCCCCGATAGCCGAAACGGTTATGGTCAGTATCATCGAAAGAATGATTAGGCTTCTCATTTTACCCTCCTTCATCGTAAAAGCAGCATTTTCTTCGAATCGAAACGATCGCCCGATGCCAATGTGTATAAATAAACCCCGGATGATACAGACACGCCGGAGTCGTTTCGACCATCCCAGATAATTTGGTATTCCCCGGCATTCATATGCTCGCTCTTCAAGATTGTCACTATCTGCCCCAATAGATTGTAGATGGATACTACCGTATACCCCGGCTTATCCAAGGCGAAGGAGATGGCGGTGGTGGGGTTGAAGGGATTGGGGTAGTTCTGATTCAGGGAATACAATAGCGGAACCTGCGGTTCGAGCTGCAGCTTGGGAGCGGAAGTAAGAATCGGCTCCCAGTCTATAATGCGCTCTGCATAATCCGTATGAAATTTGGACGTTCTCGGAACAGTCGTGCCCCACCAGTTATACTCAGCCCAGAGAGTGTCGGGGCCCATAAAAAGGCTATTGGTAAAATGGACGTAATAATTGAGGTTGGGGTCGAAAGAGCATTTTCCGCTATCGGGAGAGACTCCGAGATCCGGTATTGCTCCTGTGCCCGCCTTAACGCCCGTATCTAACGAATTGAAGACAGATCGTCTTATTTTGGGTAATGCATTATTAGCCGCATAAAGGCCATAGTTGATATTGCTTGAAAAATCGCATGAATCAATAAACGCGTCGGAGTTTTTCAGGTATATCCCGCCCTGATCGTAACTGCTGACTTTGGATCCGTGGATTCTGACATAATCGTTGTTTTCCACGTAAATGCCGTATTGTGCGGGGAATGGGACACAACTGAGCGTGTCGTAGAGGATGAAGGTCGAGTCAGTGGAAAGCGTAGTGCCGTAAATTTTGACTCCGTAAACTTCGTTGTCGATAAACCTGGTATTGTAAACGGAATCGGCGGCCAGGTAGCCATATAGACCGTAGGCGCCGTTGTAAGCGATAGTCGAATTGGCCAGATCGAGGTACCCCTTGTAGTTATAGATGCCGCTTTCCGATGAATTGCTGATCTTGCTTTTTGAAACGGCCGCTTCAGCCCCGGGACGTAATTCGATACCGCGCTCACTGTAGTTTAATGAGCAAAGTTCTAAATCGGCTGTCGCGGCCTCATCGACATATATTCCTTCCCAATAACCAGGTGAAGTCGATTCAAATGGCTTAAAAATCACCGAATCGGCGGAATAACCTGTCGCATTAAGAGTCCCCTGGACTATTAATTTTGTCGACGAATCCGGGTAAATAATTGCCGGCCCCTTGATTTTCATCGTTTCATTGGAAGGTATCGAAGCGTCCGCAGTCAATCCTATCACGCCTTGATAAGTGTAGTTTGTATTGATATTACCGGCCAGTACTTTTTCAGTTGTTCCGACTATCTTGTAGAGTCGTCCCTCCCCGGGACCCAAGACGGTGGTGAAGGGGATGGCGCCGTTGAGGGCGGCGGAGTAGGTGGTGTCGGGGATTCCCACCCAGCCGGTGTCTGCTCCCGCCAGACGTAACGAATCGGCGAGATCGATGATATAAACATAGTTGCCGAGACCGAGAGCGGAGGGATCAAACCTGACGGTGGCCGTGACGGATGGCGCGGCCGTGGGATCGTTCTCGCCCTGCGAGCAGGCCCGGTTGACCAGCATGAGGTATTTGGCAGAGCCTTCGGTGTATTGGCCGACGTGATACCAGCCAGTGTCCGGGTTGGCCGTGTCGGGGGGAGACCAGGTAGAGATCGAGGAGATCCAGGAACCGGAAGCCACGGCCGAATCGGGGGCGATACAAAAAGCCCTATCCCATGATAATAAGAGATAGGTGGAATCTATGGCCTTGATGTAGGGGTTGATATTGTTCTTGAGCTCGTTAAACAGATCGATCTTCAGTCCCTGGGCAGACGTTGTGTCATATAAACCGGCATTACCTGCATAGCGACCCTCTGCGGGATCATAAGACCAACTCGAGCCATGCTTGAAATATATTATCCCATCTGGCCGGTAGCACATCCCGAT
>CAZDAH010000113.1:2326-8517 GCA_964503405.1 uncultured Ignavibacteria bacterium
TATATGTTTCGCAGGCCAGCTCCGATGCAGTCGGCCAGCGCCATTCCGCGTCGTCGCACCAGGAGCCTCGGCCCAGAAAAAGCTGGGGAACCAGCCACCATTCGATATTGTAGGAATCGGAAATTTTCTTGGTCGTATCCGCCAGGTTTACAAATAAGGTTCGCAAGGCATACTGCAAGCCGCTGCTGTCCTGAGAAGTAAATACCCCCGCGTATTTGGTTTCACGTTTGCATTTCCCCAGATAAGGATAAGGATCGGTGGCCCACTTAACCGGTTTGGCTATTTCAAGAAAATCAAGCGCTTTGCCGTTACAGCAGGGCCAGCAAAAATTGGAGATGCCGTAAACGGAATCTCCGAACGCGTAATAGGTAGTGTCCCGGATCAACGAATCGACGTAACGATAAGGCAAATACATATCCGGAAAAGGCTCATCCCGCATATCCCAGGCGTATACCCCCGAATCAGGATCGCACCAGGATTGCGTAACCCAGGTATTAATTGCGATATCATATGCATTATTCTCAATGAGGTCGAATCCTTTAGTGTTGTGCACTTTGATGTAGTCAACCTTCAGGGAACAGACATTCGTCGTGGTAACTTGATAAGTGATGACAGAACTGCTTTCATGCATCTGATAAGTACCGAATTCAAGTTCTCTTGGGTTCTGGCCGGAAAAACTGCCTGCGACAATAGGGTAGCTATTCAGCAGGCGGCCATGCCGTCCTGGATAATTCCACCAAGCCGTATCAGAATAGACTTTGAAGTATCCCACCGTATCGCCGCTATTAGCCGTCGTCGTATCCACCCAGAGCATAATTTTAGGTGTATAGTTGATCACTATGTCTCCCCATCCCTGGAGCTCTCTTCTCGGCTGCCGATACCAAAGATCGTCTAAGGCAATATCCTCCTGGTGCCCTCCAATGGGCGGAATTACCCAGTAAATGGTATCTGCGCCGGATCCCCGGGAGCCGAACCCGTATTGCCTGTCGAACTTTATCTCGAATTCATCTTTCTCGGCCTGCCAGACCGAATACGACGAATTTATATAAGCTCTCGTCTGACTCGGCCACAATAGCGAGGATAAGGCTTCTATTCCCGCGGAGGCGAAGCCGCGATGATAGTTAGCCGATCCCTGCCCGGAATTGACAAAGTTGGCGCCGAGCATGTCCCGCACCGTATCGGCATAACAATGAGGATCGCCGTCCCGGATCAACGCGTAATACCCGAACGGCAACTCGTTTTGGTCGATAGCGAAGGATAAACATGGCAGAAACAATACAAGCGCCAAAACAATTCGAAAACACATATGCCCTCCTTACCTTATTAAGATCAGTTTTTTCGGCTTGTGCAAAACGGAGATACCCCACTGGCTGATCTTCGCGAAATACACTCCCGAGGGCATCTCCGCGCCGGTCTCGTCCCGGCCGTCCCATTCTACTCTATGTACCCCCACCTCCTTAAGCTCATTTACCAAGGTTCTCAACTTGCGCCCCAATACGTCGTATATATCTATATCTATTTGGGCCGGAACCGGCCCCAGATCGGCTACGCTATAGACTATGGTCGTTTGAGAATTGAATGGATTGGGGTAGTTCGATTCGATAGCGGTTATCCGGGGAAGTTCTATGTCGCCATCGTCCCAAATCCCCGTCATCTCCACCGCCAGTTCCACTGAATAATCAGAGAGATTGCCCTGATTATCCAGCGAGGCGATCCGGTAATAGTAAGTCTGCCCGAATTCCACGTATCCATCCACAAATTGCGAGCTTTCAGGCTCCGCAATAAGATTGGATTCTCCCGGCTCGAATCCGGAGACGGTATCCCGGTGAATAAGATAGCCAGCGAAATCGGCCTCCCGATTCATCCGCCAGTTGAAGACCACCGAATCAAGATAAACTGTATAGACGAAGCTGTCCGGCGCCAGCGGCGGCAGGTCGACATATTCGTAGCTTTCTCCCAGGGGTCCCCCGTATGCTCCGACATCCGACCTTGTCCCATCAACGTCCAAAATCTCCGGATTGCCGGCGTCGATTAACGGCGAAAAGGCCTGCAGATGATAATCGCCGTCACCGACGAATATGGGATACTCGTGGTATATGACCGACGTGTCTATATTCTCGTAATACCAGACATTTATGTCTTCGACCCCGTTGACAAGATTATTATAGCGCAAATCGGCTGAATCCTGCTCTCCGCGGATATACAATTCCATTCCTATCCCATGTCCCATTATAATATTATTATAAGCCCGGAGATCGTACACCGGATCAAATTCGAACGCCCCATAAATATCGAAACCATCTATACTAACGTTGTTGTCGATAATATCCCAAGAATGGAGAGATCCGTCTAATATTGTCCCGTAGTTACCCAATGAAAGGTTATTCATAAATATCATTGTATCCACAAGGCTATAACCTTCATATAAATTAGTACTGGCGCGCGTGCATATATTACGCTCAATCTCAAGCCTTCCCCCCCAGGCGTAAATAGCTGAATAATGAATCAAATCGAAGAGGCAGTTCTTGACAATCATAAACGGCGGACGCCCCATAGCGGCGTCTATTCCTCTCCCGTCGTAAAATACACAATCCTCGACTATCAGAGAACTCCCTGTAAAGGATGTAATAATCCCGCCGCCCTCTCTTTCCTGACCGCTGAATTTACAGTTTCTTACGGTGAGTAAATTTGTGTAAAAATGGCTTTCCAAACCCACTCCGCGCATCAAATGTTGAAAGTGAATATCTTCCACCAGACAGCTATCGCTGGTCTGCATAACATGCTGGCCCTGAACATCATACCAGATCCTGGTATTCTCCCAGCCCATTCCCATAATACCGAGATGCGTTGTGGCTATTGGTATAACCACTCGCTCGTGATAATCCCCCGTCCCGATATACACCGTATCATGCGGGCTGGCCGCGCTCACCGCGTCCTGGATAAGCGCCGCCGCCGTCTCCCAGCTGGTGTAGGGGGACTCGTCGCTCCCCTGGTGGCTGGCGTAGTGGTAGTCGGCCCGGGTAACGCCGCCTGCAAGGAGAATCGCCGAAATTATCTTAAATGCTCTCATACGGTTACCTATCCTAATAACCCTGCCCTAAATCTAATCCACTATCATAAAATGTCAATCTATTACTGCTCGTCCCCACGATCTTGAACAGCCGCCCCTCGCCGGGGCCCAGGACCATGGTGAAGGGAATGACGCCGCTGAGGGCGGCGGAGTAGGTGGTATCAGGCCAAACTGAATCCGGTTCCACTGCCGTAAAGAAAATCGAGTCGGCAATGTCTATAATATAGACATAATTGCCAAGACCAAGGGCGGCTGGATTAAATTTTACCGTGGCGGTAATTGATGGCGCGGAGTCACCATCTTCGTTCTTAGAGCATGCTCTATTGACCAACATGAAGTAATGGGAGTCGCCGGCAGTAAATTGACCAACATGGAACCAGCCTAAATCCGGGTTGCTCTCCGTAGAATTCGAGGTTGCGTAAATGGTGTCGATCCATGAACCATTGACATTCTCAGGCTTGAATCCATATTGGTAATTGACAACATAGCTGGTATCCCATACAAGGCCAGCATATATGTCATCGATGGCTTTTATATAGGGATTGAGCTCCTCCTTAACTACGTACCACAAAGATGTCTTTTCGCCGGTCGTATCCCTTAATCCCTGATTATACCATCCGCTGGTGTCACTATAGATAGAATAATCGTACTTCCAGTATATTATTCCATCTACATCAGAGGCCAAGGCCAGATATGTCTGACACCTGAATTCAGAATCGGTCGGACGTCTCCAGCACCCGTAATCCCGCCCGTCGAACGCCTGTGGGAAAACCCAGAATTGCCTGCTCCGATTTTCGGCCGCCAGATGATAGCTTTTCCACCAATTCATCGTGCAGTTGTTTAGTTGCCCTTGAATAGTGTTGTACATCGTTTGAGAATCGGTGGAATAGCCGGTATAGCTGCAATTACAGACATACGGATAATAATCGTTAGCGATTAAGGACGTATTTACCACTTCCAACCAGTAATGATTAGCGTGAAGTGCGTTATTGGCCGTTATGAAATTCCATTTGCCCTGGGTATCCACCGAATCGCGAACAACATCGAGCACATAGCCGGCTGATTTCATGGTCAGGGGAAACGGCTCGTCATTCGTATACCATCCCCAGAAAGCGTCGTCGCAATCGGCATAACGACGGGCATCGGCGGCGATCACATCGTCGTATATATGAAGATCTACGAGGTTTCTGCCCTCATCTTCATAGACTTTTATCCAATCGACGCTGACAGTCCTCTGGCCGGTAGATGTCAGCTTTATGGCCGTTCCCGGGCCGGAGCCATCCTTTTTGACTCTACCCTCGTTCGGGCAATCAACAAGAATTGATTCAGGCAGAGAAAACTGAATGAACAACGTAGTATCGAGATTGTCGCCAGGAAACTGCCCTGCCGTAATGGTCCTTAGGAAATATGCTGTGTCTGCTTCGCAACCCCAGATCATGCAGATTAAATCCACGCTTAAAACAGTATCGGTAACGGTTCCCACCTCGTCTATCTTCAGTCGTAAAGCCGCAGTGTAATTAATGACCTCCCGATCAAGAGGGTTTTTCCGCTGGAATTTAATATAGTATTGAGGCCCCGTAGAGTATCCCGGTATATATCCGTTGGGACCAAATAGAACGTTCCCACTTCCGCTCGAGACCCAGTACCCTCCGACTGTTTGGCCGCCAATTTGATAGAGTCTCATCTGCGAGTTGGTCTCTTCTGGCTGAACCTGGGCATAGGCAAATTTGGTATACTTGGAAACCGTATCCTGATACAGATTTACCGGGAAAATCTCCTCGTTGAAAGCCAGGTTCACAGTGTCGCAATTCAGAAACCCCTCGTCTACGAAAATATTGAAGCCGAGACTGTCGCGAAACTCGGCCAGGGCAGAGGACGACATTTGCGAATCAAAATCATAAGATCCGAACGGTAAATCATCGGCGCTAGAATAAGCAAACATTCCAATGACAATTACCGCCATAAGCATTTTCCTCTTAACCATGTTATTCCCTCCTTTTCATCTCATCAATACCAGTTTACGGGGTTTGGTCAACTCCGCCTTGGAAACAAACAACCGATAAAAATAGACTCCGCTGGGAAGGTCGTTCCCCCTTTCATCTATGCCGTCCCAACTTATGGAATACTCACCCGGATACTGCCTCTCATCGACCAGCACCCTTACGTTTCTGCCTAGAATATCATAGATTTCCAACTTGACCTCAGCCGGCTGAAATCCGATGTCCGGCAGATGGTACCTTATTATGGTCTCCCGATTGAATGGATTCGGGTAATTCTGATAAAGCACCGTGGAGCGCGGGAGATTGGGATCGAAATCATCGTCTATGCCAGTGAATATCACGCCAAGCTGCTCCGAATAATCCGACATATTATCCTGATTGTCGATAGCGGATATCTTATAGAAATATGAATGGGATAATTCAAAGTCCGTATCAGCAAACAGCGATGAGTCCGGCTCAGCGATCATATTGAATACCGTCGGCTCGAACCCCGAGAGCGTATCCCGATGAAGCTGGTAGCGGTTGAAATCAGATTCGGTGTTCATCCTCCAGTAAATGAAAATCGTGTCTAATTCCGATGAAACCTCCGCCCGCAGGCTGTCGGGGATTCTCGGCGGCAGGTCGAAATACTCATAAGATTCCCCGTAAGGTCCTCCGAAAGCTCCCATATCGGACCGCGATCCGTCCGGATCGAGTATATCCGGATCTCCGGCGTCGATGGCAGGAGAGAAGGCCTGTAAATGAAAATCAAGCGTATCCATAAACATGGGATCGGAAAAGAAGTTCCCCTCCCCGAAATAACCGTTTCCCTCGAAATGATCCTGCACATTGAAAATATCGCTATAATCCACCTCAACCGGCATTTCAGCCTCATTCCAAACGCCGATGTCGCAGTCAACTACGATGTTGTTTGTCAACGGGCCGCTGTCCCGACTGGAGTGTATTCCGGCAACATAAATATTATCCCCTATCCATTCCGAGGTGCCGTCGACCGTGTTGTTAAAGTATATGAAGTTGAAATGCGAATTGCCGAAAGACGCTATAACCATTCCCCAAAGATCGAAAAATTTATAAAATACATTATTATATACGTAAGTAGTGTCGGCCACCAAAGGCAGCTC
>CAZDAH010000114.1:0-3754 GCA_964503405.1 uncultured Ignavibacteria bacterium
CGTTTCTTGGAATCGTTGAGCGGAGTGTACAGGGCGCACTCCATTCCCCGGGCGAAATCCTTGCGCTTGACATACCGCCGCAGCTGGCTTACCGAGACGGCGCGCACCTTGGAATCCTGGATCAGGGAGCGCAGCAGGCCGTGACGGCCGGGGTTGTCGAAGCCGATATTGCGGGCCTCGAGGCAGGTGATGAAATAGCGGTCGGCGGAGAGGCTTTTGGACGACATCTGCAAAAACTCGGCGGCCGAACGCGGCACCCTGGGAGCCCACAGCGAACCGCCGAGCAGGTCGGCGGCCTCGCGATGGCAGCTCATGAGCAGGATGCCCCCCGCGGATTTATCCATGAAGAGGTTGTTGATTCCGCCCTGGCCTTTGTTTTTGACCGCGTTCTCGTCGACAGCCACCCATTTCACGGCGAAGCGCGCGCCCGTCTTGGCTACTTTCGGCGAGTAGGCCAGATACGGCGAATAGAGCCCCTGGGGCTTGTAGCTGATTCCGAAGTACCGTTTGCAGATTTTGTTGTGGGCTTCGATCTGGCGGTCGATCTCGTCGTCCTCCAAAAAGGGCATGAGCGGCTGATACTTGGGGGTCATGGTGAAATCGACTTGTCCCTGGTCGGCCATGCGGGCTATTTTCTTGATGATCTCGCCGAACCCGGTTCTGATCAGAAGCTCGACTGTGGAGCCGGGGAGGTTGAGGGTGAACCCGGTTTTGGGATTTTGCTCGTAGACCCTGAGAATCGGCAGGTAGCTTTGCTTGACGATTTTCTCGAGCGTGGAGCGGTCGCAATTGGGGGGCTGGTACATGTCGATCAGGTTAGCCCAGAACGAAACGGCCATCGTAAACCTTCCTTTGAAATAACCGGTCTATATTATCTGTCCTGATGTTGTTTGTCAAGGCGGGCGAGCGCCGTCTATTTCCTGCGGGCGTGAACCAGGTCGTATTTGAATTCCTCGACTATTTCGCCGTCGGGGAAAAACTGCTGCATGCCCCGTTCCACTTCCTGGAGGAATTCCTCGAGCATGTTCTCGTCCATGGCGTCGCCGATGAACGATTTCGATCTTTGCCAGCGGATGTAAGCGGGGAGATCGTATTTCTTCGTCCCGTAGAATCGTTTTTGCCCGATATCGTGGTAGCGGCCGTCGTCAAGCAGCATGCCGGCGTAATCGGCGTCCATGAATTTGGGGTCGTAATTGGGATTGAATTGATAAGTCAGCTTCTCGATATGGGCCTGGTGGCGGTCGGTGAGATTCGCTCTTCGGTAAAAGATGAGGGCAATCGCGCCGTCGGGTTTGAGGACCCGGGCGATTTCGGAGAGCGATTTTCTGCGGTTGAGCCAATGGAATCCCTGGGCCACGGTGACCATGTCGAATAACCGGGAGCGAAAGGGGAGGCATTCCCCGGCTCCGCAGATCGGATCGAAGCAGTAATTGCCGAAGAATTTCATGCCCGCGCGAAGAAGGGTAATCGAATGATCTACTCCGACTACTGTCTTGCCTTTTTCTTCGCATGACAAAAGCTGGGTGAATATTCCCGAGCCGCAGGCAATATCGGCGATCAGCGATCCGCGTTTTATGGCGAACAGGTCGAACAGGAATCGCTTGATCTTATCGGGGTATCCGGGTCTCGACGACGCGAAATCATCGGCGAATTTCTCGAAAAGCGAATTGCTCAACCGTAACCTCCGCGAGCGAGCGATTTAGTCCGAGTGCGACAGCGAGCCGCGCCCGCAGTCAAATCCGATAATATATCGCAGCCTGCCGAAATATAGGGAAATTCCGGGCAATGTAAAGCCTCAAGTGAATATATGTTATATATGAAGGTTTGAATCGCCGAAGGTTGGATTTAATTAAAATACAAACTGAACGCTACCCGCTCATGCTCTCCAGGAATTTGGCGTTGGTCTTGGATTTCATGATCCTGTCGAGCAAAAATTCCATGGCCTCGATCGGGTTCATCTCGCTCAAGAATTTGCGCAGAATCCAGATCCGCTTGAGCTCGTCCTCGCTCAATAAAAGCTCTTCCTTTCTCGTGCCTGAACGATTGATATCCATGGCCGGGAAGATGCGCCGATCGGCCAGCCGGCGGTCGAGCACGATTTCCATGTTGCCGGTGCCTTTGAACTCCTCGAAAATGACATCGTCCATACGCGAGCCGGTTTCGATCAGGGCGGTGGCGATGATGGTCAGCGAGCCGCCCTCCTCCACCGACCTGGCCGCTCCGAAAAACCGCTTGGGTTTCTGCAGGGCGTTGGAATCTACTCCGCCCGAGAGGATCTTGCCGGAATGAGGCACTACCGAGTTGTAAGCTCGGGCCAGGCGGGTGATGGAATCGAGCAGGATGATCACGTGGTTCTTGTGTTCGATCAGTCTCTTGGCTTTGCTTATAACCATCTCGGCCACGGTGACATGACGATCGGCGGGTTCGTCGAAAGTCGAGGAAATAACTTCTGCCCGCACCGACCTTTTCATATCGGTAACTTCTTCGGGTCGTTCGTCGATGAGCAGCACGATCAGTCTGATATCGGGATGGTTGGTGGTGATGGCGTTGGCGATTTTTTGCAGCAGAATGGTCTTGCCTGCTTTTGGCGGCGACGTTATCAGCGCTCTCTGGCCGCGCCCCAGTGGAGTCAAGAGATCCATTATCCTGGTGCAGGCGTCCTTGGGATCATGCTCCAGCTTGATCTTTTCCTCGGGGTAAAGAGGAGTCAGATTGTCGAACAGTATTTTGTGTTTGGCGATTTCAGGATTCTCGAAATTGACCGCCTCGATTTTCAGAAGAGCGAAATACCTCTCGCTTTCCTTAGGCGGTCGGACCTGCCCGGAAATCGTATCGCCGTTGCGGAGGTCGAATCGTTTTATCTGCGACGGGCTGACATAGATATCGTCAGGCCCGGGAAGGTAGTTGAAATCGGGGCTTCGCAGGAAGCCGTAACCCTCGGGGAGCACCTCCAGCACGCCCTCGGCGAAAATAAGGCCGTCCTGCTCGGTCTTGCCCTCGAGAATCTTGAATATCAGATCGGATTTTCGCAGTCCGGAAATACTGGGAATTTCGAGGTTCTCAGCAAGCTCCGTCAGCTCCGCGATGGTCTTGGATTTCAACTCGACTATATCGAGAACTTTTTCATCTCTTTTCATGGTTCACCTTGCATGTTAATTCTCCGGATTATTCGTTTGTACTGGCGGAATTATGTAATCAGTCTGTTTTTTCGGCCATGCCGCTAGCGGGTCGCCGCGCCGATTTAGCGGCCCGATTTCACTTTATCCGACAACATTCACGGGGGCGTCTCCCCAGAGTTTCTCCAGTGCGTATTTTTTCCGGGTCTCGGGCTGGAAAATATGAACGACCACGCTCACATAATCGAGTAATACCCATTGCAATGCCTTTGTCCCCTCCTTGTGCCATACGGACACGCCGCGTTCTCTCAGTTTATCCACGATATTGTCGGCCAGGGCCTTCACATGAACGTCGACCGACCCGGTGCAGATGACGAAGTAATCGGCGACGTCGGAACATTTTCTCAAGTCAAGAATTCTAATGTCGAGAGCGTTTTTATCTAAGGCGTATTTCCCGGCAGCCATGGCCAGACTTTTCGAGGTCAAACTAGAGCGGCTCCTCTTTTGCCTTTCTTAATTTTTCCACATACCTCCCGTAATCGGTTCCGGCTATCACTGTAACATCAATATTGAGAATATTGTCCTCGAGCTTCAAAAGCACGATATCGTCAACCCTCATGCCCATCCTCGCGGCCACC
>CAZDAH010000114.1:3764-6001 GCA_964503405.1 uncultured Ignavibacteria bacterium
ATCCGTTGAGCACCTGCAATGTCACCGTATCCGACGGCGTCTCCATGCGATAAGTCCGCCTGGGGCTTATTAACATGGATCCTAAGAAGGTCAGGATTGCGACGGAAAGGACGAGGATCATCCAGCCGGAAAACCCCAGACCGGAAAGAGAAATGAAGTTCAAGATCCGGCCAGATCTGCTTTGTAATCGACTATGCTTTTTCATGCGTAAGAAGTGTATTACCGGGGAAGCGCCTCAGAGGCAATCTTTTCTTCAGCGGTTATCCTCCTGAAAGAGTGAGTTTAACCCGTGCCCGCCGTAATATCCGATAGGAACTTGGCGGTAATCGAACCTGAAATTGAAATTATCGGATGGTCTCCAGTCGACGGCCACGCCGGGTACGAAGATTCCCGAATTGACCGCGTTTGAACCTCCGGAAAACAGGCCCGAGGGACTATGAAGATACCCCAAATCGAGCCTAATTTTAAGCGGCTTGACAAATCTGTATTCGAGCGAATTCATATAATAACCGATACTGCCGCTTTGTCCCCCTCCGCTGAAATAGCTCAACGAATAGCTGTGACTCATGGTAAGTTTGGACGGATCGAAAATGGAAAAATTCCCTTTCTTTACATACGATTCGCCGCCGGCCGGGACCGGAGACTGGGCCGTCGCCACAACGGGAATGATGACGAGAAAGATCGCTGCTATTTTCCTCATTTGCTCTCCGATCAAAAATATACTCCTGATTGGCTTCTCCTGTCAATCCTAAATATTATACCGATATTCCGATTATTAGGTTCCATTTTTCATGATCTTTTCGATTTCTCCCAACTGTTGTATCGAGTTGATCCCCATGCCCTCGGACGGCTCGGAAACCGTCGCGGCCCCGACCCGCTTGCCGTCGCCGACCATGAGAGCGACCGTATCCGTCAAATAATATTCCTTCTGATCGTTGTTATCTTCAAGTCGCCCCAACAGCGGCCGCAGCTCGCTCCAGTCGAAACAATACGCGCCTGTATTGACCTCTTTAATGCTCTTTATACTCTCATCGGCATCCCGATACTCGACTATAGCCTTCACGTAACCGCCCCTGCCGCGGACTATCCTTCCATAAGAACCGGGATCATCGAGGATAGCGGTGAGAACCACCGCAGCCGCGTTGATTTGACTGCGCTTTTCGAGCAGCCTCGCGATCGTTTCGGGTTTTACCAACGGCATATCGCCGCAAAGCACTACGAGATCGCCTCGGAACCCTGCCAACAGCGTTTCGGCCATCATGACCGCATGGCCGGTACCGAGTTGATCTGCCTGCAGCACGAATTCCACTTTTCTGTCGGCTAAGGCTTGACGAACCTGCTCGGCCTGATGACCGACAACCAGGATTTGACGATGAATACCGGCTTTTCGGGCGGAGTCGATCACGTAATCTATCATATAGCGGCCGTTGAGCTTATGAAGCGCCTTGGGCAGATCGGAATTCATCCGCTTGCCTTTCCCGGCGGCCAGGATCAGGGCGATCCTGGATTTTTGCTGACTCAAATCGATACCTCGAATTATGCCTGGAGAGAAAACGCAGGAATGACGGCTATTTCGGTAAGGGCCTGTTGGCCTTATCGACTAAAATTATCCTGGGCGCGAGATTTTCAGCCTCTTCCCTGGTCACCGCGGCGTAACTAATGATGATGACCAAATCCCCCGGCTGGCCCAAACGAGCAGCCGGGCCGTTAAGCTCTATTTTCCCCGATCCCCGCTCGGCTTCTATTACGTATGTTTCGAACCTGTTGCCGTTATTAAGATTAACTACCTGAACCCGCTCGTATACCATAATCTCAGCCAGGTCCAGCAGATCTCTGTCTATGGAGATCGAACCCTCGTAATCCAGATCGGCGCCGGTAATGGTGGCCCGATGTATTTTCGATTTGTAAACCGTAATCAACATATTCTCACAGGCGGTTAATCTAAAGGGGATATTGTTATTTGGCAAGGGAAAAGCGGGAAATTGCCATAGGTTCGGATTGTCTTACCACATTCGATCTTGGCCATTTAGGGCTTGCATAAATCATTGTGCCGTATTTTCTTGTTGCCCGGTTTATTATGAGTGATCCATTTCCGAACGAGCTTACCCCGAAAAGGAATTCTGATTGAAAAGACCATCATCCGAAGGAAAAAAGCGAATATTGGTGGTCTGCCTCTGGCCCTGGGGGGGCCTGAGGACGTTTATCAAATACAATTATCACTATTTTCCCAAAGACCG
>CAZDAH010000114.1:6011-7789 GCA_964503405.1 uncultured Ignavibacteria bacterium
CGAGATCACCTTGCTGGCCAATCCCACTCTCGAGCAGGAGAGCCTTGTGGAGGATATGAAAGCCGAGGGGATCAGGATAATCTGGGCCATGCCTTTTTTAGGGAAAAATGTTTTGTTCTACTCCGTCGCCAGGACTCTTCTAAAGGGAGAATACGATCTGATCAACAGCCAGGGATTCATCACCGCCTTTCATGTGGCCATGGTCAGCTGGATATTCAGGATTCCCCATGTTTTCACTATACAAAGCATTCTGGTCGAAAAGTTCTTCCAGGGCAAGCTGGGCTGGCTGAAGAAAATACTGTTCTCTGTCAGCATGAGAACGGTGACCGTATATCACGGCGTCAGCAACGATATGATCGAATATACAAAAGAGAGATTTCCCGGGTTGCTGAAATCGAAATCGCGCTGGATGACGATCGAAAGCGGGGTTTTGTCCGAGTCATTTGCCAGAGAATATCCCGACGCCCGAGAAGATCTGAGAAGAATTGTCGATATCGGCTCTGAGAAATTCATATTCGGTTTTTTCGGCCGGCTCGATCCGGAGAAGGGGTTTGCTTCCATTATTGACGCTGTCGAACAACTTGGAAACAAGGGTAGTGAAGTTCCGGATTTTATCGTGATCGCCGTGGAGCACGGCAACCTGACGAGAGATTACCTTGCCCGAATCGCGCAAGAGGGTTTGGATCGTTTTTTCAGATTCATCCCATTCAACCCGGTCCTCGCCCCGATCATGAAAGGCTGCGATTCGATACTGATGCCGTCGCTGGTGGAGGGACGCGGTCTTGTTGCCTGCGAGGTCCTCTGCACCGGAGTCCCCCTGATTGCCACAGACTGCCTGGCCCTGCGCGAGACTGTGGCCGATACCCCGACCCTGGTGATAAACCGGCACGACCCCAACGCGCTGTCGGAGGCGATGATATACGCCATGAATCACCCCGGATTGAAGGAGAGATTCCGGGCTTTTCAGAAGGAGGCGGTCGCGCGCTTCGACATCAGGGAGTCGTCCGATCGACTGCGGCGGCTGTTCGACGAGTTGATCGAGAAGAATTGAAATCGCCGATATGGATCGAGATCGGGCATCTCAGACCGGCATGAATAAATCGCGGATCGCACTTATTTTACTATTATCCTCCCTGATAATTGGCGTCTTCCTGCGAAGCGATGCCTTTTTCAAAAAGCAGAATTTTGAGCATGATGAGGCCATATCCTGGCTCGCCGCCACGGGTCATCAGGGGGAATACGCCGCGATCGGAACGGATCATCCTTACGGGCGCTGGGTGGACGCGAGAGATTGGAAAAGATATGTCACGATAGAAGATAGATATTGTTTTCGAAAAATCAGTTCCGACCTGGCCCGTCACGACATTCATCCTCCCCTCTATTTCTGGCTCTTGCACATCTGGTCGCTCATAACCGGGATACATTTATGGACCGGGCCGCTGCTCAATGTCTTGATTTCGATAATATCGTATTTCCTGCTTTATCGCCTCGCCGCGGTTATTCTCATAAACCGGGTCGCCGCCTCCGGGATAGCCGCTATCTGGTTTCTCAGCCCGGCGGTGATACAGGTGTCATCATATGCCCGTCCATATGAGCTTATAGCCCTTTTTACAATCCTCCTTGTCCGGCAAACAATAGGATTTTCGGAGAAGCCCGAAACTTTTCGCTCATGGCATTATTTCGGACTTTCGTCAGCTGCCGCCGCGGGATTGCTGACACATTACCAGTTCATTTTCATTATTGCCGGATGCGCGCTGTATTTGGGTTTCGGCCCCGGC
>CAZDAH010000115.1:0-7670 GCA_964503405.1 uncultured Ignavibacteria bacterium
AACCGGGTATTACTCGGACTGGTCGAATCCGATTACTCTGCATTTGGTGCCGAAGGTGACGATAACCACACCCTTGGACGATGATAAATTCACATTCGATATTCAAAATCCTGGAAAACTTACAATTGCAGCTACGACTATAGTAAACCCTCCACAATTAGCATCGAGTCTGGTATGGGCGATTACGCAAATTGAAGGCTCCACTTTGATAATTAGACCGGGTATTTCACCGACCAACGTCGACTTTAGTTTCACCAATCTGCCAGCCGATAATGACCAATTTGGCGCCAAAAAAATCAAAGTCATGCTGCCTTTATGGAGTGTTGGTGATTCGGTCAACTTAATGGTCTTTTTCCCGAAGTTTAATGGGGAAGATTTCGCCTTCAATCATCCCGGGGATCAAACTCTGCCAAACTGGTATTATTATTGGAAAAAAACAAGTGCAAGCAGAGGCGATCACGTTTATGGAGGTATAGGATGCACTGGTGATCAGGGATACTATGCTGATTGGGAGAACTTCTTTCATGTGTGTCCTCCGGCTGGCGAAACTTATGCCGTAGAATGCACCGACGGTATTCCTTATGATGGCATTGATAATTTTGCCGTCACCTGTATCCATGAAGACCAGCACCAAATAGACTGGTGGGCATGGTGGGGCTTTTTTGGCGGCTATAATAGTGCAAGGGACAGGGACCGAGATTATGTGCCTGACACCTTGGAACCGGGCTTGGGCTTTAATCCTACTTTGGAGGATACGGACGGAGACGGGCATGAAGATTTCGAGGATCGCGGATATGATAGAGAGTGCGACTGGATCTGGGGTCGCGCCGATGATGAGGATTGGGCTAACCCCGGCCACCAATATTAACAAAAGGAAGTATTATATGATTATAAGCTGGAATCGCGGTTTCATGAAAAGTTTAACGCCGGGCCATAGAATGGCGGTAAGAGTATGTCTGGTTCAAGTTTTTGTAGTTTTGTCGTTCACGGCTGGTTCAAACCATGTGACAAGAGCCCAGGGCTCAGATTCCTCTGAAATTACAACGATCGATAAACTAGAAAGGATGGTCAGATCGGGGGTTTGGGAAGATCGGTTCCAGGCGGCTCATAAATTACAATCCCTTTCTAATCTGGACACGACCAGGGCAACTGAAATCCTTATTGAAGGGATCACTCTCGAAGCACTTAAACCGTCATCGTTGGAATATGGTCGCCGCTCATATTTATCCAACTCCGAAAGGCTGCTAAGGAAATATACCTTTGACCTTGTTGATCTGGCACCAGCTTCGGCAAGGCTATTGCATTTTTACGCCGATTCGTTAACTGGCGACGCTAGGAGCTGGCTGATCATTGCTTTGGGTCTTCAATACGAAAAATCTGCTCATGTCGAATTAAGGACAATATTATCAGGAGCCACCGACCCCAACCTTAGAGCAATGGCAGCAAGGGCGCTTTCCGTCTATTCAGATTCCGCGGATATACCGTTGTTTAAACAGGCTTTGCTGGATGCCCATAATGTAACTATGCAGAGAGACTACGGACCAGAGTCGCAAGATATGGCGCGGGTTGTTTATCCTGTCCGAGAAGAGGCCGCTGGCGGATTAAGGAAAATGGGATTTGAAGTTATACTCGAAGGCGCGGAAGTTACTATTAAGGAACCGGGAAAATGGTGAAAAGATAGTCCCGGAATATGTCAATAGGAGCGAGATGTGAAAAAAATACTATCATTATTAATTGTAGTGCAGGACATTGCTTTTGGTGCTGCCGCATTCGCCCTCCCTCCCGGCGCGCTGCCTCGTCCGGAGTTCGAGAAACGGAATTTTCTGCTGACGGCGGATATCCCTGAGATGAACGTCGATTTCGCCATCGCCTGGACCGATTCGGCGGCCAGCTTCTTCGTCTATCCATTCGACGCCGTCGTTCTGCACGTTAACGACGGCGGGGTGATGAAGGACGTTTTCGTCATATCCGATGCCGCCTGCAACCGGCTGATGACGTGGGTCTGCACCGAACCGGACGGGCAGGGGCAGAGAGACCTCCTCGTTGTCGGAGAATTCGAGGGGGCAGGCGACACGTTAAGAGCGCCGTCCGGGCTGGCCACTAACGCCGTTAACAGAGAGTTCAGGCCGGACCAGGACGTCGTCTACCTGGCCGACCGGGGCAACGACCGGATATTGGAATTGCGCTACCAGCCCGACAGCCTGGGCGGGACGTTCACTTATAACAGGATTCTGGGGTCGGGCTATCTCGAATGGCCGGTTGACGTGGCTATCAGCGCCTACGGCGATCAGGACCTCGGTAACGCCGACCTGTACGTTGTGGACTGGGGTCACGTAATAGACGAGGGCGAGTTAACGAGAATAGATATCTCCAGCGGGCTGGTGGAAGGGTCGTGGCGCAGCGCGATTCACCCCGGAACCGGCAGGGTCATTTCTAATTTGAAAAAACCTGTCGCGGTGGCCTGTTTCCCCAATTCCGACGATACCCTCAATGCCAAAACCTCCATTTACGTCACCGAAGAGGAGGTCGGTATTATTTATCGGTTCGAATGCGAGACCTCTACCGATCCGCTCTGGAGAGATTTGATGATGCTCGAATTGGGGGATTACAGACGTCAGCCGGGCGGAGTAGCCCTGGACGATTTCGGCCGCGTATATATTGTCAACGAGGCGGCGGGGATAATCGAGATGTTCGGCCCTTATATGAACTATCGATATGCGTCCTTCGATACCCTGGCGCCACCGCAAGAAGAGCTGTTTTGCCCGTCGAACCTGATCCTGGATACATATCATAACGGCCGTTGTGAGGCCTTGCTATTGGAGATGTACCATCGCGAAAGCGGGCTGCAGACTTACGAGATTGCGGAGGGTTGGTCGTCGATCAAACCTCCGCTCGGTTTTGATGGTTCAGGCCTGCCTAAGGTATCCGATGGCGCGACCGGGCCTTTACCTCTTAATCCTGCGCTATATGACGCTTATCCTAATCCGTTCAACGATAAGTGCGCGATTTCCTTTTTCATACCAGAGCAGACGCAGGTTCAAATCGAGATATTCGATATCCTGGGGCGCAGGGCGGCGATTCTATTGAATGACACGAAGCGGGCGGGCGAGCATTCTGTCACATTCGACGCAAAGAACCTGAGTTCGGGCGTCTATTTTTACACTTTCAAGATCGACGGCTTCAGCCAGACGAAGTCGATGGTGCTATTGAAATAGGCCTTGGAGCCGGTATGCCGAGTTAAGCGCCCCGGCCCCGGGGCTCTATGTATTTCGGGAACCGTGATTCCCGAAATATCAACGGGCAACTCACCAGGAAAGGATTCCTGACGACTCATCGGCCTTTTCCCCCCTTGCAATATTATCTTAAAATTCGCATATTAGGCGAACATTGAATGACGGGGTGCGAAACCCCTGATTTTGCCTGATCTTTTTGTAAGGAGAAATTATGACCGTTCAGATAGACGGACAAACGCTGACAATCGAAAAAGTGGAACAAATTGCCCGCGATAAGGCGGCGGTCGCCTACTCACCTCAAGCCAAGGCCAGGATCGAAAAATGCCGCGACCTGGTGCAGAAGATGGTCGATTCGGGCGAGGCGATCTACGGGGTGACCACCGGGATCGGCGAATTTGCCCGGATCAGGGTCAGCCCGGAGCAGGGGGCATTGCTTCAACGCAATATCATCTACAGCCACGCCGCCGGCACCGGCGATCCCCAGCCGGAGGAGGTGGTGCGGGCGGCCATGGCCCTGCGAGCCAACGTGCTGGCCCGGGGGCATTCCGGCGTCCGCCTGAAAACCGCCGAGATATTTATCGAGATGCTGAATAAGGGCGTGGTTCCGCTGGTCTTCGAGAAAGGATCGGTGGGGACATCCGGCGATCTCTCTCCCCTGGCGCAGCTGGCAGAAGTATGTTTAGGCGAGGGTAAAGCATATTACAAAGGCGAGCTTATCAACGGCAGCGAGGCGCTGAAGAGAGCTGGTATCAAGCCGGTCGATCTGTCTTTCAAAGAGGGGTTGGGCCTGATCAACGGCTCGCAGATGGTTACCGCCGGGGCGGCGCTGCTGCTGCAGGACGCCCGCCGTTTGCTTAAAAACGCCTTCATTTCTTATGCCATGACCATCGACGCCCTCAAGGGTGTGGAGAAAGCGTATCACGAGATCCTGCACGCTTCGCGGCCGTACAAGGGGCAAATAGCCGCGGCCTACAATCTTCGCAACCTCATGGCCGGCTCGGAGGTGATGGCCGAGAAATCGGGCAAGGTGCAGGACGGCTATTCCATGCGCTGCACGCCGCAGATTATGTCGCCGTCGCTCGATTGCTGGCATTACGTGCGCGAGCAGGTGGAGACCGAGATGAACTCCTCGGCCGACAACCCGTTGTTCTTCCCCGAGGAAAACCTTTATCTGGCGGGTGGCAATTTCCACGGACAGACGATGGGGATGGCGGCCGATTTCCTCTGTATCGCCATGTCGGAAATCGCCATTCTTTCGGAACGTCATACCAACCGTCTTCTCAATCCGGTCTTGTCCGGGATGCCCGATTTTCTCGTCGAGGGCAAGGGCCTGAATTCCGGCTTGATGGTGGCACAGTACACCGCCGCCGCACTGGTGGCGGAAAACAAGGTGCTCTCGCATCCGGCCACGGTCGATTCCATATCGGTATCAGCCGACCAGGAGGATCACGTGGCTATGTCACCCGTTGCGATTCGCAAATGCACGGAAATTCTTAAAAACGTCGGCGCGGTGCTGGCCATCGAGATGTATTGCGCGGCCCAGGCGTTCGATTTCCGCAAACCGTTGAAGCCGGGCAGAGGGACGAAGATCGCTTACCAAGTGATTCGCGAACACGTGACGTTTTTGGAAAAAGACCGCGTCCTATATCCGGATATTAATAAGATAGCTGACCTGGTGCGGAATAATACGATCTTGAACGCCGTGGAGAAGGAGCTGGGCGAGCTGCCCTTGAGGCTGAATTAAGACATTATCTTGAGGTCAGGCATTCTCGACTCCAACGGCGACCCGAATGTTAAATCATTATGAATAGAGAGGACGGCCCGATTCGATACCCCATCGACGGCACTCTGGATCTCCATACCTTTCGCCCGGGGGAGGTCAAGGATCTTCTTCCCGAATATATTGAAGTCTGCCGCGAAAACGGGATTTACGAATTGAGAATCATTCACGGCAAGGGAACGGGGACGCTGAGGGAAATCGTACATTCCATTCTGAAAAAGCATTCCGCAGTAATCAACTTCCGTCACGAGGGAGGCTCCGGCGGCTGGGGCGCCACCGTTGTCGATCTGAAAAGGCCTGATTCCAATTGTTTTTAAATAACATTTTATGCAGGATTGAGAATCATTAGAATAAATCTCCATTCAATATATATGGGGGAGTTCCCATATTTTTTTTGCCCGCCGGGAAATTCGGACAGGCAGTTTCAAATCTTGACAGATCATAAACTCCTATATTTCATCCGCTTGAAAAAATCGGGGCGGCGAATCTCATGGTGAATGCCGAAAGGTATGGCAATTGCTTGATTAAAGCGAGGATAATTCGGCAGATGATTAAAAGAAGGGGTGGAACGATGAGCAAGATATCAGATAAACAAAGAGGATTCACGTTAATCGAAGTCATGGCCGGCATGGTGGTGCTCTCCTTGGGATTGCTGTTGTTGCTGCCTATGATGGTAACGTCCATGCAGGCCAACGATATGGCCAGGGGCTCCACAGAGGCGTCGATGTATATCAAAGACAAGATGGAGGAGCTGAAGAATATGGATCCTCCAACGTCGGGATATGACTCCATAGGCGCGCTTCAAAGATCGTGGACCGTAGCCACAATTAACCCCAATTTATGGCAGATCGACGTTTCGGTAACGTGGACAGACCGCAACGACAGACATCATTCGAACACTGTAACTTCGTACATGTCGACAAGGTAGGTGAAAGATGAAGAGCGAAAAGAATATTCTGAGAGGTAACCAGTACGGTTTCACGCTGCTGGAGCTTCTGATATCCGCGTTTCTGGCGGTGATCGTGACCTCGGCGGCCATGGGCATATATGTTACGCAGCATAAGCAGATGCTTGTCCAGGACGAGGTTTCGGATATGCAGACCAGTATCAGGTCGGCCGCCGGGGAACTGGCCACAAACATCCGCATGTGCGGCTATAACGTCCCCCGGGGAATTCCCAAGCTGGAAGCTTACAATACCAATCCGGATACAATTGTTATCACATTCGACGCCGGCAATTTCGAGGACGTGCAGTTGGAGTGGCCCATGCCGCAGCCATCCTCCGAGCTTCGCTGCGACGGCCACGACCTGACGGGCCTGTACGATGGCGACTGGGTTTTCATTTATGATCCGGTTCAGGAGTCTGGAGAATGGTTCGAGGTTACCCACGTCCAGTACGGGTCGGGGCATATTCAGCACAATACCATGCCCCTGGATCACTCCTATCCGGCCGGCAGCGGGGTTTACAAGATGAACCGGTTCAAGTACTATATCGATAACTCCGATCCCGATCATCCTAATCTGATGATCTGGGCCCCGGGTATGGGCGCCCAGGTCTTCGCGGAGAATATAACTGATCTGCAATTCAGATATGTTCTCTCCTCGGGGGCCGTTGTGGACGTTCCTCCCGGCGAGAATATGGTCAGGGAGATTATCATAAATATCGACGCGAGAACTAACAGCGCCGACGACGAATTCGCCACCGATTACCGGGCAAGGAATCTGGATACCCGGGTGAAAGTTCGTAATCTTGGATTAAACTAAAATGTTCTTTTCAGCGTTATCGAGAAGAATGGAGGCGTCTATGAGTAGATTGAAATCGGAATCCGGAATTGTCCTGATTGTGTGCATGATCATGCTCCTGATGCTGGCCCTTGTGGGCATCGCCTCCATGGCCACGTCGAACTCCGAGATGGATATCTCCGGTTTTGAGATAGATCATACCAGGGGTTTCTATCTGGCCGAGGCCGGTATCGAACGGGCGTTTTCCGAGATTCAGCAGGATACCTATTGGAGAACCGGTTTTGCCGACCAAACTCTCGGCAGGGGTACATACAACGTGGACGTGGAAGACAGCCTCTCGGACCCGTCCATGGGTCCTTATGTGAAAATAACCTCAATCGGTTCCATCGGACCGATTACCAGCGGAATAGAGGTTATACTCGGGCCTGGATTTGTCCACCCGTTGTATGACCACGCTATTTTCGCTGGAAACTTCTGGGAGTATGATCCGGAAGCCGATTCGCAGGTCTGGAACGCCCAACTGTCGATGGGCGGCTGCGGCGGCGACGCCGATATCGTGAACGGCGACATATTCTTCAATGGCAACGTCGATATCGACTGCAACTCTCAAGTCAACGGTTCGGTCGATGCCGGCGGCACCATTACCGGTAATCCGCCTGCCGACGGCGCCAACGAGGGTGTCGATTACCTGGAACCTCCGGATCTTTTGAGCATGCAATATGAGACTATCAGCGATTTCATAATCAACGACGCCAGCCCCTGGGACGGCTCCGGGCAGATCGCTGAAACC
The DNA here is from genome assembly GCA_964503405.1 of uncultured Ignavibacteria bacterium. GTDB lineage: Bacteria > Zixibacteria > MSB-5A5 > UBA10806 > UBA10806 > JAZGHS01. Next base: position 7,546 of record CAZDAH010000115.1, read on the forward strand.
GATCCGCGACATATTTTCGTCAGGGATTTCCGAACCGACTTGATGGACGACCCATCCTACGTTTTCGACAACCGCAATTACTTTTTCGGAGATCCGTACGAAGGCGCGGATATCGATCGAATTTC
>CAZDAH010000116.1:0-3428 GCA_964503405.1 uncultured Ignavibacteria bacterium
AAAACAGAAAAATCCTCGGGGCTGAAAAAACCATGTCGATATTCGATGAATTCCGGAAGATGTACGCGGATACTTCCGCGGGTCAGCATGTCGAACTGGCCTGGGAAAATAACAAGCGCTGGGATTTGAGCATGGACGATTATTTTAGCATGTGTCGCAGGAAAACGGCCTGGTATACGTGCATTGCCCCGATCTGGATCGGCTGCCTGATCGCCGACGCCCCATCCTCGCTCCGCCAGACGTCGATAAAACTCGGACTTGATCTGGGGGTGGCCTTTCAGATTCAGGACGACGTCTTAAACCTGGTCGGCGACAGCGAAAAATACGGCAAGGAAATCGGAGGGGACATCCTCGAGGGCAAACGATCCCTGGTTTTGATAGATCTAATGGCCAAATGCGCTCCCGTCGAAAGAAAGCTCATAGTCGATTTTCTCGATAAAGACAGGGAAGAAAAGAAAAACGACGAAGTCGAGACTATCCTGCGGATGATGCGTCGGTATGGGTGCGTCGATCTCGCTGTGGCTTCATCGAGAGAACTTGCCGCCGAAGCCCGCAAAACATTCGTCGAATCTTTCGACAGCTCCATAGATAAAAAATGGAAAAAGATCATTCTCGATCTCATGGATTTTATCGTCGAAAGAGAGTTTTAGCCCGAAACGGTTTTCCGCTCGCACAGCAAGGACTTATCCACGTCGTTCAAAATGACTTCGGCTTCGCAAAGATTCTGGCTGATCCTTTCGGCCATAATGCTGGCCCTGGCTGTGTTTTTATTATTCTTTCCGGCCGCCGACGAGAAAGGCCGGCTGGAAAATCGCTTCGGAGACGCAGATAGCAGGGAATCGGAGTCTCGAGTTTCCGAAGTGATCGACGGCGACACATTTGTCCTGTCCGACGGTTCTCGTGTGCGTCTTATCGGAGTGGATACACCCGAACAAGGACAGCCGTTTTACTCGGAGGCGGCTCATTTCGCCGAATCGCTCCTGGCCGGCGCGCCGGTCTTCGCCGAATACGACGAGGAACCGTATGATGATTACGGACGACGACTTGTCTACCTATTTGTCGATTCGCTGTTTTATAATGAGTTGATCCTCGAACAGGGCCTGGCCACGGGCTACCTTTTCGAACACAACGGTAAATTCGAAGAGACCCTGATCGCCGCGCAGAAATCGGCGCGGCGCGAAGATGCGGGAATATGGTCGCTGCCGCAATCGTCGCCGGAGGAATTCTACATTACGATCTCCGGATCGTTCCGATTTCATCGGCCGCTTTGTCCCCATTTGAGAAACTCAAAACCCGAGGATCTCCGGCGCATCGATAAACGGGAGATCGCCTTGGACAAGGGCCTGTCCTCATGCCGGTTCTGCCGTCCTTAAGAGCCTGATTATTCTGCCGATATTCGTAATAGCATATTCTTATGGGGGGAATACTTGGCCTCGATTCTGGTAGTCGAAGACAAAGGCTCTATGCAGCAGATGCTTACGGCGACCCTGACCGACGAGGGTTATGAAGTTGACGTTGCCGCCAGCGGTTCCGAAGGTATCGAAATGGCCGGCCAGAAACGTTATGACCTGGTGCTGACCGACCTCAAGCTGCCCGGCGCTGACGGCATCAAGGTGCTTTCGGAAATCCGCGAAATCGATCCCGAAGTTTCGGTTATCGTCATGACCGCCTTCGGCACCGTGGAGACCGCCGTGGAAGCGATGAAAATCGGCGCCTTCGACTTTCTGACAAAACCGTTCGATACCGACAGGCTCTCGCTCCTAATCAAACGCGCCCTTGAAAACAGACGCCTGATGGCGGAAAACGTGTTGCTCCGACAGGAACTTGCCCAGAACCTGGGACTCACGGAGATCATCGGAAAATCGCCGAAAATGCGCGAAGCCACTGCCCTTGTCCAAAAGGTCGCCGTCTCCGATACGACGGTTCTGCTGCTGGGAGAATCGGGAACCGGGAAAGAACTGTTTGCCCAGGCGATACATTATCTCTCTCCGCGCAAGGACGGCCCTTTCGTCCCGATCAACTGCGCGGCGATACCACGAGAGCTTCTGGAAAATGAGCTGTTCGGCTCGGAAAAAGGCGCCTTCACCTCCAGTACCGCGCGCAAGATGGGGAAATTCGAGATCGCCGAGGCGGGCACGATATTCCTGGACGAGATCGGCGATATGGACGTTTCGCTTCAAGCCAAGCTTCTTCGCGTGCTGCAGGAGAAAAAATTCGAAAGACTCGGTGGCACCAAGACAATCGATGTCGATGTTCGGGTAATCGCCGCCTCAAATATGGATTTGAAAAAGGCATCCGAGAAAAGGACTTTCCGAGAGGATCTGTTCTATCGACTTTCGGTATTTCCCGTCACCATTCCGCCATTGAGGGAACGCCGCGAGGACATACCGGCCCTGGCCGATTACTTTATTGAAAAATTCTGCGTCGAAATGAACAAGAAGAAAAAAAAGCTCTCCGTGGAATCCCTGAGTATCATGGACAGGTACCACTGGCCCGGGAATGTCAGGGAGTTGGAAAACACGATAGAGAGGGCTATCATCTTATGCGAATCAAAAACGATCGGCCCCGACAATCTGGCGATACGCCTGGCTACCGCGCCCGAAATCAGGTTGAGGGAAGGCGCCGGGCTCAAAGAGGTGGCTGCCCTGGCACAGGCCGAGGCGGATAAATCCTTGATATTAAGAGTGCTTTCGCAGACGAGGGGCAACAAAAGAAAATGCGCTGAAATCCTGCAAATCGATTATACCACGCTTTTTGAAAAACTTAAGAAATACGGTCTTCATACCAAAAAGGAAGTCTCCGAGGAGATTTCAGTAATTTAGCGATTCCCTGCACAGCCGCCCTATTCCCAAGAAACTCCCGGACTTTGTATAATTCTCTTGACAATAGTTGAATAGTTTGCGAAATTAACTCAGGTATGGGAATTCGGTTCGAAATATCGTCGGTCGCGCGAATTTGCCGGAAGAATTTTGTGTTTTCGGCGGCCATAATCGCGGCCGGATTTGCCGCTGTTCGGGCTCAGGACCCCGGCCTGCCCGACAGCCTTATCATCTACGATATCGCCATAGACAGCGGAGATACTTCGGCGATAGTGCCCGTTTTCGCCGTCACCGATGATCCCGTTGCCTTCTTTAATATGCCCTTGAGCGTGGAAGCGCTGGAGGGCGGTTTCTCGGTCGAGAACGTTATCGTGGTTTCCGGCCAGATTAGTTTATGGGACGAGGTCTACTCCGATTATTTCCCCGGCGATCAATTTTTGAGGCTCCTGGGCATTTCGGATACCGGCGGCGAGGATAATCCCATTCTCGACACGGATTACCATCGCACTCATATTCTCGACCTGGTTTTCGCCATTGAACCGGGCACTCCCGATCAGTACGTTATCATTGAAAGCGGGGTGGAAATCGTCCAGACTGAGACTATCAACC
>CAZDAH010000116.1:3438-7638 GCA_964503405.1 uncultured Ignavibacteria bacterium
GCGGGGTGGATCCGGTCGGAGGTCCGCTTCTTCTGGGGCTCAACGACGGCATGACCGAGTTCACGCCCGCCTTCGACGCCGGATCGATCATCTTCGGCAATCCAGTCGGCGTGAACGACGACGATCTGCACAGACCTGCGACTTTGGCCTTGGCGCAAAATTACCCCAATCCATTCAATCCTCAGACAACCATTGAATTCAGTCTCGCCAGGCCGGGAAAGATCAGGCTCGACATATACAACCTGCTTGGGCAGAGAATCGGAAGGCTGGCCGAAGGATTTTATCAGCGCGGGACGTATTCCGTCGTTTGGGACGCTGTTGATAAAGACGGCGTCGATCTGCCGTCGGGCGTCTATTTCTACTCCCTCTTAACGGATTCGGAAGTCAGATTCGGCAAGATGACCCTGCTCCGTTAGTTAATAATAGGAATATTTATTTTCGGGATTAGCCCGTCAACGGATTTCCCGCGCCCACCGTGATGATCATAGTTCAAGTTCTCCGCGACGCATTATTAAGATTCGGTTCTGTTACGTTTTTTGTTGACTGAGTAGAAACTACGGCAGTATATTGATGCCAGGAGGAGTAGCCGTCGCGACGGCTTTTTTTGGAAGATGATAAGTGAAATAAATCACAAGAATAGTCAGGAAAAGATGTTGAGTCATAGATGCATGGATCAAGCGATAACCGATGAAAAGAGAGGAGAACCGAAATGGCTGGTTTGAAAGGCAAGCTGGCATCACTTATACCGGGTTGGCGTGAGGAAATCGGCGCTCTGGCCAGGCAGTACGGAACGGCAAAAATATCCGACGTTACCGTGCAGCAGGCCTACGGCGGTATGCGCGGTGTCAAAGGAATGGTCTGCGATACTTCCGAGGTACCTCCCGATAAAGGGCTTCTGATTCGGGGAATTCCCGTGGCGGAACTGACCGAGAAGCTCCCGGAGGAAATCTTCTACCTGCTGTGCACCGGTGAGCTGCCCGACAAGAAGGACCTTAACGCGCTGCAAAAAGATTTTGCCGAGAGGGCGAAAATTCCCGCCTATGTATGGAAAGTGCTCGAGGCGATGCCAAAAGACTCCCATCCCATGGCCATGTTCGATACCGGCATACTGGTGATGGAGCGCGAATCGCAGTTCCGCAAGATGTACACCGAGGGGATTCAGAAAACCGATTATTGGATTCCCACACTCGAGGATTCATTGAACCTCCTGGCCAAACTCCCCGGGCTCGCCGCCGGAGTTTATCGCATGAGATTCAAGAAAGGTAACAGGATTCCTTGGAAAAATGGTCTCGATTGGGCCGGCAACTATGCCCGCATGCTGGGCATAAAAGATCCCACTGGTGATTTCGCCGGTCTGATGAGGCTTTACATGGTTCTCCACTCTGATCACGAGGGCGGCAACGTCTCGGCGCACACTTGCCATTGCGTTGGATCGGCTCTTTCCGATCCATACTACGCCGTTTCCGCCGGCCTGAACGGCCTGGCCGGCCCGCTTCACGGTCTGGCCAATCAGGAATGTCTCGGCTGGGTGCTGATGGTTCACGAGAAATTCAAAGGGGTCCCCACTGACGAACAGCTGCGCAAGTTCGCCTGGGATACGCTCAACTCCGGCAAGGTTATCCCCGGTTACGGGCACGCCGTGCTGAGGATCACCGATCCCCGTTTCGACGCTTTCCGGGCCTTTGGGCAGAAAGTCATGGCCGCCGATCCGATTTTCACCATCGTCGACAAGGTCTTCCGCATAGTCCCCGACGTCCTGCGCGAGCAGGGCAAAGCCAAAGATCCATGGCCCAACGTCGACGCCGGCAGCGGGGCGCTTCTGTATCATTTCGGGATGACCGAATTCTCATACTACACGGTGCTTTTTTCCGTTTCGAGGGCCATGGGTATGTGCTCCCAACTCATAGTCAACCGGGCCATCGGAACGCCGATCGAGCGGCCGAAATCGGTGACCACCAAGTGGATCAAAAAGCAGGTTGAGCAACAACCGCAGGGCTGATTCCGTCAATAGACTGAATTCAGGGGTGTCGATCGAACTGATCGACGCCCCATTTTTTCGGAAAAATTATACATTGGGAACTTGAGATTGAAAAGCATAGTTAATTCTGATGATGTTTGGGAAAAGTTACCGCTCACCTCTTTTCGGGAGTTACCGATGAGAAAAATGTTGTTCGCTTTATTGATCATGGCAGGCTCCGCCAACGCGGCTCTGCACAATGTCAGCATCGCAAATTTCGCCTTCAGTCCTGCCCAACTGACTGTTCAGCAAGGAGATACGGTTCGCTGGACAAACCAGGATTCCTATCCGCACACGGCGACATCCGATTCCGGCGTATGGGATTCGGGGAATTTAAACAACGGCGATTCTTATTCATTCATATTCACCAGCGGCGGATCATATCCGTATTCATGCCTTTATCATTCCAGTATGACCGGGCTGATCGATGTTGAAAGCGCGGGCCAGGCCGAATGGAGAGAACTGGATACCCCGACGAATCTGCCTCTTAAGGATGTCTTTTTCGTCGACGATATGACCGGCTGGGCCGGAGGCGACCAGGGCATAATCAGGACAATCGATGGCGGCGAGTCCTGGAATTTATACAATACAACCGATGATGTAGAAGCTTTGCATTTTATCAATAATATGGAAGGCTGGGCCTGCGGCAACGACGGCATGATCCTGCATTCCACAAACGGCGGAGTCAGCTGGACCCCTCAGCCGTCCGGCGTTGGCGAAAAACTCCGCGATATCAGGATGGCCGATAACATGAACGGCTGGACTGTCGGCCGCGACGGCATCCTGCGTCGCACAACCAACGGCGGCGTCAGCTGGAGCCATCAGCCCACCCACGCGTTCGACGATCTCAGGGGAATCTTCGTATATGATGCCTCTACCGCCTGGGTGGTCGGCTCCGACGGCGTTATCTTGCATACCACCGACGCCGGGGCCAACTGGGACCCGCAGCCATCGGGTACCGCACAGGAGCTCGAGGGAGTGCATTTTATCGATAATCTCACCGGCTGGGCCTGCGGCGACGTGGGAATTATTGTGAAAACCACCAACGGCGGGTTTTCGTGGCAGACGCAAAACAGCGGCACCAATACGATTTTAAATGATATCTTCTTCGTCCACGCGATGACCGGCTGGGCTGTCGGTGAAGGCGGCACCGTCCTCAGCTCCACCGACGGGGGCGTCTCCTGGGAAACGACCGATTCCGGTATCTTCTCCATCCTCCATGGCGCCCATTTCCTGCACGCCGATCTCGGTTACGCCGCGGGAAGTAACGGCTCGGTGTTCAAATACTCTATTCAAACCGGCATCGACGATCTCGAATCGTCCCTGCCCGGCCAGTTCGCTCTCAAAAGTAATTACCCCAATCCTTTCAATGCCTCCACCTCCATCGAATTTGAAGTCAACAGCGAGTCGAATGTCCGGCTGGAAACTTATGATATCACCGGCCGGCTGGTGGCCGTACTTTACGATGGCACAGCCGCCCCGGGGACGCATCTTGTTACATGGGACGCGTCACGGCAATCGTCCGGCGTCTATTTCTACCGCCTGCGGACCGCTTCCGGAACCGAGACCAGGAGAATGACTTTGCTCAAATAATCAGGACGCCAATCGCACCCGATCCGGCCGTCGGCATGAGGCCGGATTTATTGTTCTCAGATGATTAGGCAGTAACTTGTAATCATACAACAACATACACGCAAATCTCATTCTTCTCTTGACAACCTGACGGCAATAAGCGATATTAGATATGAACGTCTCCAAAGGAGATTGGAGAAATGATGGCATTTCGGGCCTGGCCCATCATAATATTGATAATAATGCTTTTCTCCTCCGTTTTCGCCCAGTGGGAGTACGGCGGGAAGTGGATAGGGAATTATACCTCCGGCACGGGGCTGGCCATGGTGACAGATTCTGTCACCGGGAATTCTTTTGTAGCCTGGAGCGGGCTGAATTACGGGGACTATGACATTTTCATCCAATGCGTTGACTCTGCCGGTTACAGCATATGGGATGAGGGCGGCAAGCTCGTCTATGGGAACGATGGTTTTTGGCAAAGGTATGTTTCGCTTCTGCCGGATGGTGAGGGAGGGGTGTTCGTGGTCTGGACCGATTGGCGAAATACTCCTAATGAGGGGGCCGAGCTTTACGGGCAGAGAATAAGCGCCCGGGGAGCTTTACTCTGGCAC
>CAZDAH010000117.1:0-6547 GCA_964503405.1 uncultured Ignavibacteria bacterium
AAATATTCGGGCCCCACGACGAATATGCGCCGGTATCCGCCAAGACTTCAGCCCGAAATGCCTTAAGCTTCCCTTCCTTATTCGCGCCGACCTTGATCCTTATCTTAACCGGATGTCTCTTCTGGGTAACCTGGAAAGTTTCCTCCCGGGTGTAGACGGTCCGAACAGGTTTTCCCAGGAGAAACGCGGCCAGCGCCACGTGTATCTGCGCGTAGACGTCTTCCCGCTTGCCGAACGCCCCGCCTACTGCCGGCTGAATCACCCGGACGTCATTTTTGGGAAGGCCGAGCGCCCTGACGATGTTAAGCCTGTCGAAATAAACGTGCTGGGTCGGAGCCTTGACGCATAATTTTCCATCATTGTCGAAATACGCGATCGCCGCTTCCGGTTCCAGCTGGGCGTGATCCACGGCCGCTGTTGAGAATTCATCTTCCACCACAGCGTCGCACTTTTCGAAACCTCTTTCGATATTTCCTTTGATTATATTGAATTCGTAAAGCAGGTTGCCTTTCTCGTGAAGTCTCGGTGCATTGGGATCGAGCGACCGCGCCGGATCGAATATCGGTTCGAGCTCATTGTATTCGACATCCAATGCCTCGCTCCCAGTTCTGGCCGCATCATGGCTGTCGGCCACAACCAGCGCTATAGCGTCGGAATAGGAAAGAACTTTCTCATCAGCCAGGACCGGTGTATCGCGGACTATTTTGCCGTATCTGTTTTCGCCCGGAATGTCTTTCGCAGTTATAACCCGTACGACACCTGGCACCTCCAGCGCCTTCGACGTATCAATAGAAACGATTCTGGCGTGCGCCCTGTCTGATCGCCGGGTTACCAGGAAAAGAATATCGTCAGGATCTGGAAGATCATCGGTGAACCTTGCCTGACCTGTCACCAACTCCGCCGCCCCCCATCTCGGCACCGATTTTCCAATCCATTCGGACTCATTTGCACTTCCCACGATATCGAACCCGCCGATTCTTTTATCGGGAGCGAGTTGTCCCGATGCCTCCAATACGGCCTCGATGGCCTGTTGGTAACCGGTGCAGCGGCAGAGATTGCGCCGCAGGCCATTCTTAATATCCTCGATCGATGGCTTCGGGTTCTTATCCATAAGAGCTTTCGCGGACATCAGCATGCCGGGGGCGCAGTAACCGCATTGAGTGCCCTGTCGATTGATAAACGCCTGTTGAAGGGGATGAAGCTTATTCCCGACGTTGAGAGACTCTATTGTCTCCACCCGGGCCGATTCCAACCTGTTCGGCCCGACAAGACACGATCTCATCGCGCGGCCGTCGATTATCACCATGCAGCTTCCGCATGTGCCTATTCCGCAGCCGCATTTGGTGCCTGTAAGCCGCAAGTTCTTTCGAAGCAAGTCGAGGAGAGTCGCGCCGGCCGAGACTTCGAGATCAACCTTTTTGCCGTTTACGAAAAAAGAGAGTTTACGTTTTTCATTCACTGAAATCATAATAGAAAACGGTCGCAATAGTGTCAAGACGATTAACGCCCCTTCGGCCTGGTTACTGAATTGATGGAGTCGGACGGTCGATTGTTGGCACGTATCGAATTCCGACAGCCGGGAAACTGTCAATCAATGCCAATCACTTCCCTGTTGACTTTCCGGCGAAAATCGCTATCTATAGACGTGCAATTTGGCGGAAAATCACCCTTCGATTCGCTTCGGAATAAAATTCTAATTTTAATTTTTGCTATTTCGCCCTGCCTGGCCGCTGCAGCCGATGAAAGACCTATCGACAGTCTTAATTCGACCGTCGCCGATTCAACAGCAGTCACAGATTCCACAATCGTGCCCGCTCAAGCCGAGGCCCCGTCCGCCTTCCGATCCGATCGTATCAACGCTCTCGTTTTCATGGTTATTTTCTCAATCGTCATTCTCGTCTATACCGAATGGGCGAAATCCGGAAAGACCCTTTTTATAAGGAAAATCAACGGCCTCGACGAGGTCGAGGAGGCAGTCGGGCGAGCCACCGAGATGGGCAAACCGGTGTTATTCATTCCCGGTCTGCAGGAGATCGACGAGATCGAGACCATTGCCGGAATTTCGATACTTGGACGCGTGGCCAGGATTACTGCCCGCTACGAGACTCCGCTCCTTGTGCCGGTACGCTACCCGATGGTTTTGGCTGCCGGGCAGGAGGTCGTTCAACAGGCCTATATGGAGGAGGGCAAATCCGAATCATACAATAAAGATATTGTGCGCTATGTTGCAGGAGAGCAGTTTGCCTTCGCCGCCACCGTCAACGGCATGATGATTCGAACCCGGCCGGCAACGAATATCTACATGGGCGCCTTTTTCGCCGAATCCCTGCTTTTGGCCGAAACCGGCAACGCCGCCGGCTCGATCCAGATCGCCGGGACGGCTCAGCCGGCCCAGCTGCCGTTTTTCATCGCCGCCTGCGATTACACGCTGATGGGCGAGGAACTCTACGCAGCTTCGGCTTATCTGTCACGCGAACCGCTTCTGCTGGGCGGCCTCAAGGGGCAGGATTGGATGAAGATTTTGCTCATTATTCTGACGTTAATCGGAATCGTAACCGCCAGTTTCGGATTCTGGGACTGGTATATGAACCTGTTTATTTCTGACTGATGAAAACTACCGTGCCCATTGTCATAGCTTTCCTCTCGGGGATGGCCATGGTTCTGGCGTTCTTTTTCAATCCGGAAAAGAGCTTCCTGGGACAACTTGAGCCGGAAGTGTTGAGTTGGGTGACGATTGTGGGCGGATTTACCTTGCTCCTTGGAGTCGTGTCCATAGTCAGAATCAATTACGGCTCTGTCAAACGCAGAGGCGAGAACTGGAAATACAAGCTGGCGACTTTGATATCGGTATTCGCGATGGCGATTCCGGCTATGATCTCCCATAAAATATCGCCGCTGTTCGGCACCGGGCCGGGTTCGATTTACGACTGGCTTTTCAATTACCTCGACGCTCCCATGATGTCGACCATGTTCGCTATGCTCTCATTCTATATCGCCTCCGCGGCCTTCCGGGCATTTCGCGCACGCAGCGCAGAAGCCACCCTGCTTCTGATTACGGCGACTCTGGTGATGCTCTGGCGCATTCCCATGGGCGAGATAGTCCTGTTGAAAATCCACGACAGGCTGCCTGAGATGATCAATACCTTCATTATGAACGGGGCCAATATGGCGGTTCAAAGAGGCATCATAATAGGCGCGGCCCTGGGCGCCGCGGCCATGTCCCTGAGAATATTGCTCGGAATAGAGCGAACCTATATGGGGAAATGATGAACGGCTGGATGATTTTCGCTTACTTGCTGCTTATTCTGGCCGGGGTGTTCCTGCTGTATATGACTTTCAGGACTGACGATCGCCGATATATCTATCTGGCGGTCGGTTTCTATGTCGTTTTCCCCGTTGTGTTCGCTCTGCGACTGCCCATGTCCCTCTCGCCCGAGGCCAAGCAGCTTTACGACGCCGTAGAAAATTTGCCGGATTCGTCCAAGGTGATGCTGACATTCGATTATTACGCCTCCACCCTGGCCGAGACCGAGCCGATGTCGCGGGCGCTTCTCCATCATCTTTTCAAGAAGGATTGCAGGGTATTGACCATGACCACCGTCCCGCTGGGAGGCCCGACGATCGCCGAGAGAGTCACGCGGGAGTTGGCTGAACAATACGGTAAGGCATATGGTATCGATTACGTCAATTTGGGCTACAAGGCCAACTACGTGGCCGTGCTTAAGGGCATGGGAAGTTCGATCGAGTCGATATACCCAGCGGACAACACAGGCACGCCTCTGTCTGAACTGCCCATGATGACCAATATTAGGAATTACGCCGATATTAAATTCATAATAGCGGTATCGGATAACGCCATCGTCGATTACTGGATCTCCATCGTTAACGCCCAGTACGGCACGCCTGTCGGAACCGGAGTTACCGCGGTTATGGCCCCGGCCTATTTCGCCTATCTCAACGCCGGCCAGATGACCGGCATGCTCGGCGGAATGAAGGGCGCCGCCGAGTACGAAAAACTGATCGGACATACCGGAACCGCTATAAGAGGTATGGCGGCGCAATCGCTCGTGCACCTGTTCATCATATTTTCGGTAATCGCCGGAAATATCGCCTACTTCGCGGGCAGGAAAAAGCGGGGAAAGCCGTCATGAGCATAATAGAATTCTTCCAGATCTGGATCGGCGCATTTATCACGCTTTCGCTATTTTCATTTTTATATAAGGACAATCCGTTTTACAAACTGACCGAACACGTATTCGCCGGGCTGTCGGCCGGGTATTACGTAGGGCTGGTCTGGCACGCTGTTATTATTCAGCAGATGATCGATCCGATGTTCGATAATGGTCGCTGGTGGCTGATAGTCCCGGGATTCCTCGGCGTGCTCATGTTTTCCAGATTTTCGAAAAATTACGGCTGGATCAGCCGCATCTCCCTGGCTTTCGTCATGGGCAACACCGCCGGGATTTTCCTCCTTTCCGAACTGCACGGCAAAGTGCTCCCCCAGATACACTCGACCATGCTTTCTCTAAGCCCCGGCCAGGGATTCGAGCCGTTTTTCCTGGCAATTGTGGTGGTGGTAGGCGTTTTAACTACGCTTATATATTTTTACTTCTCAAAAGAACATTCGGGCATCCTGGGCGGGACTGCCCGGATAGGGATCTGGTTTATCATGATCTCATTCGGAGCGCATTTCGGCTACACTGTCATGGCACGCATATCGCTTCTTATAGGCCAGGTCCAATTTCTTATCGATGACTGGATCGGGAGCATGATTCGGCTGTTTTCATAGTTAAGGACCGGGGTCCTTTCTGGACCTCGGCTTCGACTGGGGATATCCTGGAATCGGCAATAGGCCGGGTTTTTCAATAGCCATTGAGACGACCAAATCCGACCAGAGATGTGAGGCCGGCGTCAGAAGTACCTACTGACGTCACGATCGGGCTCTATTTGAGCAACGACATCTTCTTGATATCGCTGAAATCATCCGCATTTATTTTGTAGAAATATATGCCCGATGATACACCTTCCGCGTCCCAAAATACCTGATGTCGTCCCGCCGGTTTTTCGCTGTCTTCCAAAATGGCCACCAGCCGCCCCAGCATATCGAATATCTCGATCCTCACCTGCGATTGAACCGGAAGGTCATACAATATCGAGGTTTTGGCGTTGAAGGGATTGGGATAGTTCTGTCTCAGAGCGAAATCGCCCGGCAGATTGCCTCCGTCGTCGTCCACCGACGTCTCCGGGACATACCATTTAATGGCCAATCCCTCCTCCAGCCTGTTGGCCGGGTTGTCATCGTCGCAGTAATAAGAGATCCCCGACTGTAAAACGTCGTACTCCATGCCCACCGTGGCGGTCTGGCCACGTCCGCCAATACCGTCGTTTACAACCTCGTATTGAAAAACGACGTATTCGCTCTCGTACAGGATTGCCTCGAATTTCACCGGGTCCGAGCCTTGATCATCAGGTTTGGCTTCCCATTGAACCACGAAATGATTTACCGGCTCCGTGAACGACTGGTAGTATACTCCTTGTCCGATCTCGTAGTGAACGTATAGCAGATCCCAGAAAACCGCGAGCAGCGGCGCGTGGGGAGTGGAAGGATCGGGCAGCGGGCAGTCGTTGGTGCTCAGCCAGATATCCCGCGACCCGAGGTGAAGCTCGCCGTGGGAGTTTATCCAGATCGAAGAGTAATTCTCGCCGTAGAATTTGAATTCGAATCCGAGATCGATCGGATCGGACATGAAATAATGCATCCCGGGCTCTACCCGTATCCCGGTCTCGGAGATCTCGATCCAGTTGTATACGGGGCCGTCAGGTTCCGTATTGTCGATAAAATAATATCCGAAGTCATCAGGGCCGCCTGAACCGGTATGAGCGTAGGACGGTATGATTTCGCTGGCGGAATCGTCCGACTGATCCTCGTCTCCCGGGTTGATGACAGTCGCCGTGAAATGATGATCCCCTTCCGACTCGGAAGCAAAAGGCTGGCCGACGGCAACCTGAAGGATCTCGCCGGGTGCGAGCGAGATATTCTCCTCGGTATAATTATAAACTTCGTTTTCACCAGCGTCGGTAACGGTGAGATTCAGATCGATCGTCTGCTGCTCCAGGCTCAGGCTTTGCACAGTCGCCCTGGGGCTGTAGTCATGGCCGACAATCACGAATTCCGACGGATAATCGATTGAAAGGGCGGCGACGTTGTCGGTGGAAAGCGCCGCCTCGGTGATGGTCAGATCGTCGAAAAACCACCAGCCTATATATGACGGATCGTCCTTGATATAGTGGAACGCGATCTTGACGTTATCCCGTCCCTGCGCCCAGGAGCCTATATCGAACCCGCGCCAGCTATCTTCCCTGTCTATGTCCCTGTCATCCTCACCGGCGTACGATACCACGATATAGGGCCAGGTCAGGCCGCCGTCGATAGACCCTCGGACGAAGGCCGAGTCGGTATCGTCCCAGGAATCGTCCCAGAAGCTGTTATAATAGGAAAGGCTGCATATCGAGGCTTCGCCGAAAGAGATAACGGGGGTGTTATGAC
>CAZDAH010000117.1:6557-7575 GCA_964503405.1 uncultured Ignavibacteria bacterium
GATAAGCCACTCATTGGCCGTCTGGTCGTTCTGATTATCGTAAGCCCGGGCCACCATGTCGGGCCAGGTGGAATAATACCATCGTCCCCAATCGTTGTCGTTGGGAGCGTCGGGAATGACCTCGTTAATGATCGACCATCCCTGCGGCGGGTTGTTTCCGAATTCCCCCCAGACGCCGTTGAAGTCTTCGTAGAGGAGGGTGTCGCTTTCATCACCGATCACACAGGGCTCGTCAATATACCAGGTAAGGACGTTGTTTCCCTTGAAATAGAAGGCAATTCTCACGTTATCCCATCCCATGGCCCAGGAACTGATAACGAATTCCACCGTATCGGGGTTATTCAGGGCCCCACGGCTTAAAGTATCCATATATATCGTATAGTCCCAGTTCGCTCCCCCGTCGGTGGAGCCGTAAACGAAAATTGTGTCGTTATCGGACGTTGTTCTGTTGGCGTGACTCTGTTTGAAGGAGAATGTGATCAGACTATCATTTTGGCAGCTGAATACCGGGCTTATGAGCCAGTCGCCTATGGCCCCGGTTCCGGATAACATGACCCGTGCCAAATCGCCGTTCCAATATTCCGGATAAGGGATGTTGTAGTAGCGCGACCAGGACGTTTCGTCCCACTCAGGCACGCCGCTGTCGATTACAGCCCATTCCGGCAGAGGATAACTTTCGAAAGGCCCCTCCTGCCCGTCGAAATTCTCGAAAAGCAGGGTATCGACTGCGGCAAAATCCGGCGGTTTGTATCCGATTGAATCCGCGCGGACATCGGATATCGAAATCGCCATTATCCAAAGGCAAAAAATCCAACTTCCTGTTACAGAATTCGCCAAGATACGCATTTCGCACTCCTTCCCCGGTTCGCGGAAACGGATTCGATTCGATAGGTTGTCGCCGATAATCCTTTTACCGGAAAGCCGGGGTTGTTCATTATCAATTAACAACAATTTAAATATAATCAATAATTGAAAATCGTCAATCCAGAGGCCGTCTGCGCCTTGGGATCGACTCGAA
>CAZDAH010000118.1:0-4199 GCA_964503405.1 uncultured Ignavibacteria bacterium
CGGGGATTCATCATTTCTGCGTCCATGTCGACGACGTCCATCAGGCAATAAAAGAACTCAAAGCGAAAAATATAATAATGATCGACAATAATCCTCGTCCGGGGGCGGCGGGCTCGATGATCGCCTTCATTCATCCCCACTCCACCGGTGGGATACTCATCGAATTAAAGCAGAAAAATGTCTCAAAGGAGTAGTCATGAGAAAAACGATATTAATTCTAATCCTGATGGCGGCCGCATTGACTGCGTCAGCCCAGCCTATATCCGGCGTGAGATCGTCGGCCCTAATGGACGACTCGTCAGTGCTCTTCAATCTCGATTTTATCGATCCCTATGGCATCCCCGGCATCGAGCTCTCCATCACCGCCCGCATGGGCACGCAGTCCGAGGAATACACTTTCCCGCTCTCACGCATGGATGAGCCGCCATATTACGACAACACCCATGAGGCCGACTGGGTATTCGAGGAGCCCGGCGCGGCCATCACCTTCTACGCCCGCGCCCAGGCCGATACCATCATCCTCTCTCAATCCTATGAAAACTCCGGCAATCAGTTTCCCCCCGACGGCGAACTTTACGCCCCCTTGATCGGCGATGCGGTGGGGGATACCATGCCCGGCACCATTGGAAGCTGGCTGGACCTGACAGGATCGGCTGTCACCTACTCCGACAACAGGCTGTTCGGACGCCTTTCCAACGACAATAACCAATGGCCCACCAATCAGGGTCAGTATTTCTTCTTCTATGCTTTCATCATGCAGCCCCCCGATTCGATCGTCACCCACGTTACGGCCATGGTTTACGGCGATATCCCGTTTTTCTTCGAGCCCGGCCTCTACTCGCTGAATGTCATAGATACCAGTTTCGAATACATCGCCGAGATCCAGCACAGCGAGGATCAATACCTGCATATGTCCTGCGCCATCGACGATCTCCTGTCTGCTCCGGGCTGGGATACCTGGCCTCCCCAGCAGGGATTCATCGTCACCGCCGCGGCCACGTTCACTATTACCTTCACCACTCCCAACTTCAACGATTTCACTTTCCCCTCCGGTTTTATCCCCGCGACGCAGTATCTGCAAACCGATAACAACTCGCCGCCCGTGATCGGCGGGGAGATCGTCCCCCTGCCGGGGGAGCATATCGACGCTTACCTCAGCTACACCGACCCCGACAACAATCTGCCTGTGGAACGCAACCTCATTTTCGACGATCAATCCTACGAGATGGGCACCTATGACCGCGATTATACCGATATGGCCCTGTTCGAGCATCGGCTGGAATGGCCCGGCGACGGCTGGCATACCTATTACTTCCGTTTCTCCGATGGCGCCGCCGTATCCGAAACCGAGCTCGATTCGGTTTACCTGACCTCCATCGGCGTCGAGGACGAACCCGTGCCGTCGACTTTCAGATTGGCTCAAAATTACCCCAACCCCTTCAACGCCAATACCTCGATAAGCTTCGGTTTGCCCGAGGCCTCTGTCGTAAATATCTCGGTATATGATATCTCCGGCGGCCTCGTGGCAGTCATAGAGAAATCTTATCTCCCGGCCGGATCTCATTCTGTTGTTTGGAATGGAGAAAATTATTCTGGACAGCCGGTCTCGACGGGGGTATATTTCTACCGGTTGAGCAGTGACGGTTATAGCGCTTCGAAACGAATGGTCCTTTTGAAATAGGAGGGCGGTTATGAAAGCGATATACAAGATTCCGGCTTTGGGGGCCGCGATCTTTGGCTGTCTGTTTATTCCGGCCGACGCCCAGGAATGGTTGTGGAGCATTAACTACGATCTGTTAAATCCCAGCGGGATCAACACGCCGGGGACCAACTCCCCGTATTTATACGATATCGATGACGACGGCGACCTCGACCTGATCCTCGGACGGGGAGACGGTCTGATCGAGTTGTACTACAACGACGGTTTTCCCGATGTCGAACGCTGGCGGCTCGATTCGGATTATTTCGCCGATCTGTCGTTCGAGCACGCCGTGATACCCACCCTCGGCGATTTCGACGGCGACGATTCGCTGGAGCTGGTGCTGGGGTTCAGGGAGGCGAATTACGCGATTGACAGTCTGCGCGCATTCCGCAATAGAGGTTCCCCTCAAGCCCCGTATTGGGAGGAGCTGTCCGGCTTTTTCAATTTCTCCACATCTGGATACACAGATCAAAGATTCATTGATTGGGATGGCGATAGCGATTATGATTTGATAATCAGCGATATGTGGGAGAATTATTTGTTCTATCGGAATTTAGGAGAGCCGGGCGCACCGATGTTTGAGTTCGACTCCCTGATTACGTCCTCATTCCCGATTCCGGATGGGCTGGTAAGATTCGAAGGTTTCGATATTGCTGATTTAAACGCCGATGGATACCATGATATTCTTGTCACTTTTGAAACTTATGAATCGATCACGGAAATAGTGTTGATTCTGAACGAAAGCACAAACGAGCATCCTGTGTTTAATCCTGATGGATATTTTATCTGGGAATCAATGGATATTCTTAATTCCATCCATGTCGGCGATATTGACCTTGACGGTGATTTTGATTTTATTGACGGCAACATCACGCCTGTCCTCTATTTTTATGTTAATGGTGGTTCCGTCCAGGAGCCGGTTTTTGATCTGGACGCGAGAATTGGCATTGGCCCTTTTTATTTGCAAAGTTGCGAAGATCTGACGTTAATTGACAGAGATAGGGACAGCGATTTCGACATTGCCGCATTCTATTCATTTTGGTTATTTCCCGTTGGCGGATTCATCATTGAATGGACAAGTTTCGATAATACTGGAAACTCAGAATCGCCGGAATTCGAATTTTACAGATGGCTCCCCTGGGGCTACGCCGAGCACACCGATATGGCCTGGGCGCACGGCGACATCACCGGCGACGGCTGGACCGATTTGGCCTACAGCTTTCATGGCGAGATACGGTCATTTATCAATGTCCCCGATTCCGGGTTCGAACATGACACTACCATTTTCTCCGAAATCGACGTCAGCGTCCGCCACCCCGAGCTTATCGATCTCGATATTGACGGCGATCTCGACCTGATCGTCATCGATTCTGCGGCCAGTGAGCTTACCGCCTTCGAGAACACCGGCTCGCCTCATGAGCCGCATTGGAGTCATCGCCCTGAATGGGTGCAGGGACTGGATCTTTCAGCTTCGTTCGCGCGCTCCGGAAATCTCAACGGCGATGTCCGCCCCGATATTATCCTGCTGGTCAGTGGTCGTCTTAAAGGGTATCTGAACGTCGGCGGCCCGGGCGAACCGGCTTTCGTATTCGTCCCGCAGATATTCGAGGCCTGGCAGGATTTCGATTTCTACTTTTTCGATCTGGCCGATCTCGACGGCGACGGCGACGACGATGTGCTCTTCAACAACGGCGGTGTCATAACCTTCCTTGAAAATCAATCGACACTCAGTATCGACGATCAACAATCGCAACCAAAGAATTATTTCCTGCTCTACAACCACCCCAACCCCTTCAACGCCGCCACCACCATCAGCTTCAGCCTGCCGCGGGCTGAACGGGTAAGGCTTGCCGTTTACGATATCAGCGGACGGCTACTTTCCACGCTTCTCGATGAAAATCTGTCTGCCGGATCCCACTCGGTCGATTGGGATGGCAGAGCAGCGATCGGTGGCTCAGTCGCCTCCGGCATCTACTTTTATTCGCTGATTACCGATGGCGCTGCCGTTTCCAACCGCATGCTCCTGCTCAAATGATGTGATTTTGCTTGACAAGCTCTATATGTATAACCCAATTATGCTTTCCAGCGAGACAATGGCTTGAGGGATCGAACTTGGCCGATCCAAAAGATCTTTCGGAAAGGGACCATTAATCTGAGGCTTCCCGCGGCTATTTCAAAAGGCAATAGGCGATGAAGGAATCGTACTGGGGCGATCAGCCCAATCTGATCATTCCGCTTTTGAGCAGCCACCTGCAGCCGGGCTCCCGCGTGCTGGTGATCGGCTGCGGCGAGGGGCGCGACGCGTTGTTTTTGGCCCGTATCGGTTTCGACGTTGTGGCCACCGAAATCGCCGAGGCCGGACTGGAGCGGATGAGAGAGGCCTCCCGAAGCAACCACGTGAAACTGCGGCTCTTGCATCTTGACGCTCACGAGCCGCACGACCATCTCGGCGAATTCGACGCGGATGGAATCGCGGGAGAATTGGAGGCCATCGAGC
>CAZDAH010000118.1:4209-4855 GCA_964503405.1 uncultured Ignavibacteria bacterium
GGCGAATTCGACGCGGTCCTGGTCATGAACGTCCTGCAGTTTCTTCAACCGGACAGGCTGGCCGATAGAATCGCCCATTTTCAAACGCTGGCCAGACGCGGCGGCTTCATGGCCGTCCAGGTCTTCACCATCGAGGACCCGGAATATCAGAGCTTCCTGAAAAATAAAGGCGGATCTCCCGAGGAGCTCGTTGTTCCCCATGGAGAACGCGGGTACATGGTGCGTTATTTTCAGAAAGGCGAACTGTCGTCTTATTTCCGCGGCTGGGAACTGATCTATTACCACGAGGGTCTGATGTGGGACAAGCCACACGGTCCCCAGACCGATTTTCACCAGCACGGCATGGCCCAGATGATCGCCCGCAGGAAACTCTCAGACTATGTTATCTAAATATCGATTATAATCAACTTTCGTTAAGTTCGTGGATCGGACGATACGGAACCCTGAACTTACCCCGCCGGTATCAGCCTGATGATCGCCTGCCCGGGCTCCACCAGGTCGCCGTCGGAAAAATGTATCGACTTGACCTGGCCGTCCGTAGGGGAGACGATCTTGTTTTCCATCTTCATCGATTCCACTATTACCAGCGCCTGCTTTAATGTCACTTTCTCGCCCTCTCTTACCAGGATTTTAACGATTTTCCCCG
>CAZDAH010000118.1:4865-6960 GCA_964503405.1 uncultured Ignavibacteria bacterium
CGTAGTTGTTAATTGCGGCTCAGGCCTTATCGAGCTGACTCACGCGCCCGTCAATGTGCACGAAAACAGCCCCATTGCTTTCGGCCAGATATACGGTTTTGCTCCGGCCGTCGAACATGAACGAATACTCGTTGCCCGAAATCCGGGAAAAAGCGAATTCGATCTCGACGCCTCCGATAGTCGCCTTTTGAGCGCCTTCCGATTTTTCCATCTTTACGGTGCAGGAAGTTCCGTTATGCGAAAATTCGAATTCCATTGAGCCTCATTATCAACTCCCCGCGATCTCCCATGCTCCCAGCGTTTCCCACGGCGACGGCGGAGCCGATCTGCCGTCCGCCGAGAACACTCCTGTTTTTGGAAACGATGACATTATGGCGGCAGATACGAGCGCACTGTTGAGATGCTCGATTTCCATTTTGGGGGGCCAATTATACATATTTCTCTCGATAAAATCGGTGCGGGTGTTGCCGGCCTTAAATTCAGGGTGCATGATCGTGTCGTGCAGGAATTCGATATCTGTTTTAATGCCGAGAATGGGGAAGCTTTTCAGTGCGGCAGCCATACGTTTGATGCAAATATCCCTATCAGGAGCATGAGCGATTAGTTTAGACAAGATAGGATCGTAATAAACAGAAACCTCGCTGCCGGAATAGACTCCGCAATCGTGACGAATACCCGGCCCCGACGGCTCTTTCATATAGAGGATTTTTCCGGCCGACGGCAGGAAATCGTTCTCCGGATCTTCGGCGTATATGCGGCACTCGATGGCATGCCCCCTCTGGATCAACTCTTCCTGTTTCAGCCAGAGTTTTTCACCCGCGGCAATCCTGATTTGGGCGTGAACCAGATCGATCCCGACAACCAGTTCCGTTACCGGATGTTCCACCTGCAGACGGGCGTTGACCTCGAGGAAATAGAAATTCTTGTTTTCATCCAGCAGAAATTCAACCGTGCCGGCATTGGTGTAGCCGGAAACCTCGACAACCTTCAGAGCAGTCTCGCCCATCCTGCGCCGCAGGCTGTCATCCAGGGCCGTCGACGGGCTCTCCTCGACTATCTTCTGATGGCGGCGCTGAATCGAGCATTCGCGTTCGAACAGGTGGACCGAGTCGCCGTGATTGTCCGCCAAAACCTGGAACTCCACATGCCGCGGCTTTTCGATATACTTTTCCAGATAGACTGACGGATCTCCGAAGGCGGTTGCGGCCTCGCGCATGCCCGCCTCGACCGCTTCTATCAGTTCCGATTTATTTCGAGCGACACGCATCCCCTTGCCGCCGCCGCCTGCCGAGGCTTTCACCAGCACGGGATAGCCGATCTTCTCGGCCGCACTCAAACATTCCGAGGGATCGGTGCTCTTATCCTTCATGCCGGGAATGAGGGGGATACCGGCCTTTTCGGTAACCGCCCTCGACGCTACCTTATCGCCGACCAACTTCATCGCTTTCGAATTCGGGCCGATGAATACGATTCCCTCGTTCTCGCAGTGCTCGGCGAAGAGATGGTTCTCGGCCAGAAATCCGTAACCGGGATGAATTGCCTCGGCCCCGGTTTTTTGAGCTGTCTCGATTATCTTATCGATATTGAGGTAGCTTTCCGATGGCGGCGCCTCGCCGATACAGACCGCCTCATCAGCCGATAGCACGTGCAGGGCGGCGCGATCGATCGTCGAATAAACGGCCACCGATTTTATGCCCAGCTCGCGGCAGGCTTTCATTACCCGCACGGCGATTTCCCCGCGATTGGCGATCAGGATTTTACTAAACATTCTCTTCGTTGCAGGCCGGCTTCTTGTCGGGTTTTTCACTCACTTCGTTCGTTCAAAATCCGGCCTACTTTCACTCCTCGTACAAATTCGGTTTGCGTGACTCGAAAAACGCCTTCATCCCCTCCTGCCCTTCCTCGCCCATGCGCAATTTGGCGATGACCTCCGCGGTATAAGCGCCTGCTTCCTTTTCCGGCAACGATGGCACATTCTGCAAAAGCTGCTTGCACCAGGCCAGCGCCTTGGGCCCGCTCGAAAGCAATTGCTTCACCCTGCGCTCGACGGCGGCGTCGAGATCGATCTCTTTGACCGCCTCGTTTACCAATCCCG
>CAZDAH010000118.1:6970-7537 GCA_964503405.1 uncultured Ignavibacteria bacterium
CCTGTCTCCTATGCGACGAATAACGTAGGGGGAAATGCAGGCCGGAACCAGCCCGATCTTCACCTCGCTCAAGCTGAACAAGGCGTTATCCGACGCTATGACGATATCGCAGACCGCCGCCAGGCCGCATCCTCCTCCGATAGCGGGGCCGTCCACTCTGGCGATGGTGGGGAAGGGACAGTTGTTGATATTATAGAACATCTCGGCGAGGTTTTGAGAATCTTCCAGGTTTTCCTCGTAAGTGTAGTTCAGGACGTCGCCCATCCATTTGAGATCGGCGCCGGCGCAAAACGCGCTTCCCTGGCCGGTAAGGACGACTACTCTTATATCGTCCCGCGCATTGATGTCGGCAAAGAGCGACGATAACTCCGAGATCATCTCGCTGTTGAACGCGTTACGCACGTCAGGACGATTCAGAGTCACTCGGGCGACCTTACCGCGAAGCTCTAATTTTATAGTGTTGTAATTTGTTTGTCCCATGACCCGGCCCTACATCCTGAAAACGCCGTACTGTTGTTCGGGGATCGGGGCGTTCAATGACGCTGAGATCGCCAATCCGAGCACCGC
>CAZDAH010000119.1:0-7317 GCA_964503405.1 uncultured Ignavibacteria bacterium
GATGCGGGCGGTCGATTTTGGATCCAGGGCCGAGGCCGGCTCGTCCATGAGCAGTATCTCCGGGTCCACCGCCAGCGCCCGGGCGATACATAATCTTTGCTGCTGCCCGCCTGAGAGATCAACTGCGTGTTCGTCAAGCCTGTCCTTGACCTCGTCCCATAACCCGGCCCGCACAAGGCTGCGTTCGACAATCTCCGGAAACCCCGCTTTGTCGAAACCGTGGATACGGAGACCGTAAGCGACATTTTCGAATATTGATTTGGGAAACGGATTCGATTTTTGAAAAACCATGCCCACTTTTCGGCGCAGAGCGACTACGTCAATACCGCCTCTATATATATCCTGGTCATCGATCAGGACTTCTCCCTCGACGCGGACGCCGTCGATAATGTCGTTCATCCGATTCAAAGTCCGCAGGAACGTCGATTTGCCGCATCCTGACGGTCCTATCAGCGCCGTGACACGATTGACGGCGGCTTCGATAGTAATACCGTGAAGTGCCTTGACACTTCCGTAATAAAAATCCAGGTTGCGGGTTCGGACTTTCGGATTTCCTACCACCGGTATTTCCTTCGAAATCTGCTTCGCAGCAGAATGGCAAACATATTGACGCCCAATACCAACGCGATAAGCACAAGCGCAGTTCCGTACTGCATCGGTCGTACCGCCTCCGCTTCGGGATGCTGCGTGGCCAGGATATAGAGATGATAAGGAAGCGCCATGACCTGGTCGAAGATTGATTTTGGCAGCTTGGGTAAATAGAACGCTGCCACTGTCAATAGTATCGGCGCGGTCTCCCCCGCTGCCCGTCCGATTCCGAGTATCGACCCGGTGAGCATGCCGGAAAACGAATATGGAAGCACGTTCTTGTAAATGGTCTGCCATTTCGTTGCCCCCAGCGCCAGGCTGCCTTCCCTCAACGTCTGCGGCACCGCCCTCAACGCCTCTTCGCTTGAGACGATAATGGTCGGAAGGATCATGCAGGCCAAAGTCAGGCTGCCGGAGATAATCGACGCCCCGAAATCGAGAAAGAGGACGAACAATCCCAGGCCGAACAGGCCGAAGACGATCGAGGGAACCCCCGCCAGCGTGATTATCGCCAGCCTTATGGCGCGAGTGAACCGTCCCTGAGTTGCGTATTCCGAAAGATATATTGCGCTGGCCATCCCCAGCGGCAAGGCCACAATAATCGATCCGAATACCAGCGATAATGTTCCCACGATGGCCGGGAGAATCCCTCCCTCCGCGCCGCTTCTTTGAGGAAATCCGGTCAGGAACTCCCAGCTTATCGCAGGCAGCCCCTTATAAACAATATCGAATATGATATAAGCTATGACGACGACAATGGCATATGTGACCAGCCTCATCAGCCAGAAAAACGTCAGTTCCGCCCCTCGCCTCTTCATCAATTCATCCTGTATTTTCTCAAAACCCGCATGGCGATCGTATTTAAGCCGAAGGTTATCACCAGAAGAATTATCCCAACCCAGAATAAAGCGCCATAATGGGCGCTACCGAACGGAACTTCTCCCATCTCCGCCGCTATGGTCGCTGTCATGGTTCTGACCGATTCGAATGGGGATAAGGTGATCAATGCGGCGTTGCCAGTGACCATGAGCACCGCCATCGTCTCCCCAATGACCCTTCCCATACCCAGCATCACCGCCGCGATTATGCCCGAAAGTGAGGCGGGGACAGTGACCCTCCAGATCGTCTGAAATCTGCTCGCTCCAAGAGCCAACGACGCTTCCTTATACGACTTGGGCACGCTGCGCAACGCGTCCTCCGAAATGGTGATTATGGTTGGAACCGCCATCAGGGCCAGGATTATGGCGCCGGTCAATGCGGTCAGACCGGATGGTAATCCGAATACGCTCTTTACTAAAGGAGCCAATACAACCAGGGCGAAGAAGCCCAGCACGACCGACGGAATTCCGGCCAGAAGCTCCACGAACGGCTTGAAGAACTCTCTCTCGGCGCCCCGGGCGATCTCGGAAACATAGATCGCGCCGCAGACCCCCGCCGGGATGGAAAATAGAGTGGCCAAGAATGTTATGAGGATGGATCCTGTCAGAAGAGGGAAGATGCCGAAAGATTCTTTGACAAACGACACCGGCGACCAGCGCGAACCGAAAAGCTTAGCCAGACCAGGATCTCCTATAAAGGGTAAGGCCTCTTTTCCCAAAAACAGGAAGATCAGCGTGACAATCACGATGCTGACAGAGGCCGTCCCCAGGAGGGTTAATCTTACAGCGTTTTCTTTAAACCGAGGTAAATTCACCTATTCCGATATGGCCACATAGCCAGTTTCCCTGACTATCTGCTGTCCGATTTTGCTCAGACAGAATTCGACGAAATTCTGGATTATGCCCGACGGTTTGCCGTTTGTATAGAGATGAAGCGGCCTGGCGATGGAGTATTCGCCTGAGGTGACAGTCTTGTCCGACGGCATCGTATAGGGGGAGTTTGTGTCGTTGGCCACGGCCAGCATTTTAACCTTGTCCCCGGCCTCCGCGGCATAACCCAACCCCACATACCCAATCGCCCATTTATCGGTGGAAACGGCCTGAACAATAGAGGATGTTGCTGGCATCAGAAGGACCTTTACCGAGTAATCCTGTTTATTGAGAACATGCTCTTGAAAGAAAACGTAAGTGCCCGAACTCGATTCTCGCGAGAGCACTATGATATCGGCATCAGGTCCCCCGACCTGTTTCCAGTTGGTATAAGCGCCGGTGTATATTTTGCCGATTTGTTCCATGGTCAGCCTATGCACCGGGTTAGCGGAATTGACTATTACTGCCAATCCGTCGCGGGCCACGACAAATTCCTCCGGCCTGATATTTTTTTTCTCGGCGAGCGCGATTTCTCTGGCTTTAATATCACGTGAAGACATGCAAATATCGGTTGTGCCGTTGAGCAAAGCGGCGATACCGGTCCCCGATCCTCCGCCCGTCACCGAAACATCCGTATTGGGATTCGTCTTCATGAACTCCTCGGCCCAGCTGCTGACCAGGTGTACCATGGTATCCGAACCCTTGATGGTCAAATAACCGTCATCCGATCCAGCCGTGGCCATCCGTCCGGCCGAGGCAAAAACCAGGGCGGAGACAGCCAGGACCGCCATTTTCATGTTTTTGATATTTATTAATTCTCGCATCTTGTCTCTCCTTTTTCCCCCTGTAATCCGCGGGGTTGCGGTTTTGTTCTCCAATTGAAATCATAAAAATGTTAGGAATCTGTTAGGATTTTGTTAGAAATCAGTGTTATCTTGCAGGGGCTGAAGATATCGGCTCCATGAGGCGGCGATAACTGATTTCATCCGTTCTCATTCCTCCTTTCTTTTACGCCGGCTGCGGATATCCCCGGGATCGAGCGATCCGGCATGGTATTCGATTCCCATTTGGATTAGAATTAACCATGAAAATGTTAAGATACTATTAGCGAGCGATTAGTTATCGGCGAGCAGTCTGCGCCGATTTTTGGGAATGATCAGCGCAAACTCGCTGCCTTTTCCCGGCTGGCTTTCCACCGTCACATAGCCGCCGTGGGCCTGGGCAATATGCTTCACAATGGCCAGTCCCAGACCGGTTCCGCCCATCTTTCTGCTTCGGGCTGTGTCCACGCGATAAAAACGCTCGAACAATCTCGGAAGATGACGTTTTTCAATGCCGCATCCATTGTCTTTGACGGTTATGATAATTTTGGCCTCATTCTGGGAAATGGCCACCAGCACCGAGCCTCCGGGATCGGTGTAGTTGACGGCGTTGTCGATGAGGTTGGAGATCGCCTGCTCTATCAGTACGGCGTTGACCGAAACCGGGAAATCGCCCGACGCTTCGCACCTGATATCGATTTTCCTCTGCTCGGCCCTGGCCGCGAGAGAATTGACGGCCGATTCGATCAAGCCTTTTATCGATGTTTTTTCGACAATCAAATCTTCCCGTTCGGAGGTCTGCTCGATCCTGGAAAGGCTCAATAGATCGTCGATGATGGCGTTTAACCTGTCGGCATGACGCGATATTATCGCGAGGAAATCCTCGGCCTTTGCCGGGTCGCTTAGAGCGCCGTCGCGAAGAGTCTCCACCGAGCCCTTTATGGCAGTCACCGGGGTCTTGAGCTCGTGCGAGACGTTGGCCACGAATTCTCGCTTGACGTTTTCCAGCCGGCGGATCTCGGTTATATCGTGCATTACGACCAGGCCCCCGATCCGATTTCCTTTTTCGTCTCTCAGTACGGTGCCGTGCGCCTGCAGCACGATATCCTTCGTTCCGCCGAGCGGGATTTCTTCCTCGATATTCGTTTCGGATTGCAATGTTTTTTCCACGAATCTGTGGATATGAATGTTTCTGGCGGTCTCCAGTATGCTCAGACCGTGCGCCTTGATGCTGTCCGTCTCGAACATACGCGCCGCCGCCTCATTCATGGTCAAAACGCGCATATCCAGATCGACCGCCAGCACTCCCTCGATCATGCTGGCAAGAATTGCGTCGGTCTCCCCTCTCTGGCGCGCAATCGCCTTGATTCGCTCGTCGAGCTGCGAGGCCATTTCGTTCATCGATTCCGCCAGCATCCCCATTTCGTAATAGTCGGACGAATAGAGTTTGCGGGCGAACTCTCCCCTGGCGAATCTCTGCGCTCCCACCCGCAATTGCTCTAAGGGACGGCCGATCCGCAGAGAGATGAAATAGCTAATGACGCCGAGGAACAAAGCGGCGATCAAACCGCCCATTGCGATCCTGAGATAGACAGTCCCCAGCGCTTTCCTGATGGAAATCAGAGGCAGAGAAGCCCTGACAACTGCAATGACCCGATCGCCGCTCATCACGGGGGCGGCGACATAAATCATTTCCTGTCTGATTGTAAAACTGTATCTCACGCTTCGGCCGATCTTCCCGGATAATGCCTCGATAATCTCGGGACGGTCTGCATGGTTGTCCAAGGTCGTCGGATCCCGCTCGGAATCGCCTATAACTTTCCCTGATGGATCCACTACGGTAATTCGGGTCGAAGTTAACTCGGCGATTCTCTTGCAGACGCTGTCGGCGGCGGCCTCAGGAGCCGAGCCGATAATGGGAGCGAATCTGTCCTGCAGCAGCCGCGCTCTGACCAGAAGATCGGCCGTTACGCTTTCAATATACACGTTCCTGAACGAAAGCGAGAGATACATGCTTACAGCCACGAGGGAAATCACACCGATGATCAGGTATGGAGGATAAAGATACCAAAGCAGGCGACGTCGACGCATTATCACTCTTTCAGTCTGTAGCCGATTCCCCGCACGGTTTCGATCCTCGATCCGGCCTTACCCAGCTTCCGCCTCAATCCGACAATCTGGACGTCAACAGATCGATCTGTTACCGGGTAATCGTCGCCGCGCACGGCGTTGACTATCTGATTGCGCGAGAAAACCCATCCCGGACGACGCGCCAGGTAGTGCAATAGGGAAAATTCAGTGGTTGTGAGAGCTACCGGTCGGCCGTTTGCCAACGCCTCGAAGCGGCCTGGATCGATCACGATATCGCCGAGATCGATTTTCTCCTTCTCGCCTGGCGGCTTGGCCGATGATCTTCTCAATACCGCCTTTATCCTGGCCAGCAGAACCCGCGGCGAAAACGGCTTGGCCACGAAGTCATCGGCTCCCAGTTCGAGGCCCGCTACAACGTCGGCCTCCTCGCCCTTGGCGGTAACCATGATGATAGGGATGGATTCGGTCTTCTCGTTTCTCTTGAGAACCCTGCATATCTCCAATCCGTCGAGATCGGGCAGCATCAAATCGAGCAGAATCAGATTCGGATTATGATCCTTAACCATGGAGAGCCCTTTTTCGCCGGAGGCGGCCCCGGACACCAGGTAACCCTCTTTCTCCAGATTGTATTTGATCAGCTCAATTACGTCTTCCTCGTCTTCTATTATCAGTATTCTCTGTCTGGCCATTCCAATCCTCCCGGACGCAATCGCTCAATAGATACTCGTTTTTCTCAAAATTGGCAAGTGTCATAAGCGGCCCTGTTGAAGCGATAAGCCTCGGGCCATAATTCTTTCGTTATTCGCGGCCATATCGGGATATACTCGTCCGGCTCCTTTTTGCTTGACCATTCGACAAATATTCTTATATTGCCCGTCTGTTTAGTTCAACGTTAGGTTTTGATTCGAGGATTGCATGAAAAGAACGTTCCAGCCGTCGAACCGTAAGAGAAAGAACGATCACGGTTTCCGTAAGAGGATGTCGACCAAGGCGGGTCGAACCGTGCTTAAGAACCGTCGCGCCAAAGGCAGAAAGAGACTCTCTGTTTCCGACGAGTAACCTGTTTTGATGGTCCCTGACTTACAGGCCGATCGATTGTTCGCGAGAAAAAATCGGTTACGGGGACGATCCAACTTCCTGGCCGTATCAAGGAAAGAGAATTCGAAGCGGCTAAAAGGAAGCTTCTGCCGGATTACCATGGCTGATTCGGATTCAAGCGAGACCGAATTCGGGATCTCCATTTCCCGAGGCGCAGGCGGCGCGGTTCGGCGAAACCGACTCAAGCGAATCATAAGGGAATTTTTGCGAAACAATAAGCCCCTATGGCCGTCGGGGAAGATGATAGTGATCTGGATAAACTCGCCGGTAGCAGACGACAAAGCGCTCTCCACGGAAATAGAGAGACTATTGAGAGAATTGTAATGAACAAATTTCTGGGCAAAATCCTCTCATACACTGTCGGACTCTACCAATTGACCCTTGGCATGGTCCTCGGCGGACGCTGCCGGTATTATCCTTCCTGTTCCGAATATTCGCGGCAATCATTGACCAAACACGGGGCGATCAAAGGCACCGGCAAAACGATCTGGCGAATTTTGCGCTGCAACCCCTGGAGCCCGGGCGGCTACGACCCTGCCTGAATCAAATTATGGATAAAAGAACGATATTAGGGTTCGTGCTCATAATGATCATACTCATCGTATGGTCGAATTTTTTCCTCGTACCCCCGGAGCAACCGGAGCAGCCCGCAGATTCGACCCAGGTCGAACAGCCGACAGCGTCCGCGCCGGAGACGCCTGCCAAAACGGCGGAATCGAGATCGGAGATAGAAGCAACGGTTGATACCGCGCTTTCGTTGCTCGACGAACCTGAAAAAATAGTCACGGTGGAAACCCAAAAAGCGATCTATACGCTTTCCTCCTTGGGCGGTACGGTAAAGCAGATCGTCTTAAAAGATTATCTCAAATACGACTCCCTTCAAGTAACCCTCATCGATAATCCCGATATGCCGGATTGGGCTTCCCTTGGCGGTTTGACGCTGGGCTACGCCGATAGCCTGCCTCTATTCA
>CAZDAH010000119.1:7327-7534 GCA_964503405.1 uncultured Ignavibacteria bacterium
GCGCCAGTTTCAGGGTGCACGGAGACGATCTTTACCTTGACGAGAACGATCCCGAGGGCAATGTGGTTTTTACATATCCCGGAAGTAGTGGCGAAATAATAGTCAAGACTTATAAATTCAATTACGATTCATATGTTTTCGATTTCGGAATCGATATGAGAAACCCCGAGAGGCTCGGAATGGGGCAGGGAGTGACAGTCGGCTGGT
>CAZDAH010000120.1:0-7451 GCA_964503405.1 uncultured Ignavibacteria bacterium
GACGTCCCACGCCGTCGATCGAGGATATCCGCGAGGTGGCCCGCCCGGTGATGCGTCACCGCATCGTGACATCATTCAGCGCCGAGGCCGAGGGCGTCGGCACGCTGGACGTGGTGAATCGCCTGCTGGGGGACGTGGGGGAGTAGGGATTTGGGGCTTGCGTACCACAATTTTTAATAGACATAATTCCATAGTTTCAGTATATTGTTGAAAGCTGCAATAAAAATGACTCTTATTGCAGGATTTGACCTAATCCTGCAATAGTAAGGGGTTTTATTGCAGGATTATTAACAGTAAAGCGTAAGTTATGAATTCAGAAGACTTTAAAAACTCTCCTTCCGGTAAATGCCGCAAGACACCGCAAAACTACTATACATTTGTGCCGAACCCATTACCGCCCGATATAGCTTACGATAAAAATCTCATTAGGCTGCTTTCCGATGCGGATAGAAATTTAGGTGACCTTTCCGGGACAGGAAGGCTATTGGCTAATCCATATATTCTAATTTCCTCATACGTTCGACGAGAAGCAGTTTATAGCTCGCGAATAGAAGGCACACAGGCATCACTTAGCGACTTATTCTACTTTGAAGCATCGGAATCTGGAAAACCAAAAAAGTCTGACGTGATGGAAGTCCGTAATTATGTCCTGGCCATGGAAGAAGGATTCAGGTTGCTTAAAGATCTTCCTATTTCTATTAGACTGATTCGAAAGATTCACGAAACTCTGATGAAGGGAGTTAGAGGCGAATTTGCCACCCCTGGGGAGCTACGGAGAACCCAAAACTGGATAGGTCCGCCCGGCTGCTCTTTAAATGATGCTACATTTATACCGCCCTCAATAGAAGATATGAAAATAACATTGAGCGATTGGGAAAAATATCTGCATTCCAACCCGAGCGATCCACCATTGATTCAATGTGCTCTGATGCATTATCAATTTGAAGCAATTCATCCTTTTCTCGATGGAAATGGACGTGTAGGAAGGTTATTAATAACATTCTTTTTATGTGAGAAAGATCACCTCAGTCGACCTTTATTATATCTTTCGGAGTTTTTCGATAAATACAAAGATGAATATTACGCTCGGCTACTTGCGGTTAGTCAGAAAGGCGATTGGCGAGGTTGGCTTGAATTTTTCTTAAGAGGAATTGCGGAGCTATCAAAGTCAGCAATAAAGGACTCAAGAAAAATAATCGAGCTTTACTGGGAATATAGGAACACTCTAGAGCAATTAAGAAAAGTCCCATCGTCTACTTATAGGATTTTGGACGCGATTTTTGAAAATCCGGTTATTTCAATTTCCCAATTAAGCAAACGCTGGAATATTCCATATAATTCCGTCAAAACCGGGGTATCGCGCCTGGTTGATGTAGGCATACTTAGGGCAACTTCCCGCACGCCCAGGCGAAAATTATATTTCGCGCCGAAACTTCTCAATTTGCTGACCAAGAACGCGGAATAGACGCTCAGATATGATGACCTGGCGGGATAAAACTGTCAGGTTACGCCCGCCTGCGGCCTATCCGTGCGGATCCGTAGGACGACCTGACGGAATCACGGAACATTCGTCATTGACAAAATATCATAAAAGGCGTTATTATTAACGGGATTGGTGAGTCAATCTTTAGGTGCCAGTTTTGTAATTGTTTGGAGCCACAAATGAGACTTAAGAAGCTAATTATAAAAAACTATTGCCCCTTTAAACACTATGAAATTGAATTCCCCGATGAAGATAATATTTTTGTCCTACTTACAGGGAAAAATAACGAAGGTAAGTCTTCCATTATTAACGCGTTAAAGTTATTGGATTCTTCTACAAAAGTTATAAGTAAGACCAAACAGACGATATATATCAAAGAAGATACCTATTATAGACTTCTGGTTCAAGATACAGAGCAACTGAATATTCCGAGACTAATACACAATTACGAAAACCTAAACGCCACTATACATGGAATATTTTCGGATAATTTTGAAATATTCGTATATTTGGATCCATTATATGATATGGTTTATTCGGATTATTTGGGAACAATTCCTGAGGATGTTCATAATATTTTTGGTTTCATTCCTCCATTGGGTCAAATTGCTGAATACGAAAACTGTATACAAGATTTATCGCATCTTAGAGCTAGCCTGTATACAACTCTTGGCCCTCGCCATTTACGTAATCATTTTAGGCATTTCCTTTCACGTAAGCAATTTGAAATTGTTAAGCAAATCATAAATTCTACGTGGGAGAATATTGAAATTGGAGATTATGAGGTAGATTATAAAGCCAATAGAATCGATTGTTTTTATAAGGAAAAAGGGATTACGCGAGAAATCTGTTGGGCCGGTCAGGGATTGCAGATATGGTTTCAAATTATTACTCATCTGGTTCGTCTAAAGGATACATCGATTTTAATTCTTGACGAACCTGAGATATTTCTTCATGCAGAGAAACAGAATGATCTTATAAGAATATTAAATGAATATTACGATGGAGGAATTATTATTGCAACGCATTCTATGGAAATGATAAATAATGTAAATATAGGCCACATAATAAACGTCAAAAAAACGGATAGGAAGCCAAGATTAAAAACAACTTCAGATAGAAGACACCTGGAGATTGTGCGATCTCAAATTGGCAGTAGATTTAACTTTATTGCTTCTCAATACGACGATGTCGATATTCTGCTATTTACGGAAGATGTGGACGACTATAGAATAGTAAGTAAGATTGCCGAATTGCTAAATATAGATAGAAAGGCATTTAATATTCCAATTCACGGGTTTTGTCAGTATAAGACGGCTATTCCTTATATTGAGGCTTATAAGATATTGATTGGAAAGGAAGTGGATTATTCGATGTTGCTTGATCGAGATTACTATCCCTTACAATATTTAGATGATATAAAGACGGAGATGAAAAAGGTCGGGGTAAATACTTGTTTTTCTATAGGCAAGGAAATCGAAAATATGTTTTTGAATCCAATAGTTTTATGTAAATTATTTCCAGATGATTTTAGAGAAGACCTCGAATTTTATTTGGAAAATCTATTCCAATCTCAATACGATGAGTGCTTTGCAAGTTTTATCTCTCTTCATAAAGCGTATTTGCCCAAGTCCATAGATGTAAAAACGATAATTGAGGATTATTCTTCCCAATTCAACGATCTTTGGAATAATCCCAAAGAAAAATATAGACTTGTTGGGGGCAAATCCTCGCTAAATGAAATTAAAGCAGTATATAGAAACAATCTTTCAAGTAATCTTACTCATGATATTCTGATTGATAGCCTATTAAGAAATAATAGTGTAGAAATCGAGAGGTTCATTCAGCGAATCTTCCAAATATAGATAGCGATTAAAATAGTAGTTAGGGTTCCGATTCGCCGCAGGCGGAGAGAAACCCGACAATAACCAAAAAAGGAACCCCCATGCCCCCTGAAATCTGCCCTGTCGCCCATGCCCATTGGCTGAATAACCCGCTTAGGCGGCTGTTGCATAAGCCGGAAAAGATATTCGGCGGCCTGGTATCCGAGGGGCAAACTGCGATCGATATCGGGTGCGGGCCGGGATACTTCTCGCTGGGCCTGGCCAGGATGGTCGGCGACAGCGGCCGAGTCGTCGCGGTCGATCTTCAACCCGAAATGCTGGAAATGGTAAAGCGCAACGCTGCCAGGCAGGGCCTGCAGACGCGAATCGAGACCTGCGTTTGTAGCACTGAATCGCTTGGGCTCGAAATCAAAGCCGACTTTGTGCTGGCGTTCTGGATGGTGCACGAAGTGGAGAACCAAGCCGCTTTCTTCAGACAGGCCGTGCCGCTCTTGAAACCGGAGGCCAAATTTCTTCTGGTCGAGCCGATAATCCATATCAGCGCCGCCAAATTCAAAAAGACGCTGGAAATCGCGCAGGCGGAGGGGCTCAAGCCCCAAAGAGAGATGAAAGTTCGTTTCAGCCGGGCGATGATTTTTTCGATATAATTTTTGTCGCGACGGTAACCCCTCCACTGCGAGCGGTAAGGCACCTCAGTTCTTATTCGCATTACCATAATTAAACGCCCTTTATACAAAGATGACAGATTGTGAAAATAAGACAATCCCGGATATTGAAATCTCTGAAACCGGGCTCTATGCGAAACCCCGGATACGGACTTTGATAAGAAGAGGGGGCGGATGACGATCCGCCCCTTTCGCTTCTACATCTATCATTGTCCGTCAATTCGAGAAGAGCTGTCTCAATTCAGAAACGCTCAGCGTTTCCTTGCCGGAATCGGAGACCTGCACTACCTGCCGACCGATATTGAATCGAACCTCGTCGCCCAGAGCAAGGTATCGTCCCAGCGACGGGTCCTTCTCCAGAAGCTGGAAATAGGCTTTGGAATAGGCTTTGATCTCGATATCGAAGCGGTCTTCTTTCAGGTTCGACTGAATCCAGTTCGTTCCGGATTGGAAGAAGGCCTGGTTGCCCACCCGGGCGATATTGGTGAAACGCTCCTTCTTGTCGCCCATCATCACTTCGCCGGAACCGGGGACCTGAGCCGCTGATTTCTGCCGGCCGAGGTTTTTCGATTGATAAAACGCCGAGCTGCCTGTCTCCTGTTCGGCTAATTCTTCCATCGATCTATCGAGCCGTTTGGAGATCTCCGGCGCGGGCATATTCCAGAAATCGGCAGGCCGCCTGTCCTCGTCGCCGACAACGAGGTACGACGTGTACTCCGTTATTATCCCGAATTTCTTCGACAGTTCCACCACTTCGGTAAGCAGTTCGTCGTTTCTGCCGTGCAGACGCATCTGCTGCAGCAGAAATCCTATACGCCGGTTGGCCCAGAGCATGGCGATATACTCGTCGCCGGACGAGCCGTTGTCGAAACGGGCCGGGAACTCCTGAATTACCTCTCTGCCGCCGATTTGGCCCTTCAGAATGGCGTTGGATGATCCCGATTCACGGAATCGGCCCAATACCACGATCTCCGAGCCGTGAAACAGATCGGGCAGGGGATCGGGATAGACATATGTTACTTCTTTGGGATTGAACGACAGCGCCAGGTCGGTCAGCGCGGGATAACTGATCTTGCCCGCCAGGCGCGAGACCTTGACCTCGATATTCTCGTTGGGGGCGACATACTCGGCCGTCCCCTTGTTCTTCTCGGTCAAACGGTCGAGGAGATGGGCGTTGACGTCGTAGCCGACACCGAAGACGAACAGCCGGGCGCGGCCTTCGTTGAGCCGAGTGGTGTTATCGATAATCTGATTGATATCGATATTGCCGACCGTGGGCAAACCGTCGCTCAAGAAGATGATATACGTCGGTTTGCCATTCGATGGTATCGTGCGGCAGGCCGATTGCAGGGCGTCGAAAATATTCGTGCCGCCGGACGCCTCGATCCGCTCGGCGAATTTTACCGCGCTGTCGATATTTTCCTTATTAGCTCTGACCAGATCCGGCTGATACGGTTTGATCGAATCGTCGTAATCGATGATATTGAAAAAATCGCCGTCGTTCAACCCAAGCAGGCAGAATTTCAAGGCGTCGATGGCCTGCCGCATCTTCTCTCCTCTCATGCTGCCGGAGGAATCGAGCAGGAAGATGGTGTTCTTGGCGATATCGCCGTCTTCCATTCTCACGGGCGGGGAAATTATGCCGAGAAAATACCCGTCGCCGTTGCCCGGCTCACGATAGGAAAGAAGGTGAAATCCGAAATCGGTCTTTTGTCGGGTGAAATGCAGGATGAAATCCTCATCCGGTTTGACATCTCTTTCGAAATACGCCGCGGTCATTGATTTGGGGCTGATTCTCTCCGTGGTGACGATATGTGTCGGGCAGTAGAGCGCGCCGATATGCTCGAATGAATTCACGGTCACGTTTATGCGGCATTCTTCGAGGTTCGAGCCGGAGTGTTTTTCCGTATTAAGCGGGTAGAGGTAATCGACCGTGCCGTTATCGGCCTTCAATGTCTGCTGATATTCGATTTTGATTCGAACTTCGCCGCGGGCAGGGATAGGATAAACTCGCATCCGATACATTCCACGTCCGGCGTATTCGAGCAGGGCGGGGTCTTTACGGCGACTAACTATATCCTCGTAGATGCGTCTGGCCTGGACAGCGTCGAGAAGCTCCGCTTCCATTTTGTGTCCACCGAGCCAGGCGGCGAATCGTCCCACCGAGGCGTTTTCGGGGATGGGGAAGATATAATCGGCCTCCAGTTCGCGGCTGTAGGGGTTGACGAATACTTGGTCGACTCTGGTAATTGCCACCGGGTCGTTTATTTCGACTTCGACATGGTGGTACTTAACATCCACCCGGGGCATGGGCGGCAGGTCGGGGACAGGACGTGGGATCAGCATACCGTCCGCGGAAACCGAGCCCGCCATCGCGGCCGCCAGTATAGCGGCCAGCAACATCTTACGCATTCTCTCCTCCTTTACAGGAAAGGTTTTTTTGATAACAGGCCCGCTTGTTTGCTCTACTCCTTTTACGAAGAAATTGGCGGTTTATTCCATTTTTTATTGAGTAATGAATCGGCGGCCTGTCCTATTTTCGGAAGACCGATTTAGTCATTGTTTTGAACCCCGGACCGATTGTAAATTTGACTTTCGCCCATGAGGCGGCCGTTGCGAGTCAATATCGGGCAATGCACAAGGGCGAGTTTCAGGATAACGGATAAGAAGCAGGGAATAACGATGAAAGTATCCGACCTGGTGGTCAAGTGTCTGGAGACAGAAGGAGTGAAATACGTTTTCGGCTTGCCCGGCGAGGAGACCGAGGACCTGCTCTTTTCGCTTGAGAAGTCGCCCATAAGATTTATTCCCACGCGGTTGGAATCGGGGGCTTCGTTCATGGCCGACGTCTACGGCCGTCTGACCGGAAAGGCCGGTGTTTGCCTCTCCACCCTGGGACCGGGAGCGACCAACATGATCACCGGGACCGCCGACGCTCATCTCGACAAGGCGCCGCTGGTGGCCATTACCGGGCAGGGAAGCTCGGATCGAATGCATAAAGAGAGCCATCAGAATATCGATATAGTCTCCATGTTTCGTCCCATAACCAAGTGGAACGCCAGCATTCAGAATCCCAAGGCCGTCACCGAGGTCATACGCAAGGCGTTCAAGCTGGCTGAGATGGAGAAACCGGGAGCGACCCATTTTGAGCTTCCCGAAGACGTGGCCAAGATGGAGTGCGATCTCGAGCCGATCCTTCCTGTGAAGATTCGCCGGCCGTCGCCTGATTACAAGGCGATCCACATGGCCAGGGAATTGATGAAAGATTCGAAATACCCGCTGATTTTGGCCGGCAACGGGGCCATACGCAAAATGGCCTCGCGGCACTTGAGGGAGCTCGTCTCGGCCGCCGATATCCCGGTAGTTTCCACCTTCATGGGCAAGGGGGCGATATCCGATAAGGATGAACACTCGCTTTTCGCCATCGGCCTGCAGACCCGCGATTACGCCATGCAAGCC
>CAZDAH010000121.1:0-3045 GCA_964503405.1 uncultured Ignavibacteria bacterium
GTTATCGACGGCGGCTATTTTATTCACGATCCTCCCATGAGTGTCCGCGGCCCGGATGTCCTGCTGCGAGCAAGGGCGGTAAGACTGGGCGGGCTTTCACACGATATCACAATAAAGGACTCTTATTTTACAGTATACGGGAGAAACAGCCAGATGATTTACAGCGAAGGGGGCGAATACAATATCAGGATCGAGAACTGCGTATTCGATGATCACAAAGAATCATTTACCGCCCGGGACATGTGGGCTGACGCCGCCATGATCGCCATCTGGAACCAAACTCCCATCAGCGATCCTGATTTTCAATACCACTATACGGTCGAGGCCTGCAGCACGGTTAATTCTCATTGGGTGAATTTTTATCTGCATGGCGACGGTGTGGTGGCTGAAGTCGCCAATAATTTCTTCAAAGTCGATGCTCGCAACGATTTCGACAGCTCTGGCGCTCTCTACGGCAGCGCCAGCCAATGTTACGCCGCGTCAATACGCGGCAATGGCACCGGTTCCCGGATTAAATTTCACGATAACATAATCAGGAGCGGCACCGACTACGCCGGCGGCAGAGGGCTGTTTATATCGGGGATCGACGGTGTCAGCCTGCATCCGGACAGCTCTATCAACATCTACAATAATGATTTTTTCGTCCACCAGGGCTTCGACGAAGAATACACGACATTAAACGGGATTATCGTTCGCCAGGGATGGAGCAATATTAATATCAGGAATAATACGATTATCTGCGTCGGGGATACCAGTCAGGGGCTGGGCAGCTCTTACGACCAGGGACCCATCAGCGGGATCAGGCTTACCACGGGGGTTGGCGGAGAACACGGATTGAGGATAGTCGGAAATACGGTGAAATCCTATTTCACCGGCAGCTGGACCCCCAACTATTCCATGGGTTCCGACGGCATGTTTGCCGCGTGCATTATGTTCGACGAGTATGCCATGCACGTGCCCGACGTTGCCGTCGACAGCAACTGGTTCGAATCCAATGATATCTGCATAAAATGGGGATTCGGCAATGGTCACGGCGGCAATATTACCGCCCGCGACAACTATTTCAATTCTTACAATAACGATATCAATTACACGTTTTATCTGGGCGACGGCTGGAATGCCACCAGGCACGCCTACAACAACTGGATTATCAATCCGGTCATGCAGGGTGTGGCATCCGATACATCAATTCTGGTCGCCGATTACGAAGCGGACTCCCTCAGCATCGGTTTGCGGGCGTCGGTGCACTCGTCGGTATACGGCATCAACGGCCTGCCTGTGCCGGCGGCTTCGGTGTGGGTGATCAACGCTTATGGGGACACAGTGGGACAGGGGAGCACCAACGGCAACGGCGTACACGCGACCGATGTCACCTACTGGTGGGAATCGAACGCCACTTTCTACGAGGGGGATTCAACAGCCTTTAACCTGTTTACGGTGAAGGCAAAGAAGGACACCGACAGCACGACAATCGCGTATACAGTGTCGTCGCAATCGAGATACCCCACCATC
Source organism: uncultured Ignavibacteria bacterium (assembly GCA_964503405.1). Classification (GTDB taxonomy): domain Bacteria; phylum Zixibacteria; class MSB-5A5; order UBA10806; family UBA10806; genus JAZGHS01. The sequence continues at coordinate 1,513 of CAZDAH010000121.1, forward strand.
GTATTGAACAATACGATGGGCGAGGAGGGCCAGGACGACAGCGTGCCTCCGGGCGGAATCAACGATCTCGCCGTCGATCCCGGAACAGATCACGGCTATCTGAATCTGACCTGGACGGCTACCGGCGACGACGGGTATATCGGAACTGCCAGCTATTACGACATCCGCTTATCCACGTCGCCGATCAACGAATTCAATTTCCCGTCGGCCAACGCCGTCTCCAACCCTCCGTCTCCCGCGCCTGCCGGTCAGGCCGAGAGCTTCACAATAACCGGACTTGTCCACGGGCAAACTTATTATACTGCTGTCAAAGCGTATGACGAGATGGACAACGTATCGCCGATCTCCAACGAGGCCCTCGGGTTCTCGGCTGGCATCATGACGCCCGCGCCCGCCGGAACTTACACCGATTCGGAGACAATGACTGCGGAACTCTTCGTCTACAACGTGGATTCTTACCTGTCGCTGTCTTTCGAGTTCGCCCTGGATACACTGATATATTTTCCCAGCCCGCTCATAAATTACGGATTAATCGCCGATACGATCGTTTCGACCATTTACGCCAATTTATCCGAGAACGCCTCTTACTACTGGAGATGCCGGGCCATGGCCGCCGACAACTCCGATTCCAGCGAATGGTCTTATCCCATAAATTTTAATATCCTTACAGGGGTAACCGAGGCGGTGTCTCAAAGCGATTGTATTTTTCCCGCCATGGGCCAGGTTCTCGACATACCCGATCCGGTCTTCCGGGTTCGGCCGGTCGACGGCGTATCGTATATATATTTTCGAGTGGACCACGATCCTCAGTTTTCTGCGCCCATGGAGTCTGGCCCAGTCCCCGCGACCCAGGGAGAAGAGACAACCTGGCAGATTCCGTCGAATCTGATTTCGGGAGTGGTTTATTTCTGGCAGATCAGCGCGGATAACCAGGTCTGGAGCGCGCCGATAAGTTTCAGTTCTTTGCTGGAAATTCATCCTTACCCCAATCCGTTTCGGGTATCTTCAGGGCACAGCAATATCACATTCACCAATCTCTCGGTTAGCTCGAACATAAATGTGGCTACGGTCACAGGAGAGATCGTTTTCGACGTGGCCGGGGTGGGCCCCGGCGAATGGATCTGGGATGTCAGAAACAAAGACGGCAATGAAGTCACGTCGGGGGTGTATCTGTTCCACGTGGATTTCCCCACTGGAACCGCCGCCGGCAAATTGATGATTATCCGTTAGGGAGCTTGGGTTTCGCTGCGGGGTTATCCTTTATGAAAGATAGATTCAAAATCGCCGCGGCTTTTTCACTGATCGCGCTAATCGCGTTTGAGCTTGCCTTATCGGCAACAGAAGCGCATTCCCAACAGCTTTCTCCTCCGGTTTTGGTTACCACATCGGGTCTTGACGGATCTACTTTGTGCATCCCCCGCTGGAAGGGGTATATGTGGGAGCAGAATCCGGCCAACTTCTGGATCAGCTATGGAAATACCGGGTCCAGCTCGGGGAACATAAGCTACACAACCGACGCCGGAGCGACCTGGA
>CAZDAH010000121.1:3055-4869 GCA_964503405.1 uncultured Ignavibacteria bacterium
GAATGGCATCGGGAGGAAGTGGGCCTTGAGGCCGTCCGAGGCGATCCGACCGTCCGGAGCGACCTGGAGCTCCCAGGTCATACAAATCGATAATACCGGATGGCTCGATTTCCACCTGTCGCTATTTGGGCTAAACGGCGAGCTTTATTTTACCTGGCCCGGAGCAAGCTCCGTCAGCTTCAGGAAATTCAATACACCCGCCCAATCCAACAGCGATCGCGGGCCGCTCGTGCCGATATCGGGAACCTCTTCGGCTCACCGCTCCAATATCATGGTGCAGGATAACGGCCGAATCTGGGTATTCACCCGACTCGGAAGCTCTTCTGGAGAGAATGTTCTTTATCATTATTCCGATAACAATGGCTCGTCGTGGACCAACGGAACGGCCATTGCCACCGGCGCACCCAACGTGCGCATAGGATCGATGTCTTATGTTGGCGGGAACCCGGCCCTGGTGGTATTGTACATCGCCGATCCCCGCGGCTACGAATATTATCTCTGGAACGGAAGTTCGTTCGTGGCCAACGCCGACCGCTCCATCTACGCGAACGACATGGGGCAGGTCAGGGCCTTCACTCATAACGTTGTCCGAGATACGACCTTCCACCTGATTTTCGGCTATGGAAACGATCTCTATCACGTTTGGAAGAATTACAACGGCGGAACGGGAGCCTGGCAGAGTGCGATCATCGACTCATCGCCCTACACCGTGGACAACGACTGGCTTCCCACCAGCGTGGTCCGGGGCGACGCTTTATTCGTCTTCTATTGCCGCAAGAGCACAAGCTCCGCCGCCACGTCGATGATCTACGGTAAGGTATGGTCGCAGCTTACACGAATATGGTCCGATCCGGTGCTGGTCTCGACAGATCCCGATAACGTCGGCAATCGCGACCCCAATACCTGCTTCCGCGTGCCGGAGACCGCGGATTATATCCCTATATTCTGGAATTCATCAACGGGATCGTTCAATATCTATTTTTCCAAGGTGATCTTAAATCCCAGCGGGATCGATGACGGCGAGAGCTCGATAGCACCCGACGAGCATAATCTTCATCCCAATTATCCCAATCCTTTCAACAACTCGACCAGGATCGAATATTTCGTCCCAGAACGGGCCTACGTTCGGCTTACGGTTTATGACGCTCTAGGACGCACGGTCGAACGGGTTGTCGATGAAATTCAGTATTCGGGGTTGAAATCGGTGAACTGGGCCCCCGATGATTTCGCCAGCGGGCAGTATATCATCAGGCTCGATCTGGGGGGAACTGTCGAATCCGATAAGGTCCTTTATTTGAAATAGGCCGCTTCTTAGTTTTGATTTTGAACACCCCATTTGGACTAATCAGAAAATCGTTTGCGCCCGGCCTCCGGGCGCCTATATTAATCGATAGCGGCAAATAATATGGGATGTTGGATCTCAGGATGAATAGGCGATCGATCAGAATCAAGTTAACGGCGGCTCTAATTTGGGGCTGCCTTCTGCCCTTTTGCGGCGGAGTTTCTGCCCAGGAAGTCACCCCACCGGTTCTTGTGGCGAATTCCGGGGTGAACGGCTGCACTCTGGGGATTCCCCGCTGGAAAGGTTATATGTCGGAGTCAGCCCATCAGAATTTTTGGATCAGCTACGGTAACACAGGCAGCGAATCGCGTAATATAAGTTATTCGACCGACAGCGGCGCGACGTGGAGCACGAATATCATTCAGATCGATGAGACCGGCTGGCTCGACTTTCATCTGTCTCTATTTGGCGCCGACGGCTCTCTCAATTTCACCTGGCCGGGAGCCACGTCGATATTCTACAGGAAATTCAA
>CAZDAH010000121.1:4879-7036 GCA_964503405.1 uncultured Ignavibacteria bacterium
CCGGCGCATGATAATTCCGACCGGGAACCCTTGAAAGCCATTTCCGGCACAAGCTCGGCCAACAGATCCAACATCATGGTGCAGGATAACGGACGTATCTGGGTCTTCACGCGCCTCGGAGGATCGCCCGGCGATAATGTGCTCTACCATTACTCCGACGATGACGGGGCCACGTGGACGGACGGCTTGGCCTATGCTACCAACACGCCCAACGTGAGGATTGGGTCGATGCCCTATGCCGACGGCAATCCCGCGCTCGTGGTGCTGCACCTCGACAGCCCCAGGGGATTCGAATATTATCTATGGAACGGCAGTTCGTTCGTGGCCGCTCCCGATCATTCGATTTACGCGGCCAACATGAACCAGGTAAGGGTCTTTACCCATAACGTGGTAAGAGATTCGACCTTTCATCTGGTATTCGGTCTGGGAAATAACCTGCTTCACGTATGGAAATACTATAATAATGGTACCGGAACATGGCACAACTCCGTGATCGAAAGCTCGTCGTTTACAATCGATAACGACTGGTTTCCCACAAGCGTTTCCAGGGGCGACGATCTTTATATATTCTATTGCCGCAAGAGCTCCGATTCGATTTCCTCGTCGAAAATTTATTACAAGAAATGGTCCATCGTCACAGAAACATGGACTGAGCCGGTATTGGTCTCGGGAGAGCTGCCTGGTAACCGCGACCCCAATACCTGTTTTCAAGTGCCGGAGACTGCCAATTATATTCCGGTTTTCTGGGATTCCACCGAGGGTTCATACAATATTTATTTTTCCAGAATAATCCTCTCGCTGGTCACCAGGGGAGACATAGACCGCAAAATAATGGAGTTTCGCGAGGGAAACGCGTCAATGCAGGAAGTGCTCGATTTAATCGAGGAGTACAACAGCGGCGGTTAAACCAGGGTTACCTTTTCTTCGAGTCAATTATAGAACATAATTTCATATGCCAATAAACGCAGGTGCGGGTCATTTCCCACTCAAGAGATATTCATAAACCAGTTCTGCAGCCAATGAGTGGCCGTTTTCATTCCAATGCGTATCATCGCGCCACCAAAGCAGTTCCCCGGATTCCTCGTAAAGTTCTTTCGCCTTATGCGAGAATCCCGGATTAAGATCGAGAAACCGAATGCCCTCAGTTTCGCAGATTTCCCTCAAGGCTGCGGAGAAACCGGAAGTGGCCGCGGTTATCTCCCGCGGATCGGTGCCGTCGAGAATCCATCGATAGACCTCGGATTTGTCAGGTATGACCATGATCGCTATATCGAGATCGTTTCTTTTCAAAAAATCGGCCATTTCCATTATGACGCTTCTCATAATTTCATAATTATCGTGCCGACGAACCTCCTCGATCGGGCGAAGCACGGGCATTACGTATTCCGAATAAAACAGGAAGAATTCGCCGTCCGGCGTCTTCCTCGCTATCGCCTTTTCTTTCGCCAGTTCGAGATTTCCGAATCTGATTCTTTCGAACAGCTGAATGAACGGAGAACGTCTTTTGTAGGTACTCAACGTGACCTTAAAACGGCGGAACGTGCTTTGCTCCATTTCGGGAAATAATATCTTGCCGTATGGAGTATCCAGATCGTTGCCGGCGAACACGGCCCAAATTACCAGAGTCCTGTTATTTGTCAGAAGTCGCGGCTGCTCGATTTTAAAGCACAAAAGCTCATGCCACAGATTGTAACCGGGCATTGAAAGATTATAAACATTGAGACCGTATTTGCCGGATAAAACCGAATTCCAGGTTTTCTCCTGCGTGACCCCTACCCCCTCGCCGAATGAATCGCCAAGGATTAGAACATCGAGGGGACTTTCCCTGTCCCAGGTGTCATTCCTGTAACCGAATTCATCGGTCCTGAAGTTTATGAAGCGCGGCTCGGCGGTCTCTGACAGCCCCGATATCGCCGAGATATCCCCTATGACTTCGCTGGAAAAATCGACATTGCTATCGAATCTGGAAAGCGCCGGGAATGGCGGCCAACGGTTTTTGAATCTCTCCTCAGGCCTGTAATAAAGCATATCCTTGAGAAACGGACGGGCGGCGAGATCGACTAATAAGAGAGTCAAAATGATCACCACGAAGGATATCGTGAGGAGCTCATGTCAATAGTTGTGTAAATTCATTTTTCTAAGCAGCGACCATTTCGC
>CAZDAH010000122.1:0-7006 GCA_964503405.1 uncultured Ignavibacteria bacterium
TCAACTTGGGAACGTCGGCGTTGGCTACCGCGTGCACCATCTTGGCGCCGTCTTTGGCGATGCCGCCCTGCTCGTATTCCTTCCCGACAATAAAACCGGTGATATTCTGCAAAAATATCAGGGGGATTTTTCTGATGGTGCAAAGCTCCACAAAATGCGCCGCCTTGACCGCGCTTTCTGAGAAGAGCACACCGTTATTGGCGACTATTCCCACCGGATATCCCATTATGCGCGCAAAACCGCAGACGACTGTCATCCCATAAAGCTCTTTGAATTCATGGAATTCGCTGTTGTCGATGATTCTGGCGATCACCTCTTTGACATCGAACGGCTGGCGGATATCTTGGGGTATGATGCCGTAGATCTCCTGCGGGTCATAGATCGGATCGGCCGGCTCGCGCCGCCCGATATCGAATTTGCGCGGTGTTTCCAGCGCCTCGATTATATTGCGCGTGATTTGCAGCGCGTGATCGTCGTTCTGAGCATAATGATCGGCCACGCCCGAGATGCGGCAATGTACGTCGGCCCCGCCAAGCTCTTCGTCTGTTACATCGACACCGGTGGCCGCCTTGACCAGGGGAGGGCCGCCTATGAAGATCGTCCCCTGGTTGCGCACAATTACCGCCTCGTCGCTCATGGCCGGCACATACGCACCGCCGGCGGTGCACGATCCCATGACCACTGCTATCTGAGGAATACCCAGCGCCGATAATCGAGCCTGGTTGTAGAAGATGCTGCCGAAATGCCCCTTGTCAGGAAAAACATCTTTTTGATGGGGCAGGAACACGCCTCCCGAATCGACGAGATAGACGCAGGGCAGTCTGTTCTTCAGGGCGATCTCCTGCGCCCGCACGTGCTTTTTGATGGTCATCGGGTAATACGTGCCGCCCTTTACGGTGGCGTCGTTGGCGACAACCAGTATCTCGCGGCCATGGACTACCCCGATACCTGTTATGACTCCGGCGGCCGGGGCTTCATTGTCGTACATGTCGTATGCGGCTAACGCGGAGAATTCCAGAAACGGCGTATTCTTGTCGAATAGCTTCTTGACGCGATCACGCGTCGGAAGCTTGCCGCGCTGGATATGCTTCTCGATCGCTTTTGGAGGTCCGCCCTGCTTGATTTTCTCAAGGCGTTCCTTTAGAAGCGCGACCTCCTTTTTATGATGCTCGAAATTCTCCCTGTATTCGATACTCTTGATATCGATTTTGGATTGAATTTGAAACACTATGACTTCCTGATTTCGCGCACGCTCAACTCACTCCGGCACACACTTGTATCCGTAATTGATCACTCCGGCATGCCCCTCCTGCTGGATCTTACGGAACTCCAGGCGGGCCTTCATGCCGATCTTCAGGTTCTCCGGGTCGCAATCGGCGATCTGGCAAAGCACCCTGACCCCGTCGCCGACATCGACGATGCCGACAGGATACGGCGCCTCGTCGGTGAATCCGGTTGGGGCGATACGGATTATGGTGAACGTCTCCACCGTCCCCTTTTCGCTAATCCTGGTCTTCTCGAACTCCCGCGACTTGCAGGCCGGGCAGATCAATCTCGGAGGGAACAATACCTTGCTGCATTTCTTACACCTGGCCGCCTCGAAACGGTAACGCTGCGGGATCTCTCTCCAGTATTTAGGCGCTGACATCTTACATTCCCTCCAGTATATGGACCACGCTGCTGGCGCCGCTTCCGCCCATATTCTGCGCCAGCCCGATATCCGCTTTCTTGACCTGCCTGCCCTCGTCGGCCTCGCCGCGTACCTGCTTGACAATCTCCGCTATCTGGGCCACGCCGGTGGCTCCGACAGGATGACCCTTCGATTTCAATCCTCCGCTGGCGTTTACCGGGAATTTGCCGTCGATAGCGGTGATGCCGTCGGCGGTGGCTTTGCCGCCCTTTCCCTGGGGGGCTATCCCCAGCGCTTCGATCACCATGATCTCGGCTATGGTGAAACAATCGTGCACCTCGGCGAAATTGATATCGTCGATCTTCTTGCCGGCCATTTCCAACGCCTGTTTTGCCGCCATATTGGTAGATTTCAAACTGGAGATATCTTCGCGCTGGGCCAGTTGGATCGTATCCGACGCGTGCCCCGAACCAATTATCTTTACCAGTCTCTTCTTGGTAAGCTCTTTGGCCTTATCCATCGAACATAGAATCACCGCCGCCGAGCCGTCGGTGATGGGGGAGCAGTCCAGCAGCGTCAACGGATCGGCCACCATGACCGAATTCTTCACCTGATCCGGTGTCACCTTCATGCGAAACTGGGCCAGCGGATTTTTAGAGCCGTTCAGATGATTCTTGACCGCCACCTGCGATAATTGATCGCGAGTCGTGCCGTATTTGTGCATATGATGATTGGCCATCATAGCGTAGAGGCCGGGGAAGGTGACCCCGTTGTAAACCTCGTATTCCTGGTCGGCCGCAGTGGCCAAGGCGAAAGTCGCCCCGCCGCCGTCCACGTCGGTCATCTTCTCCACTCCCGCGGCCATGACGATATCGGCCATTCCCGAGGCTACGTGTATGTAGGCTGCCCTGAAGGCGGCTCCTCCAGACGCGCAGGCCGATTCCACCCTCATTCCCGGAATTGGACATATACCCGAATAATCGGGGCCAATCGAACCGAGGTGCTCCTGATGGGTAAACAGCCCCGACGACATGCATCCTATATACATCGCCTCCACCGAATCAATTCCGGCGTCATCCAGGGCTAAAAGGACGCTCTCGGCCAGGAGGTCGCGGATGGCGGCCTCCCAGAGTTCGCCCCACTTGTTCATCCCCACCCCGATTACTGCCACATCTCTCATTTATTCCTCCGCTATTGGAAAATCCGCGTCGCCGCGAGACAGGGCTTGCCCTGACCGCAATTAACGGATTATTCTCCTCTTAGCTTGATCTTGCCTCTGAATTTTGTATAAGTACCGTAATCGAGATATCGCCTGTTGTCCGAATCGAGCATGGCCCTGGTATGGAGCGCCTTGTTCTGGACCTCTTTGATCTTGTCGGTGACCTTGAATATGAAACCGTCGCTGCCGGCGCCGGAGCCGTAGGAGACCATGAAGATTTTATCCCCCGCTTTGGCGATATCCAGAATAGCGGTCAATCCGATGGGAGATGCCCCCGAATATGTGTTTCCTAGAGTGGGGCAGAGCCACCCCTGGTTCATCTGCTCTTCGGTGAATCCCAGCTGCTTTCCGACAGTCATTGGGAATTTGCCATTGGGCTGATGAAATACCGCGAAAGCGAAATCAGACGGCTTCATTTTCGATTTTTCAAGGAGAGCCTTAGCGCAGCCGTTGATGGTCCTGAAATACGCCGGTTCACCGGTGAATCGTCCGCCGTGACTGGGGTAAAACTGATGTTCGCGCCGCCAGAAATCGGGGGTGTCGGTCATCCAAGAGTGGGTGAAAAGCGACTCGGCGACCACGTTCTCCTTGCCGAAGATGAAGGCCGCGGCTCCCGCGGACGCCGAATACTCCAACGCGTCTCCAGGCGCTCCCTGCGACGTGTCGGCCCCTATCCCCATCCCGTACTTGATCTCGCCGGCCTTGACCAGGCCCATGGCCACGAACATCCCCTCCGATCCGGCCTTGCAGGCGAACTCGAAATCGGCGCAATGGCAGTCCGGCGTCGCCCCAATCGCCTCGGCTACTATCGTCCCCGACGGCTTCACCGCGTAGGGATGCGACTCCGAGCCGACATAGACCGCCCCGATCTCCGACGGATCGATCCCGGCGCGTTTGATGGCGTGCTTGGCCGCCTCCACCGACATGGTGATGGTGTCCTGGTCGGGAGAGGGCACCGATTTTTCGCGAAGCATCAATCCCCGCTTGTAGCTGGGAGCGTCGGCCCCCCAGACCTTGGCGATCTCCTCGACCTTGATCCGGTTGCGCGGGATATAAGCCCCATAACCTACTATTCCTACCATGAATATCCTTTCTTCACTTATTCAATCGCAAAATCGTCATTTCCATAACGGGCACTAATCTAAGAATTACCTCTCTTAAAGTCAAATTGTTTACCAATAAATGGATGTCGGCTGTCCACCCGGAAACAAAACCGATTTTCCCTCATAAAATCGGTTGCGGGGTCGATTATGAAGTTTCTGAAATCCGGATAACACGCTTTGAATCAAGGCCCTAAGAAAATCGGTTTGATTATCGCATGTCCTATTCATATATTCATTAACGGGGAGATTAGCTCCTCGACGAAATGGCGAACCTAATGAAAAAAATCACAAGATGGCAACTCGTCACACCGGCCGCGGCGATCATTCTCTCCTGCGGCCTGTCCGCGCCGTCGGAGGACGCTTATCTTAAGAATTACACCAAAGCGCATGAGTATTTAGTGCAAAACCAGCCGGAGAAAGCGATCCCGTTTTATCGCAAGGTCCTTAAGCAGAAAGAGAATTTCAAGAGCGTCTACCAGGAGCTGGCCGTCTGTTTTCAGCAAATCGGCGAAGAGGACAGCGCGCTCATCTACTACCAGGGCGCCATCGTCTATGACCCGGCCAATGTCGACGCTTACCAGGCGATCGGCAATATCTACTATATGAGTGAAAATTACGACGACGCCCTCATCTGGTACGAACGGGCCAGCGAGGTCGACGATCTCTATCCGCGCACTTATCAGAACATGGGAACCATCTGGCTGTCGCGAAAGAATTATGTGATGGCCAAGAAACATTTCGAGATGGCCATAACTGTCGACGCCACCTACCCGCGCGGCTATTACGGCCTGGGACTGGTCGCCCTCAACGTCGGAGATCCGGTCGAGGCCGAATCCAAGTTCCTCGATGCCGTCCGGGTCGGCGCCATGCCAGAGGCGATATATATGCTGGCGCAGATGTATTTCGAGCAGGGAAAATATGATAAAGCGAAAGAATGGTTCGAAAAGTATCTCGACAAAGAATCGTCCGGCCAGTGGGCCGAGAAGGCCAAAGACATGTTGTTTTTGATAGAACAAAAGGAAAAGTAGGTCGGGTTTTCGGCGGTCTATTGCGAGGTTTGACCCGACAAATATGCTGAACGGCCAACACAAGATTCCGCATTCCTAACGGATCCGAAGGACAAGTGCGGGATGACAATGAAATGAGGTTGAATAAGCACCACATGCAACACGTCATTATGAGGAGGCCGAAGGCCGACGTAATAATCTAAAGGGAGTCAGGCCGCGAAGGTTGTTTCGGAAATCACAGTTCCAGAAACACCGGGAACACCGGGATTTGCCTCTGTCATTCCCGCGGAAGAGGGAATCCAGATGTGTTTTAACAGGGATGAAAACGCAGGTTGGCAGATTGCCTGCCGAAAACGAAGTGAAAAATTATGGAATACTTGATTCAATACCGAATTCTTGAGAATGGCGTGCACTCTATCGATGAATTCGAAATCAACTTCGGAGATATCCGTGCAAAATTATTTCTTAACGATATCGACATATTAACAGTTGGGAAAAAAGCTCATTTCATTGTAACTACAAACGATACTAAAGAGGCACATGAAAAAATATGGAATAATCTAACACACTTTAATCATCGTTTGATGTTTCTTACTTGCGAGCCAATAATCTTGATTCACCATCCTGAATTCATTTTAAAAGGGACAGAGCGGAAGTCAAGAAAGAGATATCTGGTTTTGGGACTTGCGTTTACAAGATAATAAAATGGTAGAGCCTTGGCGCATAAATCAGCATAAGGCATTCTTCGATTCCGAATTGGATGATAGCGATTATATGGCAATTGGCTTTTTTAACGAAGCGCTCCAGTCGGAGTTGCCTACAGAGAAGTATAGATCGCTATTTCTTGCATTGGAAAAGCTATCGGGGGGAAAGGAGTCCAAACAAGATTTATTTCTAAAAAGCGCGAATAGCAATCCGGAATTTATGGACAGAACCATCCCAACCGCGAAGGAATTCAAGAAATTAAGGAACGATTGCTCTCATGCAGATCGAAAAAAAAATAAAATAGATAGGAATATACTCTTTGAAAATATTGGCATCTTGGCAAGTTTACTTAGAATCCATTTAACAAAGAAATACAATATTACATATGATGGATCAGGGATTAGCAATGGTATTATATTTCCAGATGGCCCCTTCAAAGCGAAATATTATACAAATAATCCTAAGATGGAATTCGCGATAGAAGATATTCCACCAATTGACGAATATCTTAATCAATCACAGAATACGCGGTGGATATTTGAAGGAAAGAACAAATAAAAAGTAGGTCGGCAGCTCGTCTGCCGACAGCGAAGGCAATCTCGTCAGGAGCCTCCGGCTCCTGACCTACAAAAAAGAAAAATGTGATTCGGATAATAAATCTCTGGTGTAAGGAGGCAGTACAATGTCTGGTGAAGCGGTAATACTTTCGGCGTGCAGATCGGCGATAGGGAATTTCTTAGGTGGGCTGTCATCATTCACCGCCCCGCAATTGGGGGCGATGGCCATAAAAGAGGCGGTCAAACGCGCCGGTATCGATCCCAACGATATCGACGAGGTCATCATGGGTCAGGTGGTGCAGGGCGGCTCCAACCAGGCGCCGGGACGTCAGGCGGCTATCCACGGCGGGATACCGTCGAAAGTGCCGGCTTTAACTATCAACAAAGTCTGCGGCAGCGGTTTGAAGGCGGTCATGCTCTCCGCCCAGGCAATCAAGGCTGGGGACGGTCATCTGTTTGTGGCCGGGGGGATGGAATCGATGTCCAACACGCCGTATGCGCTGCACGGGGCCAAGAGCGGCCTGAAATTCGGCCATAAGAAGCTGGTCGATCTGATGATCACCGACGGCCTCTGGGATTCGTTCAACGATTACCACATGGGCAGCGCCGCCGAATACACTGCCACTAAGGCTAATCTGACCCGTCAAATGCTCGACGAGTACTCCGCCAATTCCCAGCAGAAGGCAGGCAAGGCGATAGCGGCAGGCAAATTCAAAGCGGAAATTTTCCCGGTCGAAATGCCGCAGAAAAAAGGCGAGCCCATAGTTTTCGATTCCGACGAGTGC
>CAZDAH010000123.1:0-295 GCA_964503405.1 uncultured Ignavibacteria bacterium
CGCGCGCAAGTGCCGGTGGCGGTTCGCCGCATTGCCTGGCCCGTCGCGCTAACGCTCGCCACGCTGGCCGCCGACGTATGCAGTCTTCCGGAAGCCTCGGTCGCCGGGACCCTTTGCACGCGGTGAATTCCCGATTCGAGTTTCAGTTCGCCGTAAACCCCGCTGCCCAATACAATAAAAATAATTTCTTTTATTCCTCCGAGGCCCGTGGCGCTGGTATTCAAAACGTCGATTCTCCATCCCTTATTATCTATATACCTGCTGTACATTCGATAGAGATCGGCGGCCAATAGGG
>CAZDAH010000123.1:305-6366 GCA_964503405.1 uncultured Ignavibacteria bacterium
TGCTTCTTCTCCCCCTGTGCCGGAGCGGATTTCCACGATGGCATTTTTGTCGTCTTCGGGATCCCTGGGGATAAGGAGTAATTCCAATTCCGACTGGATAGTATCGGCCTTTTTCTCAAGCTCCTCCAATTCGGAGGCCGCAAGTTCGGAAAGCTCGGGATCTTCGGAGGATTCGGCCAGTTCCCTGTTTTCTTCGATTTCCTTCAGGATCCTGCGAAACCGGCCGCTTTTCTCGACAATCTCAACCAGATCAGAGTGCTCTTTCGAGAATTCGCGGTAACGATTCTTGTCGGTCACGGTCGCAGGATCGGCCAGCAGATCGGTTAACTCGGCAAAACGCTTCTCAACCTGCTCTGATAATCTCAATAAATCTGATAGCATATGTTATCGACTGACGGTTAAGCCGGTCCGGGGTCTAACGATGTACCCGCTATGGAGCTTCGCAGGGCTGTCAGGGCCACCTCGACCTGATCGTCAGCCGGCTCGCGCGTGGTGATTCGCTGCAGCCAAAGACCCGGGGCGATCAGGAACCTGGTCAGAGGATTGTTTCGGGTTTTGCCCGATAGCTTCAGGAGCTCGAACGACACGCCAGCTACAATCGGCAGGAACAGCAGATGCGTCGAGAATCTTTCGATTACGCCGGGGGCGCGTCCGAATATCATGGCGAAGGCGCTGTCGGAAACGGAGTAAGTCAGAATGGCCAGCATGGCCACGATCAGGATAAAACTCGTGCCGCAGCGGGGATGGAATGTATTGAATCGATGAGTCGATTTCACTTCCAGCGGCAGATCGGCCTCGAATGCGAATATCGATTTATGTTCAGCGCCGTGATACTGGAATATTCTCTTGAAGCTCTCGAATCGCGACAGGCTCCAGACGTATATGAGGAAAATGGTCAGGCGTATGGCGCCGGCCATTAGATTGAATCCCACCGCCTCTTTGTTAATTGAGATCAACTGAGTGGCCAGGATGGGCAGAAAGAAAAAGACAGCTATCCCGATGCCAAGGGAGAAGATGACGGTGAGAGCCAGGGCCAAACCCAGCTTCTTACTCTCCTGTTCGTCCGAGCTTTTCCCATCGCTTTCCTCTGTCCGGGCGGCCATCTCCGCCGAGTAATTTAGAGTCTTGATTCCAAGCACCAGCATTTCGAAAAAAGAGATAACGCCCCGAATTACCGGTTTCCCAAAAGCTTTCTTTTTTCTGGTCAGAGATATAAAATCATCGGTGCGGGTAACGATATTCCCCTGGGGCAGTCGAAGGGAGGTTGATACTTTCTCGGGCGAGCGCATCATGACGCCTTCAATAACCGCCTGACCACCGACGTTCTTGTCCACCGAGTCGGCGGCTGACATCACCGCGGCGAGGCCTGAAGCAATCGTATCTCTAATCGCGGACGACTTCATGATAAAACGGACCCTTGCCCAGAGACCGAGAGAATATCTCCTTATTTTTTGCTTTTCTTCGGTTGGACAATTTTGGCGTACTTTGTTCTGAAACGCTCAACCCTCCCGGCCGTGTCAACGAGCTTTTGTTTGCCAGTGAAATACGGATGACAGCTCGAACAGATTTCCACCGAAATATCTTTGACGGTGGACCTGGTTTCGATCACATTGCCGCAGGCGCATTTGATTGTGGTATCGTAATACTTGGGGTGAATGCCGGCTTTCATTAATCGTCTCCTTTTACCGCTCTCTCCATTTTGAACAATTCGTTAAATATAATCAAATCCAAGCCGTCCGCAATCATTTTCTGTCTTTCCTCGCCAAAGGATCACCTGACCAGTACCATCTTGCGCATCCAGCCTTCGATTTCTCTGCCGTCGCCATCAGCGCGGCCTGAAAGTCCGGCGAAGTAAACCCCGCTTGAACATTCGCTACCGAGATTGTCGGTTCCATCCCAGAAAACCGAACCATTCGCCTCTTCGGTTCCCGGGGAGAGCCTTTTCACAATCCTGCCGAGCTGATCGTATATATATACGCGCAAATCGCTTACGTCGACATTCTCCATTTCGAACCAGATTACCGTACTTGAGTTAAAGGGATTCGGATAGTTGCTCAAAATAGCCATGTTTTCAGGCACGATCTTAAGCTCGTTGTCCTCTATTCCCAAAACGGCATCGTCCACGATAGTCAAGAATACCGGCCCGTCGCCGACGCCGAAATTGCCGAGATATCCGCCCGACGATGACATCTTCGTGATCGTATCGTCGCCCATATCGGTCGAATACAGGAAGCCCAAAGAATCTACGGCCACGCAGGTGACCCCCAACCCCGATTCGATGGGATTGCCGGGACCGTTGATGATCTCGCGGGAATCAATATCGTATGCGAAAACCAGACCCTCGTCCTCCCATCCTCCTGCGGCCAGGTAGCCTATCCCCAGAGGCGATATGGCCAGGCTGGCGGGAGTTCCTCCGATATTCACGGAATCGACAATCTCACCTTCGGCCGGACCGTAGATATAGACCGAACCAGGGATATCGAAATAGTTTCCGGTGCAAACGATATGAAGCTCGCCGATGTCCGATTTGCTGATCCATTGGGGATTCGTTCCCACTTCGAACTGACCCTCGACAGACATGGTCGAGGCGTTTATTACCGATACCATCCCTTGCCCGTAGCTGTAGTCGTCCGGATTGAAATAGGTTTGGGTCACGTAAACGAGACCGTCGGCATAAACAATCCCCTCCGGGTAGCCTCCTACGTCGGTTTGGCCGTCGATCACGTTCGTCGACAAATCGATTCTATAAACCGCCCCCGAGACGAAGCCCGTGACAAAACAATGATTCTCGGAAAACGCCATATAATATGGATTGGAACCGATGGCAAGATAGATATCCGCGACAATTTGACGATCAGCGGGATCTATCTTCATGATATCGGCGGAAATCGAGTTGACTACATATAGGAAGCCGTCATGGTAAGCCGCCTGGTTGGGAGCCTCGCCCAGGGCGACCGCATGATTGGTCACCTGGCCGGTTTCCAGATCGATGATTGAAAGAGTCTCGGCCAGGCTGTTCACCACGTAGGCCTGCCGTTGGGCGTGCGCCGAAGACGCTGTCATAATCGATAGCAAAAGTGCCAGCTTTTTCATGATGGATCTCCTTTCGATGAAATCGTTAATTTCGCTCTAAACTCCCTTGGTTTTTCCGGTTGACGATCGAGAATTTCGTACTGGATATCGCCAATATTCGAAATCGCGAATTCAACCAGCGCTTTGACTCGCATGATATTCAACTTCATTCGCACATCGCAATCGACGGGATCGACCGGCGGCAACGACTTGGTGTTCTCCTCAGTAGTATATCTTCTGCCGATATGCCGCCCTTTGACTCGAATTTCGAACCGTCCGTAAGCGAGTTCGATGACAGCGGTCTGCGTGCCTATTGGTCTGAAAGTCAGGTACTTGTTATGATGGGCGGGTTCGTCCTCTTTATTAAGAGGCCTTAAGAAACTTCCCGTCCATGCCAGTCTGATCGGCCCGTTGAAAGGGCTGAAATCGACCGAGACCTCCCAGCCGTCGATACGAGCCTCGGAGAGGTTGACCGGTTTGAATTTGTCCCCGGCCCATTTGCGCCAGATGATGATGTCTTTGTAATCGCTGGTAAAACCGCTTATGCGCAGGATTGCCATCCCGAGGACGCGGTTTCTGAAATCGAGACCTGCCTGCAGACTTCGGGACTTCTCCGGCCTGAGGCCGGGATTGGGCGTGGCGAAAACGTCCTCTTTCCAGTAAAGATCGGCCATATCGGGAAGCCGCCGTCCTCTTGAATAGGAAATATCAAATCCAATATCGATAGGCGTATCGGGATTCAACCTCAACGCGGCCGAAGGCAGCAGGATATTGCCTCCTGGGCCCCACTCCTGTCTCGCGCCGATGGTGAGATTCGATTTTCGTCGTCCGGCGTACGGGAGCCCGAATGGGCAATCTACCCCCGCGGCGACCGAGTTTATGGTTCGTGAGTGCGTTCCAAGACTGGAACTCGGACGGATCAGGTCCTCGCCTTCAAGCATCTCATATCGAATTCCGAGAATGGCGTTGAAATCGAAACGTCCGGACCTGATGAAACCGAGTTTTGCCTCCCTGTTTCTCTCTTTGAAAAGTGTATTGTAGGGGATGAAGTTTGTCGGCGTGCGGGGAGAATCGAATTCCGCCCGACGCTCGATCGAACCTATATTCAGATTTATGGTGTTATTGATAAGGAACCGTTTTTCGATCGCGCCCGAAATATCGACCTCTTCGCTTTCGGAAAGGGCGTTCGGGGTTGGCTGGAATACGGCGCCAGGAACTCCGGCGATCCTCTTGAAATACCTTGAACTTATTTTTATGGAGGATTTCCCGCGGCTATATCGGAAAGTCCCGAATAACCCGCTCGATTTTTCGAAATTGTTGTCCCGCGTCTGGACCGAATCGCGGGGATCGGTGAACTCAAAATCGCCTCTCTCGTAGGCGCTATGGCCATTGAGACTCAGAGCTACCTCGTTCTTGAACGACAGCTCTCCGCCGAGCGCGTATCTTTCATGATCGAAACTTCCCCGCTCTGCTGCGGCGATGGCGTTTTTGGCGATAGTGCCTGTTACGAAATTTACGCTCCCGGCCAGACCAGGCGTTCGATAATCCCCGCCGGCTGCCACCTCCACTTTTGACACAGATTCGAACGGGACCGCCGAAATATCGGCCCGGGAATCGAGGGATGAATTCAGCAGGCGGCCGTCAATGAGTATAAACGTGGCGTTCAGAGCCGCTCCTCTCATCCGCAGGAAACGACGGCCGGATGATTCCACCAACTCCAGTTCGGGCAGGGCCTCGACCAACCTCTCGATCGAATTCGATCCCGGCTCGATAATATCGACCGTGGTTATGAGCCCCGAGCGGGAGATATGCAGGTTTCCCCGACGGTCCGCAGTCACGGTCTGCGATCCGGCCAAAACTGGTGATCGAACCATTAATATAGTAATATCAGATTGATAGGCGCCGTCGACAGCGACCTCGGACGGTATCTTTTGACGATATCCGATTCTGGACGCTCTTATTTCGTAATCGCCCGCGGGCAGATCAGTGAAGTAGAAATAGCCGTCGGCGTCGGTGGCGACAGTGCGGCCATATCCCTCGACACTCACGGCCGCCGCCTGGACGGGCGAGCCGGAGATAGCATCGATGACACGTCCGGAAAGCTTAATCTCAGTTTGCGCGAGCGGCCTGTAAACCGGATATAGAAGCGATAAAACCGCTATGATCCCGAAAAAAAACCGGCGCGAGGGACCGGCTGGGAACAGCCGGACGGCCGGGGATGAGCTACTCATTCCAATCCTCGCCCTCGAAGGTGCATGGAACTTATTTTGGCGATGGTATCCTGACTGACGGACCCGTTATTCAGGGCGGCCGCGCCTTCCCCTCTTGCGAGTGTGGCGTCTGCGGCGCTTACCCGATCACAGTAGCGGGGCTGTGACGGTTTCTCACCGTCTTCCCATCGGGGCCACATGGCCCTGTATTCGTTTTTATCTTATGAGGGTTTTAAGAGCATGTCAAGAAAAATGTGAAACCATAAAGATTTCAACCTACTTGAGCATGAGCATCTTCTTAACTTCGGTATTGTCACCCGCCGACAGCCGAGAGAAATACACGCCCGACGATACATACCGTCCTGCGCTGTTGGTGCCGTCCCAGATCAGCGAATATCGTCCGGCAGGCATCTTCTCGTCGGCCAGCACTTTGACCTTCTGCCCGAGGATGTTGAAGATCTCGAGCTTGACCCATTGGGTCGACGGTATTTCGAAGCTGACGCTTGTGGACGGATTGAAGGGGTTGGGGTAATTCTGGTTGAGAGCGAAGGTGAAGGGGATGATTTCCTCGTCTCTGGTTTGTCGCTTGCCCGAGGGCGGGTCGAAGGCGAAGGTCTGAAGTCCCGATTCGACCCCCATCCCTTCAAAGACGGCGATGCGTTCAGGCAGAACCGCGACCTTATGGATGTAGCGTAAGGACTGCGGTCGGAAATCCTCGCCGGAGAATTCGAACATCACCCGCGACAGATTCTCCGCCAGCTTATATAGATGCGGCCCCC